>NZ_JAKZGG010000006.1:0-172319 GCF_022549455.1 Acinetobacter sp. NIPH 1852 | reverse complement strand
AAACTCAAGTAGTTTAAGCTGAGTTTTCTTATTTAATTTACAATTGGTTAGCTTCATTTTCATAGATTAACATAGTGCTAATCTAGTACAGCCCCAAATAAAAAAGCCAATCATATAATGATTGGCTTTTTTCTAACGTTTCCCCATCGAACGACGAGTACCACGCGGTGGCATCCACGTTCGATCTGCGTATTGCTCAGGCTTTGGACGCACCTGATTATGCACAGCACTCTCAGAATCATCCTGTGCCGATGGCATCGGGAAAGGTAATTTGACCAAAGCTTTTTTGGCTTTTGGTTGTTGATCACTCATTGAAATTCTCTCGAAATCAAAATTTCTAACCACTATTGTAATAGATTTTTTATGATGATGATAAAAATAAAATATGAAAAAAATGAGAACCAAACCAATACTTACAATTTGGTAACTTTTTATACGATTAAGGCAGGTTTCAACCACAACCATTTCTATTTAAGCTAAGATAACATGCTTTTTTTATTTTTAATCCCATAAGAAGGAATAATGCCGTGGACGTACGTCTCTCTGATCGTGTCAATGCCATCAAACCATCTCCTACACTTGCAGTCACCAACAAAGCTGCTGAGCTTAAAGCTGCTGGTAAAAACGTGATTGGTTTAGGTGCAGGCGAACCAGACTTTGATACCCCTCAACACATCAAAGATGCTGCAATTGGAGCGATCAACAAAGGCTTTACAAAATATACAGCAGTAGACGGTACTCCAAGCTTAAAGAAAGCAATTATTGCAAAATTAAAACGTGACAATAATTTAGATTATCAAGCTAACCAAATTTTAGTATCTTGTGGTGGTAAACAAAGCTTCTTTAACTTAGCACTCGCTTTGTTAAACAAAGGCGATGAAGTGATCATCCCTGCTCCATTTTGGGTAAGCTACCCAGATATGGTGATTATTGCGGAAGGTACACCTGTGATCGTAAAGTGTGGTGAAGAACAACGCTTTAAAATCACCCCTGAGCAATTAGAAGCAGCAATTACAGTAAATACTCGTTTAGTGGTCTTAAACAGTCCATCTAACCCAACGGGTATGATCTACACCAAAGCTGAATTAGAAGCTTTGGCTGAAGTACTTCGTCGTCATCCACATGTCTATGTCGCTTCAGACGATATGTATGAACCAATTCGTTGGGAAGATGAGTTCTATAACATTGCGACTGTCGCGCCTGATTTATATGACCGTACCATTGTATTAAATGGTGTATCGAAAGCCTATGCGATGACAGGCTGGCGTATTGGTTATGCAGCGGGTCCAGCCAAAATTATTAGTGCAATGAAAAAGATCCAATCACAATCAACGTCTAACCCGACATCGATTTCCCAAGTTGCTGCTGAAGCGGCCTT
Source organism: Acinetobacter sp. NIPH 1852 (assembly GCF_022549455.1). Taxonomy (NCBI): domain Bacteria; kingdom Pseudomonadati; phylum Pseudomonadota; class Gammaproteobacteria; order Moraxellales; family Moraxellaceae; genus Acinetobacter; species Acinetobacter sp. NIPH 1852. The sequence goes on along the minus strand of NZ_JAKZGG010000006.1, from coordinate 170,941 downwards.
GAATGGTTCACAAGATGTTCTCAAGCCGATGATTGAAGCATTCAAACGTCGTCACGACTTAGTGGTAAATGGCTTGAATGAAATTAATGGTATTTCTTGCTTAACAGCAGATGGCGCATTCTATGCTTACGCTAATATTCGCCCTTTAATTCGTGCCAAAGGTCTAAAATCTTGCACAGAATTTTCTGAATGGTTACTCGAAGAAACAGGCGTTGCTGTTGTTCCTGGCGACGCATTTGGTTTAGGTGGCTTTATGCGTATTTCTTATGCAACGGCTGACGAAGTTTTAGTTGATGCACTTGCACGTATCAAAAAAGCAGCGGATTCAATTGATGGCGTAGATGCAGCGATTGCCTCAATTGAAGCAGAAAAAACGGCTAAATAATCACCCTTTCCGCTTTAAATAAAAGGAAACTTCTCAATGGAGTTTCCTTTTTTAATGTCCAATCAAACGTCTAATTCTGATCCGAAGATTCAGCATTGAACAAAGCAACGACATCAGCTTCGGTCAATTTCTTGGTTGAGTTTTCGAAAGCATAAAACTCAGGTTTGCAATCAATGTAGATTTCCATATCCAAGTTTAAGTCTTTCGGCTGTTCATTCAGTGAGAATACATTGATATTGCAGTAATTCTGGTCTTTAGTCCGCCAGAACAAAGTTGTACCACAAACATTACAAAAACCACGCTCCCCCCAAGCAGATGAGTTGTAAACCGAAAGGTGATCTTGCTTAAGAAATTTTAGACTTCCCTGCTCAACATCAATCGTCATGATTACACCACTGGTCTGTCTACGGCAGATTGAACAATGGCAGACATGCACATCATGATTTTTTAATTCAACTTCAAAAGTGGTTTCACCACAAACACATTGTCCATTCATTATAAATTCACCTTACTTTTAAATTATTCTTCATAAGTTAAAATAGTTTAAAACAACGCATATTTTTAACAAACGGACAATTTGTAAAACCTCATGTTAAAAAATAATCTAAGTAAATTAGGCAATTGCCTTTTTTACTTTAAAATTTTTCGGTCGCGTACATAAATGACTGAATACCGCATATTGCCAAATACTCTTCACTTGTACCGTAACAATTTTCTCTTCTGCAACAGACCACGCCAAAGCTGTATTTGCGCCTAAAATCAATTCACCACCGAGTTGAAATAAATATAAAGGGCTTTGTTGATTTACGGTGAGTGGATTTTTTTGACTTAATAAATTGCGTGAATCTATGATTTTCCACTTATTACCGAACCATAACTGCAATAAATCACCCAAGAACAAAGCTTGTTGCTTAAAAGGAAAAGTATTGATAAATGAACTTTCAACAGGCGTGTAATAGCGCTCAGAATCTTGGAGGATATCGAGATAATGTTCTTGATAAAAAGATAGATTTGAAAAAATAGATTGAATACGAAGAATAGTCATTTTGACCTCCGGTTTAGCCATTTTAGTGCTGGCAAGTAGGGTTAAATCCACACTGTCTAGATCGATGTCTAAACGCTCTTTCTAAATTAAATCTAGCAATCGCATCTTCAAGTTTCAAGTATTTTTTTCGATTTAACGCTAATTGTGCAAATAAAAAGCATACAACACAAAAATGAAAGAAACATGGCAGTTTTAACTTGACCGATCTTAAAAGCCGCCTATAATGGCTGTCAGATTCTCCCATAGCTCAGTCGGTAGAGCGACGGACTGTTAATCCGCAGGTCCCTGGTTCGAGCCCAGGTGGGAGAGCCAAGATTCTAAAAAGCCCATATCACTGATATGGGCTTTTTATTGCTTAATAAAAAATAGAAATAAAAAAACCTCTGAAATTGTCAGAGGTTTGCTCAACTTTAGTTCAAAATTAAGCGACGATCTTTGCTGGCACACCACTATGGAAACGGAAAGTATCATCTGGAGTTAAAATCAGATTCTTCTCCACTTCACGGATATACTCAATCCGTTGTTGAATGGTTTCTTCAGGATCTTTTAGTTTTGCCGTTTTCGCAACATCTAAAGCCAGCGCCAAATAATCCTCAAAGTGACGTGATTCTGATTTAAGCAAGTAACGATAGTAGCGACCGAGCTCATCATCAACAATTGGTGCAAGTGCATAGAAACGCTCACAAGAACGTGCCTCTACAAATGCCCCTATGATCATCACGTCAATCAAGGCCTCAGGTTCATAGGTACGGATTTCTTTGCGTAAGCCACCTGCATAGCGCCCTGCGCTCAACCCCTTCCATTCTTGACCACGTTTGTTCATAAACTCAAGAACTTGCTCATAATGCAGCATTTCTTCACGCACGAGCTGCGCCAACTTCACTTGTAAGTCAGTAAAAAAGCTATAACGAAACATCAGGTTCATTGCCGTACTGGCAGCTTTCTTTTCACAATTCGCATGGTCTTGCATCAATATTTCAAGATTATTAATGGCTTCATCTAACCATGCTTGAGGTGTAGTACAACCTAAAAAACCAATCACAGGTTGCATCAACTCATCGTAATTTATACTACTCATCAACTTATCTCGCAGCAGCCTGAATCGCTGCTTTCATCTCTTTTACCGCTTGAGCTAAACCGACAAATACACTATCTGCAATAATCGAATGCCCAATGTTTAATTCATGAATTTGCGGGATAGCGGCGATAGGCGCAACATTTTCTAGATTTAAACCATGTCCGGCATTGACCACTAGCCCCTTCGCAGCGGCGTATTCAGCACCTTTGACGATACGTGCCAATTCTGCTTGCTGTTGTTCATCCGTTTCCGCGTCCGCATAAGCACCTGTATGGATTTCAATGGTTGGCGCACCACAGGCAACTGCCGCATCAATCTGGGCTAAATCTGCATCAATGAATAATGACACATCACATCCAATCGCTTTGAGTGCTTCTGTCGCAGCTTTAACTTTTTCAAAATGACCAACCACATCCAAGCCACCCTCTGTTGTCACTTCTTGGCGACGCTCAGGCACGAAACAGACATGTTGCGGTTGAATTTCTTTGGCAAATGCAACCATTTCATCAGTGACTGCTAATTCAAGGTTCATGCGTGTTTTCAATAATGGACGCATACGACGAACATCATCGTCTTGTATATGACGACGATCTTCACGTAAATGTAAGGTTATGCCTTCTGCACCTGCTTGTTCACAGACCAATGCCGCCTGTACAGGATCAGGGTAAGTTGTACCACGTGCTTGTCTTAATGTCGCAACATGATCAATGTTTACACCTAATATTGCAGCCATAAAAATATCCTATTGTTTTCACCCTAAAGCACTTAAAAGTTTTGCTTTTGAATGATTAAGTTTGAGTATTTTGAATCCAAAGTTGACGGCTTTTCAGCGGTCGATCACCCAACAATGAGCTAATCATTTGACGGTATAGTTTACCCAATAATTGCAATTGTTCGTGAGAAAAATCCTGCCCTTGTTCATAACTGAGCATGGATGCAATTAGAGCACCATCTAGCGTTGAACGTGAGGCTTTTGCAACAGGCATAAAACCATCATTAAGCTGAAATTGATAATGCTGAGATGGTTGAACTTGTTGCTGGCTAGCATCAACTGAGAAATCAATTGCATAGCCTAGCTCTTGCAATAAAACATGCTCAAATTGACGCAAAATTTGACGTAAAAACAATGATGCCTGCTCATGTGACGCAAGTAGCTGTAACTGCAATAAAACCATTTGATATTGTTGAAATGTTTGTGACATCGCTTCTTCAAGCGAGCACAAACGCAAAATGACTTCATTTAAATAAAAACCAGCAAAGAATGCATCACCATGGAAAAAAACCGGTTGATTTAAAATTTCCAACTTAGTGAAATTTTTAAGTTCAGATTTGCCTGTGGCTTGCACACGAATCGGTTGGTATTGGGGTGGCGGAGTCTGTCTCAGGATCCCATCCACCCGACCATATTCCTGTGTAAACAAATGCACAATATGGCTTTTTTCTCGATATTTACGATGATGAATTAAATATCCATGCAAGACTTCATTGCGCATCATAGCATGCGACTCATCCTAGTCCTTTGCATCCTTTTTTTTATCATCTTCACCATCAGGAATCACAGCACCCACCACAGCCGCTGTGCCTTTCACAACGCCCTTGGTGGTTTTATAGGCAACTTTAACAGGTACAGTCACCACTTTATGAATACACCCTTGCAACATGAATATACATGTCACGATCGCTATTACTCGTATTGTGATTTTCATACCTGCTTCCATCGACTTAATAGATCGTTTTAAATATCGCTATAACCTAGACTTTTCAGCGCACGTTCATCATCCGACCAGCCACCTTTCACTTTAACCCAAAGTGTCAGCATAATCTTTTGCTCAAACATTCTTTCCATGTCTGCACGTGCATCCATACCGATACTTTTCAGCTTCGCACCTTTGTCACCAATCACAATGGCTTTTTGACCTTGCCGTTCTACAAAAATGGTTGCATCAATATAAGTACAAGCAGACTTCAATTTACCGGTCTTTTCATTCATCACTGCTTCTTCAGTTTTAAATGATTCGATCTGTACAGTTAAATCGTATGGTAGTTCTTCACCCAACTGACGCATAATTTTTTCACGGATAATTTCACTTGCAAGGAAACGTTCTGAACGATCCGTGATCTGATCCAATGAATATAATGGCGCTTGATAAGGTAAATACTTTTCAATGGTGTCACGCAAATGATCTAGATTCGCACCACGCAAAGCTGAAACAGGTACAATTTCTGCAAAATTCATTAATTTGGCACGTTCACGAATCAGTGGCAGTGCTTCATTTTTATTTTCAAAAGTATCAAGTTTGTTGATCACCAAAATCACAGGCATTTCTGCGTTTTTAAGTTTCTCTAAAACAAGTTCGTCATTTTGAGTCCACTTTTGTGCATCAACCACAAATAAAACCAAGTTCACATCACGCAACGCAGAATGTGCAGCACGGTTCATCATTTTATTGATCGCACGGACTTCTTTTTTGTGCATTCCTGGGGTATCAACAAATACTGCTTGTGATTTTTCACGCGAATCAATACCCACAATCTTATGACGAGTTGTTTGTGGTTTACGCGAAGTAATCGAAAGTTTTTGTCCTAATAAATGGTTCATCAACGTTGATTTACCCACATTTGGACGACCTACAATTGCGACAAAGCCGCTTTTGAAATCCGAAGGAATGGTAACTTCTTTAGAACTAAAAAATTGATCAACAACATTTTGATCATCTTGCGGTTCAGTAATTTCTGATTGATTGTCATTTGAATGAGACATCAAGTTATTGCTCCAATAATTTTAAAATTTCAGCCGCTGCTGTTTGTTCAGCGAATCGACGACTTGAGCCCTCACCATGGATTTTAGGCAAACCATCAATCAAACATTCCACCGTAAAATGTTGATTTGGCGCATCGCCCTGAATATCTACAACCTCGTAAACTGGGAGAGGTTTTTTACGTGCTTGTAAATACTCTTGTAAGCGTGATTTCGGGTCTTTGAGTTGATCTGTGGGTTCAATATAATCGAGGTATGGTTCATACCATTTTAACACAATGCTTTGTAGCTGGTTTAGATCATTACAGTCTAAATAAATCGCACCGATAATCGCCTCAACCGTATCAGCAAGGATAGACTCGCGGTGATGACCACCCGATTTTAACTCACCAGTACTTAAGATTAATGACCGACTGAGCTGTAAATCATTGGCGATTTTACCGAGCGCTTCTTGTCTCACAAGCGTCGCTCGCATACGCGTCAAACGCCCTTCATTTTCTAAAGGGTAGACCTGATATAAATAATTGGCAATGATCATTCCCAATAATGAATCGCCTAGAAATTCTAGGCGTTCATAATTGTGTTTATGGCTAACAGAGCGGTGGGTTAAAGCCAGTGTCAACAAGTCAACTTGTTTAAACTGGTGACCGATTCGCCCTTGTAAGCGACTATCACTGAGTTTGTTTGGCAGATTTTTGGTCAAAAGTCTTCTCAAAAGTCATCACTAAACTAATATTGAGCATGAAAGGCTTCCGCACTTCATACTTTTTGTTTACGATCAAATCATCTTTATATGTGGCTTGTGCGACATCCTTAAAACGAAGATCACGTATTCCATTCATATCTAAACGCTGATCCATCTGAGATGCAAATTTACTCGGTGTCGTATTTTGCGGGCTATCTTTTAATAGTCCCTCAATTTGACTGTCGATCACTTTGTCATCCCAGTACGCAGGCCAAATTGCAATTGCTGCTTTCACAGCAACTGCAAATAAAACCACCCCAAATAAAATTGCAATATACGAAGTCCCCAACTGAGATTTACGCATCTTTATATTTCCTATGTGTTTTTTATTTATTAGTCAATTTTAGCATTTCGGTTAAAACTTGGAAGTTTAAAACCAGGTTCTTTATGCATCCATACATAAAAAGCACGACCTGTTAAGTTTTCTTCAGGTACAAAGCCCCAAAAACGGCTATCAGCACTTTGATCGCGGTTGTCACCCATAGCAAAGTACTGACCTTCTGGCACAGTCACTTCCCAATCTTGCCCTTGAGTTTGAATAAACACGTCATTGGCTTTAGCAACAAATGGAACCAATGCATCTGCACCTTTGGCTTGTGCAAATTGATAGGTTTCAACCAAAGAATTACGTCCGTCTATATAGCGAACCGAATACTGATGATCACCTAAAGTTTCTTTAAAATAAGAGACTGTTGGTGTTTCCAATAGATCTTTTTCACGCTTAACTTCAGTCGCAACTTTAGCAACCTGCTCACCATTAATGACCAATTGACCATCTTTATATTGAATATGGTCACCCGGCAAACCAACAACGCGCTTGATATAACTAATCGTAGGTTGTGGTGGATAACGGAAGACAATGACTTCACCACGTTTTGGCTCACCAACATTGATCACTTTGGTATTTACGATCGGTAAACGCACGCCATAATCAAATTTATTGACCAAAATAAAATCACCAATTTCTAAGGTCGGAACCATAGACTCAGATGGAATATTAAATGGTTCATATAGGAAAGAGCGCAAAACAAGTACGATCGCCAATACAGGCCAGAAATCATACGCCCACGTAATGATAAAATTTTCCTGATCTCGCCCTTTGTTTGCACGATGTTTGAGTACAAACTTATCAAGCAACCACACCATGAAAAATATAAGTGTGGCAGGTACCAGAATCAAATTAAAATCAAAATCCACACACCCTCACTTGCAGCCGACAAACTGCTTGTCTTGGGCTGGACAAAGCAACACTTTGTTCTGCCAGCCACATTTATTTATCTTTCAACTTTCAACACAGCTAAGAACGCTTCTTGTGGAATTTCAACACTTCCCACTTGTTTCATGCGTTTCTTACCTTCTTTTTGTTTTGAAAGTAACTTTTTCTTACGCGATACGTCACCACCATAACATTTTGCTAATACGTTTTTACGCATCGCTTTTACAGTAGAACGTGCAATGATTTGCGCACCTATGGCCGCTTGAATCGCCACATCGTACATTTGACGAGGGATCAAGTCTTTCATCTTTTCAACCAGTGCGATACCACGGTGACGTGCATCATTACGATGACAAATCATTGCTAAGGCATCAACCTTTTCGCCATTAATTAACACATCAACCTTAACCAATGCTGAACTTTCAAAACGTACAAAGTTATAGTCGAGCGATGCGAAACCACGTGAACAAGATTTCAATTTATCAAAGAAATCCATGACCACTTCAGCCATTGGGATTTCAAAAGTGAGTGAAACTTGATTACCCAAGAATTTCATGTCCTTTTGCACACCACGGCGCTCAATACACAAGGTCATGACATTGCCTAGATATTCCTGTGGTACAAGAATATGACATTCAGCAATTGGCTCACGTAAATCTTCAACTGTCGAACCATCTGGCATTTTTGATGGGCTATCGATATAGATGATATCGCCCTTCTTGGTCAATGCTTCATAAATCACTGTTGGTGCAGAGCTGATCAAATCAAGATCATACTCGCGCTCTAAACGCTCTTGTACGATCTCCATGTGCAGCATGCCTAAGAAGCCACAACGGAAACCAAAACCTAAAGCATCTGAACTTTCTGGTTCAAAAAATAAAGCAGAGTCATTAATCTGTAGTTTTTGTAGCGCTTCACGGAACGGTTCAAAATCGCTAGCATCAATCGGGAATAAGCCCGCATAGACCTGCGGTTTAACCTTTTTAAAGCCGGGTAAAATCGGAACATCTGGCGTGCTTGATAAAGTAATGGTATCGCCCACTGGCGCACCAAAAATATCTTTAATCCCTGCAATAACAAAACCAACTTCACCCGCTTCGAGTATATCGGTTTCACTATGTTTTGGATTGAACACACCTACAGAAGTGACTGGATGCGTCTGACCTGTCGATCTCACCAACATTTTGTCGCCCTTACGGATACGACCTTGTTTAATGCGAACCAACGAGACAACGCCTAAGTAATTATCAAACCATGAGTCAATAATTAAAGCTTGTAACGGCGCATCACGATCACCTTGTGGTGCAGGAATGACATCCACCAAACGCTCTAAAACACCTTCAACACCTAAACCTGTTTTTGCTGAACATGTCGGTGCATCTGTTGCTTCAATACCAATAATTTCTTCAATTTCATGGATGACACGTTCAGGCTCCGCTTGAGGCAAATCAATCTTGTTTAAGATTGGCAATACTTCTAAGCCTTGCTCAATTGCGGTATAGCAGTTTGCCACTGACTGAGCTTCTACGCCCTGTGCAGCATCTACAACCAACAATGCGCCTTCACATGCAGCCAAAGAACGTGAAACCTCATAAGAGAAGTCAACGTGTCCCGGTGTATCAATAAAGTTCAGTTGATATTCTTGACCATTTGGATGCGTGTAATACAGCGTAACTGACGCAGCTTTAATGGTAATCCCACGTTCGCGCTCAAGCTCCATAGAGTCCAGTACTTGAGCCTGCATCTCACGATCTTGTAAGCCACCACACATTTGAATAAAGCGGTCAGCCAAAGTTGACTTACCATGATCAATATGAGCAATAATCGAGAAATTGCGTATATTTTTGATATCTACGGATTTTTTAGCTTGCGCCATGGGTTACCTTGAGAAAATAGAACGCTCTATCCTTTAAAAAAGTGATGAGCCAAAGCGGTTTAACAAAATTGTTAGGGATTATAACAGAACGACCTTTCAAAGTATTCAAAATAATGATGCCTATTTAAGAGCAAACATAAGCATCTTATTTAGATTTAAACTGAAGAAATTTGCGCATAAGAAACCGAAAAATCCATTGGATTCAAATCGGTTGAGATAGGCTGATACGCTTGGGAGAAGCTTGGTGACATACGCTTTGGACGACCAGTTGCAATCTCGATACAAGCCCATTTGGTATTGGCAATAAACAAGACACTCTGATCTTTTGGTCGATAAAATGCATACTGACGGAACGAGTACAGCGCATTTATATCATCTAGCCATGTCCGTAAAATAATTTCTTCACCTTCAAGCGCGGCTTTGCGATATTGCACATGATGTTCAACTGCAACCATGGCATGTTTTAGTTCTAAATATTGCGCCAAACCTAAGCCTAATGTTTCAATATGCGCAGCCGCCACATCTTGCATCCACTGCACATAGATCACGTTATTGACATGACCCAGCACATCAATATGTTCAGGTTGAACCTGTATTTTTAAATCAAAAATCGTACTCATAATGTAGCTATACTTTTTAAATCCCTGCACTGCTACACAGTAATCTAAACCCATCAATATGACAAAATAAAAACCACTCAAAGTGGGAGTGGTTTTTATCGCATTATGAAATCTTATTGTAAGCGTAAACCCAATATTGCTCGTTGACCCTGACGAATAATTGCAACACGCGCAACGCTACCTTTAGGCAATCCAGCAATCACTTTGGCAAAAGCTGCACTATCCGTAATCGCAACCCCGTTGACTTGAAGAATCACATCACCAGCAACAATGTTTGACAACGAAGCTAAACCACCACGTTTCACTTCTTGTACCAAAATACCACCAGACACTTCTAAGCGAGATTGCTCAGCAGGTGTCAGATTTCGGATACTCATTCCCAATCCATTGGTTGGATTATTTTTATCTTCTGCTGCAGGTGTGTCATCTGGTGCAGTACTTAAAGTTGCGGAAACAGTACGAATTTTTTCATCACGTAAAACATCTAATCGAATGGTTTGATTCGGTGCAGTACGGTTTAGTGTATAGAGTAAATCACTGGTACGAGAAATAGCCGTGCCATTAATTTTTAAGATCACATCACCTGATTTTAAACCTGCTTTTTCTGCTGGTGATTTTGGTGCAACTTGAGTAACCAATGAACCTTCAGGTTTTGGTAACTTATATGCTTCAGCCAAATTACGATCAATATCTTGGAGCATGATACCCAAATAAGAACGGGTCACTTTACCATTGGCTTTTAGTTGCTGAACCACATCCATCGCGACATCAATCGGGATCGAGAATGACAAGCCCATATAACCGCCTGTACCACTAAAGATTCGAGAGTTAACGCCGACCACTTCACCGCGTTGGTTAAATAATGGACCACCAGAGTTACCTGGATTTAAAGCTGCATCAGTTTGAATAAAAGGAACTGAGGTCTCACCACTCATATTACGTGATTTTGCACTGACGATTCCTGCTGATGCGGAATAATCAAATCCAAAAGGAGAGCCGATAGCCAGAACAGGTTCACCAACTCTGAGCTGGTTTACATCACCCACTCTTAACTCAGGGAAATTCGCCCCTTGAACCTTAAGTACCGCGACATCGGTGCGCTCATCACTTCCCACCAATGTTGCATCAAACTCACGACGGTCATTTAAAGTGATGCTGATACGTGAAGCATTTGAAATCACATGATGGTTTGTCACCAAGTAGCCATCTTTACTAATAAAAAATGCACTACCAAAAGCTGTTTTTTCTTGCGGCCCTTGTCGTTGAGGAATAATGACTTGATTGCCAAAAAAACGGCGTAGAATTTCTGGGACTTGTTGCTGTAACAACTCTTCCTGAGTCATTTTTTTCACAACATTGACACTCACCACAGCAGGACTGACCTGCTCAACCAGATTTGAAAAATCTACTGGCGCTGCGGCATTGACTTGAGCAGCGGCAACTGTAAATACCGCAGCATACATTCCTTGTTGTAAATAGCGACTTTTCATGAAGCAAGAACCTACAGACTGATGATCAAAAAAAATTTTAGACTATGTTTTTAGCATAAGCCCACCCATTTTTTCGTAAAAATATGTTTATCTTTTCAAGATATAAGGAGATGTTGCAGGTGGAAATATGAATAAACAGTCAAAATACCAAGTATCACTCATGCTTTCATTTTCGAGCGTATGAGCATCACCAACAATAGCCCCATCACTCGATACAAAGATATAGTGAACCGCTATACAGATTAAATATCATCACATTTGCTAAAAATTCATTCAACTCTAGGCAGATTAGCCCTTGCCTTTTTAATGAAAAAGCGTTGTCATTAGCGAACGTTTAAAACTGAAGCAGATCGACATGCCTGATTTAAAAGCAATTCACCATTTTGATGTGATTATTGTGGGCAGTGGCGGTGCAGGTTTAAGTCTTGCACTCTCTTTACCAAGTCATTACAACATTGCCATTTTAGCAAAAGCAGCTCTAACAGAAGCGAGCACTTTCTATGCACAAGGTGGAGTTGCTGCGGTCTTAGACGAAACAGACTCTATTCAACAACATATTAATGACACAATGATTGCAGGCGGACATCTATGTGAATTAGATGCGGTCAAACATACAGTTGAAGGTGGTAAGCCTTCTGTTGATTTCCTCCTTAAACAAGGGGTTCAATTCACTTTAGATGATGATGAACAATTACATTTGACACGTGAAGGCGGACACTCTCAACGTCGTATTATTCACTCCGCAGATGCGACAGGTAAGGCGATTTCAACAACCTTGGTCGAGCGCGCACAAGAACGCGAAAATATTACGATTTTTGAAGATTATATTGCGATTGATCTCATTACACTGCACAAACTTGGTCATCAAGATCAAACCAATCGCGCGATTGGCTTATACGCTTTAAATGAAAGCACTGAACAAGTTCATACCTTCTTAGCACCATTCACGGCTTTGGCATGTGGCGGTGCTATGAAAGCTTATCTATATACATCGAATCCTGATATTGCGACCGGTGATGGAATCGCCATGGCGTATCGTGCAGGTTGCCGTGTCGCTAACATGGAATTTAACCAATTCCATCCAACTTGCTTATATCACCCAAAAGCTCGCTCCTTCTTGATCACCGAAGCGATGCGTGGTGAAGGTGCATATTTACGTCTGCCAGATGGTGAACGTTTTATGTTGCGTTTTGACGAACGTGCTGAACTTGCACCACGTGATATTGTCGCGCGTACCATTGACCATGAAATCAAGCGCCTCGGTATCCGCCATGTTTGGTTGGACATTACACACAAGACACCTGAATTTATTACTGAACACTTCCCTACCTTATATGCACGTTTGCTTGAACTCGGTATTGATATCACCAAAGATATGATTCCTGTGGTTCCAGCAGCGCACTATACCTGTGGTGGTGTGATGGTCGATGAACATAGCCAAACGGATCTCGATGGTTTATATGCCATTGGCGAAACCTCTTATACTGGTTTACACGGCGCAAACCGTATGGCGAGTAACTCACTGCTTGAATGTTTTGTATATGGTATGAGTGCGGCAGAAGATATTCAGAGCAAACACAACACAAGCTTTGAATTTCCAGATGTACCCTCTTGGGATGAGTCTCAAGTTACCGATGCAGACGAAGATGTGGTCATTCTTCAAAACTGGGATGAACTACGTTCAACCATGTGGAACTATGTCGGTATTGTTCGGACGACTAAGCGTTTACAACGTGCTTTACATCGTATTGAAATGTTGAAACGTGAAATCAATGAATACTATCGAGATTATCGTGTCAGTAAGAACTTGATCGAATTGCGCAACTTAGTTCTAGTTTCTGAAATGATTGTACGTTGTGCGATGGAGCGTAAAGAATCACGTGGTTTGCATTACACATTGGATTATCCTGAACTGTCGAATGAAATTCGCAAAACGGTTTTAACTCCACCTAATTTTAAAGTGGAACAGCCGTTGGTGAATGAGTGATATTTTAAAGCTTTTGATTTTCTTAAGCTTTATAAATGAGTTTGTAGTTGTTATTTACTATCGTGGTAGGCGACATGGATGTCGCCTGTTGCGCTGCGGTATCAAGGATGTCCCGTCAGCGCAACAAAGGATTTTTGTTACTTTTCATCCCTGAAAAGTAAGGCAATAACTATCAAAAAGCATTTATTTACCCGCATTTTTATGAGGCAGGGCAAACTCATTATCAAGGCTCTTATTTCAAATATTGCAAAGCTTTATCAAACACCATATCAGCATTCTGCGTTGCATCTAAACGCTTAATCCGCTCAGGCTCTGCTTGCCATAAAGTCTCATAACCAGAACGAACCTTGGCAAAGAAACTCAATTTCTCTTGCTCAAAACGATCCAATGCACCACGCTCTCGAGCACGAGTCATTCCCAACTCAATTGGTGCATCCAACCAAAAGGTAATATTAGGCATTTTCGCCACAAAAGTTTGATTTAACAGTTGCAATTTTTCCTGACTCAAACCACGCCCAGAACACTGATAAGCAAAACTTGCATCGGTAAAACGATCACTTAAAACAATTTTTCCAGCATCCAATGCAGGTAAAATCACTTGTTGTAAATGTTGAGCACGTGCCGCGTAAATCAATAATAGCTCAGTATCATGACTCATTTGCTCATCATGATTGACTGCCAATAATAATGAACGAATCTGTTCAGCCAAAGGCGTGCCACCCGGCTCACGAGTCAACACAACTTCTTTACCTTGCTGCTCAAAATACTGATGAATCTTACGAATCAACGTGGTTTTGCCTACACCTTCTGTACCTTCAAAGCTAATAAACATTTACTCTTGCTCCTGCCTCTTGGCACGTAAAACCACCAAATACTCTTGAACGGCTCGGTTATGATCTTGCAAATTGGTTGTGAATTTATGTCCACCAGTTCCTGTTGCAACAAAATAAAGATTTTCCGCATCATCTGGATGCATCGCTGCTTCAATCGCTTTTTTACTTGGCAATGCAATCGGTGTTGGTGGTAAACCATTGATCGTATAAGTGTTATATGCCGTTGGAGTACGCAAATCATTACGCGTGATATTACCCTTATAGTTATCACCCATACCATAGATAACCGTTGGGTCAGTTTGTAGACGCATACCTATTTTTAAACGGCGTACAAATACACCCGAAACCTGTTGAAGCTCACTATCCAAACTGGTTTCTTTTTCAATAATCGAAGCCATGATTAACGCTTCGTATTTATTTTTATACGGCAGATTAGCCGCCTTATTTGCCCACGCCTCATCCAATGCTTTCATCTGACGACGATATAAATCCGTCAAAATCTTCTTGTCTGTTTCACCTTTAGCAAAAAAATAAGTATCAGGAGCAAATAGACCTTCAGGGTGAGAATAAGAAATATCTAAAGCTTTTAACAATTGATCTTGCGGTAAATCTAAAATCGTTTTGGTGACATTCGGATCATTTTTTAGCTTCTGCACCAACTGCTTAAAATTCGTACCTTCGATAACTAAGATCCGATTCATTTGCGCATTATCTGCATTGGCCAGCATTTCCAAAACCTGACGAACACTCATGCCCCGCGTGAGCTCATACACTCCAGCTTTCATACTGTCATGTATCATAAACTTCTGGTAAAGCTTTAAAATAATCGGAAAACTCACCTTTTGATCTTGGGCTAAGCGATCAATAAATTTGGAATAGGTATCACCAGATGAAATCACTAATAATTGTTTTTTACTATCTAATGGATACGGCTTAAATAAATTTGCCCATACCACACCAAAAACCACCAAAATAAAAATGCAGATGGCCAATAAAAATGCTTTAAACGTAAATCTAGATTTCGGTTTAGCTTTTGGTTTTTTCTTACTTTTGCTTGGGTTCGGTGGCTTTGGCATATTCAATCAATCTGGCTAAGTTTTAAAGTTTCAAATAAATCAAGATAAGGTTGTTGCTCGAAAGCTCGATCATTGAATCGAACAACCGCCTTCATCGGATGCAATGCATTACAAAAAAATAGGTTTTGAATACGATCAACTTCATCAATGCCCATACAACGTTGCTCACATGCCACATCGTATTGCTGCATTCTTGATAAGATTTTGGCTCGCATCACACCGTGGACGCCATTATAACGAAGTTCTGGGGTAATCCATCGATCATTTATACGAATAAAACAATTACTGCTCACCCCTTCAACAACATAGCCCTGTACATCGCTGACCAGCGCTTCAAGCCAACCGCATTGATCAGCCTCTTGTTTCAGCAAAACCTGTTCTAAACGATTGAGGGTTTTTAATCCAACCAGATGCGGCATATTTAAGCCCATCGTATGATTTAACACACCGCTTTCAATCCACTCAGGTTGAAAAACTTGTGTTGCTCTCGGGTAATACCACACATAAACATCGGCAGCTTGTAAAGGTAAACTATAGCCACGATCCCCTTCACCACGGCTAATTACGATTTTTAAAGTGCCACTTAAATTTGCATATTGTTGTTTTAATTTTTCAAGTGAAGCCTCAATCTGAGACAAATCAGCATCTAAACCTAAGCGCTGGCAAGCCAATCTTAAGCGTGCCAAATGTTGTTCTTTGAGTTCAAAATGATTTTGGAACATTCGTGCTGTAGTAAAGCAACCATCGCCATAATGAAATGCCCGATCAAGTAAAGGGATCGAATCAATCAAGTGTCCATTTTTATAACATTGCATAAATTCATCGCCTTAAAGAGCAAACCAATCTTTATTTGACACAGGATAATACAAACTTGAGCGTTCTTCATCTGATGACCCAGTTTCCTTTTTACTATCGTGACTCGCTATAAATACGTATAAATTGCAACGATGCTCCAAAACTCTCATCGACTTAAAGACACATAACAAACTGATTTTAAATATTAAATAACAAATTTCAAAAACTAATCTTTTCTTATTTATCAAAAATTCAGCATAGCTTATCTCTTTAATCTATTTCTATATTTTTCATATCAAATGCGTTTTTAATTATTTTTTTTGCAAAAAAACCAGCGTTATGCTGCATCCATATTCTAAATGCTTATGCAATTTTAAGGGGTTTTTATGCGTTTATCTCAACTCAAAGTCGGTCTTTTAGCCGCTTTACTTTCAGCATCTAGCTTGGCAGCCCAAGATTTTTTAAATGTTTCTTACGATCCAACACGTGAGCTATACACAGATTTTAATAAACAATTTGGTAGCTTTTGGAAACAACGCACTGGTCAAGACATTAACTTCAAACAATCTCATGGTGGTTCAGGTAAACAAGCACGTGCGGTCATTGATGGCCTCAATGCCGATGTGGTGACTTTAGCTTTGGCTGCAGATATTGATGAAATTGCTAAAAATGCCAAACTACTTCCAAATGATTGGCAAAAGAAACTTCCAAATAACTCAACACCCTACACCTCAACCATTGTCTTTCTCGTTCGTAAAGATAACCCTAAACAAATTAAAGATTGGGGTGATCTAGTGAAACCCGGTGTAGAAATCATCACACCAAATCCAAAAACATCTGGCGGTGCTCGCTGGAACTATCTAGCTGCTTGGGCTTGGGCAAAACATCAACCGAATGGTAACGATGCCAAAGCACAGGAATTTGTCCGTCAAATTTATAAACAAACCAAAGTTCTTGATTCAGGTGCTCGTGGCGCAACCACAACATTTGCAGAACGCGGTATTGGCGATGTTTTATTGGCTTGGGAAAACGAGGCTTATTTGGCTGTGCGTGAACAACCAAATAAGTTTGAAATTATTACTCCTTCATTGTCGATTTTAGCCGAACCTCCTGTTGCAGTTGTAGAAAAAAATGCGACTAAAAACGGCAATCTGCAAATCGCACGTGGTTATTTAAATTACCTCTATTCACCAGCGGGTCAAGACATTGCTGCTCGTCATTTCTACAGACCTCGCAATGCCGATGTATTGAAGAAATATCAAACTGTATTTAAGCCACTGAAACTCGTCACCATTGATAAAGAGTTTGGCGGCTGGAGCAAAGTGCAGAAGCAGCATTTTGAGAACGGCGGCATCTTTGATCAGATCGTCAAGGCAAATAGTCGATAAGAATTACTTTTCAAAGAAATTTGAAGGAGAGCAGACATGACTCATACCCTCATTGTTCCTGGTGTAGGCGGTAGCGAAATACAGCATTGGCAGTCTTGGTTACAACAACAACTCGTGTCTAGCTCTCGCGTTCAACAGAAATATTGGGATCGACCAGTATTAAGTGAATGGGTGAGTCAATTTGTCAAAACCGTGGCAGAGATCAAAGCACCAATACAAATCGTTGCACATAGCTTTGGTTGCCTCACCAGTGTTGCAGCACTTGCAGAACATCCTGAACTTAAAGCAAAGGTGAAAAATCTGGTTCTTGTCGCACCAGCAAATCCAGCTCGTTTCGGTGAAAGTGGTTTTGCACGCCATAGCTTGACAGACTATAAACAGTATTTCTATCAACTCAATATAGACGTGCCAACGACATTATTGATCAGTGAAAATGATCCTTGGTTGAACTATGTCGATGCACTACAACTCGCACAAGCATGGCAGCTCACACCGATCAATTTAGGTCCTGTTGGTCATGTCAATGTCGCATCTGGATTTGGTCCATTTCCTGAAATTTTCAACTATTTGTCGTCTGAAAAAAACATACAGCCAGTATCTCGAATGCATCAGTCGAATTTTAATGTGAAATTTGCCTAGCCATAGCTCCCTGTATTTTTATATTTAGCTTATTTGCTTGTTTTAGCAAACATTTCTCTTTGAGGAAATATCATGTCGCAGCGTTCCCGAGTGCTGCCTGGGTTTGGTCTGTCATTAGGCTTTACCCTCGCTTACGTGTCTTTAATTGTGCTTATTCCTTTATCTGCTGTCTTTATCAAATCTTTTGGGATTGGATGGGATGGTTTATGGGAAATTTTAACCTCAGAACGGATTCTAAAATCTTTACAACTTAGTTTTAGCGCTGCGCTGATCGCTGCTTTTGTAAATGTCATCTTTGGTTTACTGCTGGCTTGGTGTTTAGTTCGCTACAGCTTTCCCGGTAAAAGATTAGTCGATGCTTTAGTGGATTTACCATTTGCGCTACCTACTGCTGTCGCAGGTATCGCCCTTACGTCTCTCTACTCAAAAAATGGTTGGATTGGACAATATCTTGAGCCTTTAGGAATTCAGGTCGCCTATACCCCAATAGGCATTACCCTCGCATTAATTTTTATTGGTTTACCTTTCGTGGTCCGTACCGTGCAGCCAGTGCTGAGTGATATTGAAACTGAACTAGAAGAAGCAGCTTCTGCTTTGGGCGCAAATCGTTGGCAAACCATTACCAAAATCATTTTGCCAATCTTATTTCCTGCCCTACTGACAGGTTTTGCACTCGCCTTTGCCCGTGGAGTTGGTGAATATGGTTCTGTCATTTTCATTGCAGGCAATATGCCTTATAAAACGGAGATCGCACCGCTGATGATTATTTCTCGTTTAGAAGAATATGATTATGCAGGTGCGACCACCATTGCAGTCGTCATGCTGCTGCTCTCTTTTGCCATCTTATTCTTGATCAACTTAATACAAGCATGGGCTAGCCGCCGTACAGGGAGAGTTGCACAATGAGCTTAAACAACACTAGCGATACCTTAGCAATTAAATTGCAAACTCGAGATGCAACCCGTGAACCTACTTGGGTGCGTTACAGCCTGATTGTGGTGGCACTGATTTTCTTCTTGAGCTGTTTAATCCTGCCACTCATTTTGGTTTTTGTTGAGGCATTTAAGCAAGGTATCGAAGTCTACCTCAATGCTTTAATTGATCCAGACACATTATCCGCAGTAAAACTGACTTTACTCACAGCAGCGATTGCAGTACCGATAAATGTGGTGTTTGGTGTTGCAGCAGCATGGTCTGTGGCGAAATTCCAGTTCCGTGGTAAAGCCATATTAACCACGATTATTGATATGCCTTTTTCGGTTTCACCCGTGATTGCAGGTTTGATGATTGTTTTAATTTTTGGTTCACAAGGCTGGATCGGTGGCTGGTTAATGGATCATGACATTAAAGTTCTCTATGCCGTACCTGCAATTGTCCTAGCGACTATTTTTATTACCGTACCATTCGTTGCACGTGAATTGATTCCTTTGATGGAAGCACAAGGAACTGAAGAGGAAGAAGCGGCCATTGTACTCGGTGCTTCTGGTTGGCAAACCTTCTGGAAAATAACACTGCCAAATATTAAATGGGGTTTGATCTACGGCGTGATTCTGTGTAATGCCCGTGCAATGGGTGAGTTTGGTGCGGTGTCTGTGGTTTCAGGACACATTCGTGGTGAAACCAATACCTTACCGTTACATGTAGAGATTCTCTACAACGAATATACCTTTAGCGCTGCATTTGCTGTGTCTTCATTATTGGCATTTTTAGCAATCATCACCTTGATCTTGAAAACTTGGTTGGAAATACGCCAAGAGCAAGCACACCAAGCAAATCCTTAAGGAATGAACACATGAGTATTCAAGTTAAAAATATTGAAAAACACTTTGGTGCATTCCATGCGCTAAAAAATATATCTCTAGACTTTCCTGAAGGTCAGTTGGTTGCGCTTTTGGGTCCTTCTGGTTGTGGTAAAACCACACTTTTACGCATCATCGCGGGCTTAGAATCGGCTGATGGCGGTCAAGTTCTGCTTGAAGGTGAAGACTCAACCAATACGCATGTGCGTGAGCGTCAAGTCGGTTTTGTATTCCAACATTATGCGTTGTTCCGCCACATGACGGTATTTGATAATATTGCCTTTGGTTTAAGGGTTCGCCCCCGTTCGACTCGACCATCAGAAGCAGAAATAAAAAAACGTGTCACTCGCTTACTTGACCTTGTGCAACTGGGCTTCTTAGCAGACCGTTATCCTGCACAACTCTCTGGAGGTCAACGGCAACGTATTGCACTTGCTCGTGCTTTGGCGGTTGAACCGCGTGTGTTATTGCTAGATGAACCTTTCGGCGCATTAGATGCTAAAGTGCGTAAAGAACTCCGTCGTTGGTTGCGTGCATTGCATGATGAACTACATATCACTTCGATCTTTGTGACTCACGATCAAGAGGAAGCCTTGGAAGTTGCGGATCAGATCATCGTGATGAATAAAGGTGATGTGGAACAAATCGGTTCACCACGTGAAGTTTATGACCAACCTGCAACTCCCTTTGTTTTTGATTTCTTGGGTCAAGCAAATCGTTTTGAAGGCGAACATACCAGCGGTATTATCCGTATCGGTGATGATCGTATTCAGTTACCAACAGCATTGGAAGCACCGCAAGGAAAAGTCATTGCATTTGCACGACCAAATGAATTACATATTCACACCCAAGCTCAGCCAAATACAATTGAGGCAACATTCTTACGTGAAGTGTGGATTGCTGGTAAAGTCGTGGCTGAATTACAAGATCGCAGTGGACATAGCATTGAAATTTTATTAACTGTAGAAGAGGCGAATTTGCATCAATTCAGACCAAATCAAACTGTTTGGATTAGTGCAGCTCAATTTCACTTATTTGCAGATCAAACGACGCAAGTCGCTTAAAAAAATCTCCCTTGCGCTGCTGTAACCGCAGCTCCCCCTCTTTTAAAAGAGGGGAATTTAGAGATAAGGAAAAACTTTTATGAACTTTCAACAGCTCAGAATTATTCGAGAAACTGTTCGCCAAAACTTTAATTTAACTGAAGCATCTGCGGCACTCTATACCTCCCAATCTGGCGTCAGTAAACACATTAAAGATTTAGAAGATGAGTTAGGTGTACAACTTTTTGTGCGTAAGGGGAAGCGCTTACTTGGTTTAACTGAGCCGGGTTTATCATTACTTAATATCGTTGAACGGATGTTGGTCGATGCAGACAATATTAAGCGTCTAGCCGATGACTTTAATAAGGTCGATGAAGGCACACTTACTATTGCGACTACACATACCCAAGCACGCTATGTACTCCCCCCTATCGTCAATCAATTTAAAAAGCTATTCCCCAAAGTTCATTTGGTTTTACAACAAGCCAGTCCAGTTGAAATCGCAGAGATGTTGCTTCAAGGTGAAGCTGATATCGGGATCGCTACAGAGTCCTTAACCACAGAAGAAAACTTAGCCAGCGTACCTTATTATGAATGGCATCACAGCATCATTACCCCCAAAGATCACCCATTAGCCAAACTCGATAAAATTAGTCTAGAGCTTTTGGCTGAGTATCCATTGATCACTTATCATGGCGGTTTTACAGGACGTTCTAAAATTGATAAAGCCTTTGATGATGCACAATTACATGCTGATATTGTTATGTCAGCGCTGGATGCCGATGTCATTAAAACCTATGTTGAGATGAATATGGGCGTTGGGATCGTCAATGCTGTGGCTTATGATGCTGAGCGTGACCACCGTTTACAACAGATTCAAACCGATATTTTTGGTGTCAATACCACGTGGATCGCAGTGCGCAAAGGGCATTTGCTTCGAGGCTATGGCTATGAGTTTATTTCTTTATGCTCACCAGAAACCGATATCAAAACGCTAAAGAAAGTTGCTTACCCTGAAGAGTAACAGCATATAAGTGTCTTGTTATTTAGAAAAATCAAACATAAAAAAACGAGCATAACGCTCGTTTTTTTATGTTGAATAGATGGATTAGAACTTGAAGCTCACACCAACTTTAGCAACTGGCATCCATTCGTAGCGACCTTTATTAGCAATTTTATTTTGCTCATCTGCTACAGCTTGGTCAATTGGTTTAGCTCCAGTAACACCCTCTAAGTTATATGCAGTAAGTTTCACATCTGGATTACCCGTGTAATATGCACCAACCTCTCCAAATAAGCCAAGGTTCTTATAAACTGGTGCATTCAAACCTAAGCCTAGGTAAGGAGCAATATCATTTTTATATGACATTTTACCATTTACACCACCCTCTTGATTTGCATTAACGACCTGATAATCATTGTTATTAATACTTAATGTACGGCCAGCCGATGTGCGTTTTTGCAGATCATAGTCATTGTCTAGATATGCAACACCTGCTGCTACATAAAGAGCACGAGCAAATGCATTCTCATTTGCACCCCATGGATAAATCTCAGCATTTAAGTAGGTGTTATTGTTATCCATATCTATATCATACTTAGTCCCATCGATTTTGATATCGTCAGACCAAGAAATATCACCGCCGTTATAACCTAAAGTTACACCAACGTATGGATTGACACGGTAAGAAATCGCACCACCATAACCAGTCGTACCCACTTCAGCACGAACTGAAACTGGAGCTAAGTAAGAAGGTAACCCATAAGCTGATTCTTTAACAATTTGCTCATCTGCAAAAGCAGTACCTGCAATTGCTGTTAATACACCAGCCGCTAACATAACGCGTAAAGTTTTCATCGAAGTCTCCTTAAAAAATACTTTTCTTAAATATAATTGTTTCTGTGATTGCATCATAAAGGATTGATCGCTATGTTTTTATACAAAAAATGATTACTTTTTGTTATTTTTTGATACAAATTAGACATAATTGTGTATTTGGAAATAATTAATAAAAAACAATATATTTCATTTTATGACAAACATATTGCATAAATTTTAATCATTTTATTGTAACAACTTTTTTCAAAGATTCTTGGTTCAAACTAGTGTAAAATCAACAAAATTTTTTTGGAAGAAGGAAGATCATGTCTCAGCTTTCTACAATCATTGAGCAAGCATTTGAAGACCGTGCCAACTATAGTGCAGCGGATTGCCCTACCGAAATCCGTCAAGCTGTTGAAGAAGCATTGACTGGTTTAGACAACGGTACACTTCGTGTTGCTGAAAAGATCGATGGTGAGTGGGTTGTCCACCAATGGTTAAAAAAAGCAGTTTTACTTTCATTTAAGCTGAATGACAATACGCCAATCGAAGCGTGTGATCTTCGTTTTTATGACAAAGTCGCAACTAAATACTCAGGCTGGACTGAAGAACAGTTTAAAGCTGCTGGTGTTCGTGTTGTACCACCTGCTGTTGCGCGTCGTGGTAGCTTCCAAGCGAAAAACGTCGTGTTAATGCCTTCTTATGTCAATATTGGTGCTTATGTAGATGAAGGCACCATGGTAGATACTTGGGCAACTGTAGGTTCATGTGCTCAAATCGGTAAAAATGTTCACTTGTCAGGTGGCGTAGGTATCGGTGGTGTTTTAGAACCATTACAAGCAAATCCAACAATCATTGAAGACAACTGCTTTATCGGTGCGCGCTCAGAAATCGTTGAAGGCGTCATTGTTGAAGAAGGCTCAGTCATTTCAATGGGTGTTTTCATTGGTCAATCGACAAAAATCTTTGATCGTGAAACGGGTGAAGTACATTATGGCCGCGTACCAGCAGGTTCTGTTGTGGTTGCGGGCAGCCTTCCATCTAAGTGCGGTACATACAGCCTTTACGCTGCGATCATCGTGAAAAAAGTAGATGCGAAAACTCGCGCTAAAACAAGTCTAAACGACTTATTACGCGCTGACTAATTTAATCCCTATTACGCAACTTTAGTCGTCTTGCGTCTCTACGATCAGTCATGGTCGTAGAGATTTTGTTCTTTTATATGGTGTGGTTCTGATTATATGGCTTCCTTACGTTCTTCTGCAATTCCTGTCTCTGACCCTGCGGCTGGTTTACGCATTACCGAGATTTTTTATTCTTTGCAAGGCGAAGCGAATACTTTTGGTCTACCCACTGTTTTTATTCGCTTAACAGGCTGCCCATTACGATGCAGCTATTGTGATACCACTTACTCTTTTGAAGGTGGTGAGCGTTTATCCCTTGAACATATCATCGAAACGGCTAACCAATTCAAAACACCTTATATTTGTGTCACAGGTGGTGAACCGCTTGCACAACCGAATTGTTTGATCTTATTACAACGCTTATGTGATCTTGGTTTTGAAGTTTCTCTAGAAACCAGTGGTGCTTTAGATGTCTCTAAAGTCGATCCTCGTGTTTCAAAAGTGCTCGATTTAAAAACACCAACATCTAAAGAAGATCATCGTAATTTATTCAGCAATTTTGACTATTTAACCCAGCATGATCAGATCAAATTTGTGATCTGTAATCGCGCTGATTATGAATGGTCAAAGCAACAACTTGAACAGTTCCAGCTACAAACGAAAGTAAGTACAGTGTGGTTCTCTCCTGCTTTCGCAGTTGAAAAAGGTGCTGCTGTTTTACCCGCTTTTGCGCGTGATTTAGCGCAGTGGATTTTAGATGACCATCTCCCCGTTCGTTTCCAACTCCAGTTACATAAACTGTTATGGAATGATGAATCTGGTCGTTAAAATCTGTCTCTCGTCGTACTTCTTATACTTTCAAAATGAGAAGTGTCATAAATTTATCTTTAGGTTGAATCATGGAAAATAATATGCGTTCACGTGCCATCGTATTATTATCTGGCGGCTTAGACTCAACAACGTGTCTTGCTTGGGCACAAGCTCGCTATGAATGTGTTGCCATAAGCTTTATGTATGGGCAACGCTCTACCACAGAACTTGATGCGGCGAGAACACTTGCACAAAGTGCTGGTGTAGAACATCGTGTGATTAATATTGATTTAGGTAATCTAGGCGGGTCTGCACTTACAGATCACAACATTGATATACCAGAACAATTACAAGAAGGTATTCCTGTAACTTATGTTCCAGCACGTAACACTATTTTCTTGTCTTATGCCCTCGCTGCAGCTGAAGTTTTTGACGCTGAAGCCATTGTGATTGGGGTCAATGCTGTTGATTATTCAGGATATCCTGACTGTCGCCCAGAATTTATTGACGCTTTTGCCAATCTTGCTCGTCTCGCAACAAAAGCTGGCGTTGAAGGAAAACCCCTTAAAATTGAAACACCTTTGTTACATTTATCCAAAGCGAATATTATACGCTTAGGGATCGAACATGGCGTAGACTACAGTCAAACGGTATCCTGCTATCAAGCAGATGCTCAAGGACGTGCGTGTGGCAAATGCGACAGTTGCCGTTTACGTCATCAAGGTTTTATCGAGGCAGGTATTGCGGATCCTACGCGTTATACTGAACAGACGATATAGGGTAATAATTAGGTACATATATATGAAGTTTTTAAAATCAAATCTTATTCTTTCTACCATGATGTCTGCTGCTGCTTTAGTTGCGACAGCGACACATGCAAATACTAATCCTCTTGAAGCTGCATATAAAAGTACCAATGTTAAAGCAGGATTGGTCAATGTATGTAAAGATCAAACTGCTAAAGGCGGTAAACTTACAGCAGCAGAAGTAAGCAAGTTCTGTGGCTGTCAGATTGATGCTCAAGGAAAAGTAACCGAAGCGCAAAAATGGGAAATTCAAAGTGCAATTAATGCCAAGAAAAGCCCAAGTTCTTTAGCTTTTGTACAACAGCAAAATAAAGAATTGCAAAACTGCTTAGGTGCGCCCCTTGTAAGCAAGTTAGAAAAGCTCACTGAAGAAGCAATGAAAGCTGCTCAACAACAAGCGCCGAAAAAATAAGCCCTTGTTGTTCGAAGAAAGCCTGCATTTTTATGCAGGCTTTTTTATAGCTCTGCTAAAATCCACTTATCTTTAAATAAGTTGAATGACACCATGCAGGATCAGTGGAAAACCAATACCCATAACAACCAATGCATTGTCTCATTTAGTGGTGGCAAAGATAGCTCACTGGCGTTGTACCATGCGATGCAAACAGGCACGGTGACTGGATTAATCGTTATGTTGGAAGAACAGGGACAACGTTCTCGCTCACATGCTATGCCCCTTGATGTGATTCAAGCCCAAGCCGATGCGATTGGTTTGCCAGTTTTCATGGCATCTTCAAGTTGGACTGACTATGAAAACAAATTTATAGAACTGCTCAATCAAGCCAAGCATCAAGGTGCTGAAGTGCTTGTTACAGGCGATTTAGATATGCCTCAACATGGTTGCTGGCATGATCGTGTAACACAGCAAGTCGGTCTAAAACTCGGCATGCCACTTTGGTTACGCCCGCACAAAGAGGTGGTTGAAGAATTTATCTGCCTTGGCTTCCGCAGTATCATCGTCACCGTAAATCTCAAACTCGGGATGCAGGTTGAAGATTTGGGGCAAATCTTAACCTTAGAATATATCCAAGCATTAGAAAATAGAGGTATCGATCCTTGCGGCGAAGGTGGTGAGTTTCATACGACTGTGATTGATGGTCCAATTTTTAACAAAGCTATTCCTGTACGTCGGGGCAATATTGTTTATCATGAGGAATATGCTTTTTTACCACTTGAATTAGATCAAATAGATTGAAGGATGAAAAATGTCTGAGAATACCCAACTACCGAATCACACATTCCCAACAACGCAAGGTGAAATTAATTTAGCTGAACTCGCAAATGAATGGTTGGTTTTATATTTCTATCCAAAAGATTCAACACCGGGCTGTACCACTCAAGCAGTCGGCTTCTCTTGCTTAAAAGATCAGTTTGATGCGTTGATGAATTGTCAAATTATCGGAGTATCACGTGACTCTGTAAAAGCACATCAGAATTTTACAGAGAAACAAGCACTCACGATTAACCTAATTAGCGATAAAGAAGAAGTGCTGTGCAAACACTTTGATGTGATCAAAGAAAAGAACATGTATGGCAAACAAGTCATGGGCATCGAGCGCTCAACGTTTATTTTCCATAATCAGCAATTGGTAAAAAGCTACCGAAAAGTCAAAGCTGCTGGACATGCGGAACAAGTGCTTGAGGATTTAAAAGCACTACAAACGGCTCAATAAATTTGATAGCGTTATCATAAAGTGAGTCTGGGGCTCACTTTATTTTTTTAAAGAGAATTGTGCAATATCGTGCGCTTAGCTTATGATCAAAACATGACAATAATTATAGTAAGGGCTGACCAATGAATCATCTAAAATCATTTATTCAAGCACCTGTTTTTATTCTGCTCACTGCATGTAGTGCCAGTTCATCCAGTATTCCTCAAACGACAGCAGCATCCATCCCACAAACTCAAAAATCAAGCACCGAAATCAGTTGTCAAGATTTATCAAATCCAGCCTTTCAACAAGCAATGCTGAATGCGATCAATGAAATTCGAAAACAGCCCCGCCAATGTGGACAACGACATTTCCCTGCCGCTGCACCTTTAGTTTGGAATAATCCGTTATATCAAAATGCCTTTGCTCACAGCAAAGATATGACGAATCATAATTTCTTAGGGCATGTCAGCAGCACAGGACTCGATCTAAAAGCGCGGTTAAAACAATCTCAATTCAAAGGTCGTGGTGGTGGCGAAAATGTAGCGCGTGGTCATCAGAATCTGAATGACGTTACCCAAAAATGGCTAACTAGCCCAGTACACTGTAGCAATATCATGCACCCCAAATTTACGGATTACGCAATCGCTTGCGCCTCTGACCAAGCAAAGCAACCAAGCAATTACTGGACCCAACAATTTGGTGTTCGCTAAAAGGAATAATCATGCAAACTGGTTCAATCACCCCTATTCTTCGTATCTTTAATATCGAAGTCGCCCAATCTTTTTACATGGATTATCTGGGTTTTAACATCGATTGGCAGCACACTTTCGGAGATAACTTCCCTGTTTATTTACAGATTTCTAAAGGTGATTGCATTATTCACTTATCCGAGCATTTTGGTGATGCAAGTCCACACAGTGCTATCCGTATTTACTGGGAAAATATAAGTTTGCTACATGCAGAACTAGATGCAAAAGACTATAAGTTTGCCAAACCACAAATTGAAAAAACGGATTGGGAAACACTTGAACTGAGTATCACAGACCCATTTTCTAATCGTCTGATTTTTTGGGAAGATGCTTAGCATTTCAATCTATTCAATCACTCGATAATCGAACACTTTGGTTATAATTTTCCAAATACCTTTGTCACAGATAAAGGTTAAGACATCATAAAAATATTTCGGTTCAATCGCACATTCAACATGAGCGATTGCTGTTTTTGCACTGATGATATTGATCGAAATGATCTTATCCTGCCTCAACTGTTGTTTTGAAGCAGGTGAAATCCGCTGTTCAACGATTGGGAAATACTCATCTAACGTCAGTTTCAGTAAGGGCTGATCCGTAACACAAATATATACGGCATCTGGATGAAAGACCTGATTGAGTAAAGCCACATCGCTGCGATATAGACCATCAAAATACCTTTGCAACTGCAATCGTATTGCTGCTATGTCAGCGTGGTCTTGCTCACTTGGCTTAGACATTTAGTTATTCCTCTAGATCTATCACATCTAAGTTACTGCGATCACCAGCTAAAAACTTCTGTTGTAATTCAGCATAAATGGTTGTTTTTTGGAATTTTTCTAAAAATTGAATCGTTCCTTTTGGAAAAGCTTGAGTTTTAATTTCACCTCGATAGTAAGCTTCACGCATCGGCGTTGCTGACATCGAAGATTTAAGACTCTCTAACTCAACCATAGTCCACTCAGGAAACAGTTGCAAATAATAAGATGACTCATCCTTAAAATGACCGATTAATCCAACTTTTTCATTTAAGCCAACCACTTGAGCAACCAAATCCTTGACTTGTTTGACCCATTTTTCATCATTATAAACATCAATCACATGTACAAAATGGATGCGTTGCTTATCTTCATCACAAAAATTGGACAATATCATGGCCTCCCTTTCATTGGCGAGAAAAGGATTTTTAATATTTCGTTCTGCTTGCGCTGAGCCTAAAGCAAGAACCACATGCTGACTTTGTCGCAGCGCAATTTCAATGGTCAACATATGCGCCAAATGAAATGGCTGAAAGCGTCCAATAAAAACAAGATAGTCAAATTTGTACATAAATAGAAATTCACTTTTTATGAACTCATCAGTTACACCAAATTGCAGTAAGATGCGACATAATGAACACTTAAAAATTAACAAGACGGTTTAAAGCAAGGATAGTACGATGACACTTAGCTGTATTCAACAACCTCATCCACATTTGCAAGCAAATTTAGAAGATGGCGTACTCACCTTAGCCATTAACCGCGCAGAAGCTAAAAATGCGCTTTATGGTGAGCTTTATCTTTGTATTGCACAAGCATTTGATGAAGCAGATACGGATAAAAATGTTCGTGTGGTCATTTTCCGTGGTGCAGAACAAGACTTTACTGCGGGTAATGATATGAAAGACTTCATGGGCTTTATTCAAAAGCCACATGAAGGTAAAGCTGGTGATCAACCACCATTTGTATTATTAAAAGCAGCTGCTCGTTTTTCTAAACCACTAATTATCGCTGTAAAAGGTGTAGCAATTGGTATTGGTGTTACGATTTTACTCCATGCTGATCTCGTATTTGCTGACAACACTGCCCTATTCCAAATTCCATTTGTGAGCCTAGGTTTGTCTCCTGAAGGTGCAGCAAGTCGTTTACTGGTTAAGCAAGCAGGCTATCAAAAAGCTGCTGAGCTGTTATTTACAGCAAAGAAATTTGATGCGGCTACTGCGGTAAAAGCAAACCTTGTGAATGATGTGGTTGAAGATGTATATGCAACTGCTCAACAAACAGCACAACATCTAGCTGCTCTACCATTGGCTTCAATCAAACAAACAAAAGCACTCATGAAAAAAGACCTTGCTGAAATCATCGCATGTGTCGATGAAGAAGCAGAAATCTTTATGCAGCGTGTACGCTCACCTGAAATGATGGAAGCAGTTCAAGCCTTTATGCAAAAGCGTAAGCCTGATTTTTCTCAGTTTAATTAAGTACAGTTGCACAAAGAACAACCTAAATAGATGTTTATAAAATGTATCATCAGGGAAATTTGTAAGATTTTCACCTCGATATCTTTTTGAGCATCTGTTAAAGTTTAAATTAAGAAGCTAAACCATGATTGTCTCGGACATGAAGTGGAAATTAGCTTCTTTTTTTTATCTTTGACGTGCGCTGTTGACCGCTGGTACGGCTGCATGTGACATAAACGGTTACTCTAAAAATATCTTTGTTGATAGGTCTGAGCGTGGCCTTAACAGAGACTATTATTTTCATCACCAAAGGATGTTTTATGTTTGTACTTGAACCACAACATGTACATATGAATCAATCTGCTAAGGATAAGGCAGAAGCACTCGAATGTTTAGCCAATATTTTGGTTCAAGATCAATTAGTCAAATCAGATTATTTATCTGGATTACATGCACGTGAAGCCCAAAGTGCAACCTATTTGGGTCAAGGGATCGCGATCCCTCATGGCACCCCCCAATCCCGTGAATTTATTTTAGAAACAGGGATTCGCTTGGCACATTTTCCTGAAGGTGTGGTTTGGGATGGTGAAAACACAGTTTATTTGGCAGTTGTCATTGCCGCAAAGTCTGATGAGCATTTACAAGTTTTACAAATTCTGACTCGTGCACTTTCTCAAGAGGTTTCAGATCAAGTCCAACACGCCAAAAGTGCAGCGCAAATTATTGAGATTTTACAGGCTCAACCTGAAACACTGGTTTTGCATGAAAATTTGATCGAAACTCAAATTCAAGCGACTGATATTGACGATTTCTTATGGTCAGCAAATAAATTACTCAAACAACAAAAATTAGTTGAAGCAGGTTTCATTAGCCAACTTGATCCCAAAAATCTCATCCAAATCCAAGATACGCTTTGGTCTATTTCAGCGAAAAATTATGTTTCACAATCTGCGGTCAGTATTGTCAAGGCAGATCAAGCTATTGATTTTAAAAACGGTCAAATTCAAACTTTGATTTGTATTGCACAACATGAACAATTAAATTACCCACAATTACAACGTTTGCTGGATTTATTATTTCAACCACAAATCCAGCAACAACTCAGTGATCAGCATCATCGCCAAGACATTGCTAAGCTCGTAGGTGCAGAAACAATTCCAGATTGGCCATCACAAAGTATTATTCTGGCAAATGCTCACGGACTGCATGCCCGCCCTGCGACTCAACTTGTCAATCTTACCAAAACCTATCAAGGTGATATTCGAGTTGCTGTTGATGGTGGACAATTTATTTCAGCCAAAAGCTTAACTAAGTTGCTCGCGCTTGGTTGTAAATATGGTCAAACACTTACTTTCATTGCTGAACCAAATACTGATGCTGTTGAGGGACTCACGATCATTCTTCAAGCCGTTCAACAAGGTTTAGGTGAAGAAGTCGAAGCCATTGAAGAAAAAGTAGCGACTCAACAAATCTCAAGCATTGATTTTGAAGAAAGTACCGTAACACCAACCATAGGAATAGCAGCATCGACAGGTCTCGCTTTTGGTCCAGCGCATGTAATCAATCCTAAACATTTTCAATATGAACGTTTTGGAAATAATGTTAAGGCAGAAAAGGAAAAACTAGAAATTGCGCTGCATAGTGTTAAAAACACCCTTCATCAACTGATTGCAAAGACTGAAGCCAATGAGATTAAACAGATCTTCATGGCACATCTGGAAATATTGGATGATCCTGACCTGATCCAACAAGTTCACCAAGCACTGAATCAGAACCTAACTGCCCCAACTGCATGGTACGAATATATTGAAAAAGCAGCTCAAGCCCAAGCTGCTTTACCTGATCGATTACTCGCTGAACGTGCTGCAGATTTGCGTGATATTGGAGACAAAGTCTTAGCAGTTTTATGTGATGAAGTGGCGGTTCAAGAACCTGATCAACCCTATATTTTAATCATGCATGATGTTGGGCCAAGTGATGTCGCTCGTCTGAATAAAGACCGTGTAGCAGGTATTCTGACTGCTGTGGGTGGTGCAAGTGCACATAGTGCGATTGTTGCCCGTGCTTTGGGGATTCCTGCGGTTGTGGGTGCAAGTAAAGCGGTATTAGATATTGCTCCACATACAACGGTGTTGATTAATGGAGATACAGGTGCATTTGAAATCAATCCATCTCAAGCACAAATTGACCACGCCATTCATGAACGTGAACTGCAACATCAACGTCGCCATGAAGCAGAGCAACATTGTCACGAGCCAGCAATTACCTTAGATCAGCACCAAGTCGAAGTAGCAGCCAATCTTGGTAAAATTTTAGATACTGAAAAAGCGGTGAACTACGGTGCAGAAGCAATTGGTTTATTACGCACTGAACTCGTCTTTATGGCACATCGCCAAGCACCTGACGAAGACGTACAAGAAAAAGAATACCGCCATGTATTAGATACCTTGGCCGGTCGACCTTTGGTAGTCCGTACTTTAGATGTCGGTGGTGATAAACCGTTACCTTACTTACCGATAGATGCTGAGGAAAACCCCTTCTTGGGTGTGCGTGGTATCCGTTTAACCTTACGTAAACCACAATTTTTACGTCAGCAACTCACGGCATTGGTTCGTGCTGCGGATGATCGCCCTTTAAGAATCATGTTCCCGATGGTCGGACGTATTGAAGAATGGCGCGCTGCTAAAGCAATTTTAGATGAGGTTTTACTCAAGTATCCCTGCCCAAATCTCGAAGTCGGTATTATGATTGAGGTTCCATCAGCCGCATTAATCGCGCCCTTGCTTGCAAAAGAAGTCGACTTTTTCAGTATTGGTACCAATGACTTAACCCAATACACGTTAGCGATCGATCGCGGGCATCCTGTTTTATCTGCCGAAGCTGATGGCCTGCACCCAAGTATTTTAATGTTAATTGATCAAACTGTACGTGCAGCCCATGCGAATAAAAAATGGGTCGGTGTCTGTGGTGAGCTTGCAGCCGATCCCAAAGCTGTGCCTATTTTACTGGGTTTAGGTGTGGATGAACTCAGTATGTCAGCGTCCAGTATTCCGCTAGTGAAAGCACAAATTCGTCAGCTTAATTTTGCTGACTGCCAACAGCTTGCCCAACACGCACTCAAATGTGAAAGTGCGCCTGCCGTTCGATCATTCGTGGAGCAAACACATGGCTAAAATTTTAACCATTACCCTCAACCCTGCCATTGATGCCACTATCGAACTTGAACAGTTACGTATTGGCGAAGTCAATCGTCAGCAGAACATTCTATACCACGCCGCAGGTAAAGGGCTCAATGTTGCTCAAGTGCTACATGATTTAGGGCATGAGTTAATTGTGTCTGGTTTTTTAGGTACAAAAAATCAAGCGCTCTTTAAACAGCATTTTCAAGCGATGCAGTTTGATGACCAATTTATCTATATTGAGGGTGAAACTCGCCAAAACATCAAAATTGCTGAACAGTCTGGACGAATGACCGATATTAATGGTCAAGGCTTTCAAGTGTCTACCGAAGATAAACAAGCATTGTTCAAACGTATTCAACAATGTAGCGACTCAGTAGATTATGTCGTGATTGCGGGTAGCCTACCGTTGGGCTTTGGCGTGGATGATTTAAAACAGCTCATGCAAATCCTACACATACAAAACAAACCTGTTGCTGTAGACACAAGTGGAAAAGCTTTAACTGCTGCGATCGCCATGAATCCGTGGATGATCAAACCAAATACCGATGAATTACAAGAAAGTTTTGGGGTGTCTGTTGAAAGTCTTGAAGATCAACGACAATTATTCAAATCACTCAATTCTCAAATTGAACATATCGTCATTTCAATGGGTGAACATGGCGTACATTGGCTTCATCAAAACAAAGCTTATGCTGCACAACCACCTCAAGTACATGTGAAAAGTACTGTAGGTGCTGGAGATTCCCTTTTGGCTGGCATGATTCATGGACTAGCGAACCAGTTATCGACAGACGATATCCTAGCAACAGCAACGGCAATTGCCAGTCATGCCGTAACTCAGGTGGGCTTTCGTGTTCCAACCCCTGAACTTTTAGCTGATTTAAAACAACACACAACGATCAAAACCTTGAGTGAATCTGATGCAAACCCTTAACTCTCTCTTATTGGTCATCAATCATCCTCAAAATCCTGTTGATGCATTGATTCTGACAAAAAAATTGGCGCAACTTGCGAAACAACAAGGTTTTGAAAGTCATACCATTTCAGTAAAAGATCAAATTCCTGACATTGCATTTAATAAAGTTATTTTTATTGGTCAGACACCGACTCAACTTGACCCATTTAAAGCCTATCCAATCGTCACTATTTCACTGGAACAAGCGAACCAAGATATTCAGCAGGCCTTTCAATACGCTTTAGCGCATGCACAACCAATTGATCGACTAAAAGCTGAAACTCAACTGAACAACACTCAGCAAGCTCAACATTTTGTTGCGATTACCGCTTGCCCAACGGGTGTTGCTCATACGTTTATGGCTGCCGAAGCATTACAACAAGGTGCAAATAGACTTGGCTACCAGATTGATGTTGAAACACAAGGCTCTGTAGGTGCAAAAAATATCCTCACGGATGAAGCCATTGCCGCAGCTGACATTGTTATTCTGGCGACTGATATTGAAGTGAATACCGATCGTTTTGTGGGGAAACGTGTTTATCGTTGTAGTACAGGCTTTGCGCTTAAACAAACAGATAAAACATTTGCCGAAGCAATCAGTGAAGCGGCCGTTCTTGAATCATCCAAACAAAGTAAACAAACGGCAGAAAATAAAAGCCAAGAAAAAACTGGCGTTTATAAGCACCTACTGACAGGTGTGTCTTTCATGCTGCCTATGGTCGTGGCAGGTGGGCTTTTAATTGCGCTATCACTTTGCTTCGGTCTTAATGCAGCGGAAGAAACAGGAAGCTTAGCTTATATACTAAAACAAATCGGTGCAGCCGCATTCACCTTAATGGTGCCAATGCTGTCGGGTTATATTGCCTATTCAATTGCTGACCGTCCTGGTTTAGCGCCTGGCTTGATTGGTGGATTAATTGCCACACAACTTGACGCTGGTTTTCTTGGTGGTATCGTTTCAGGTTTCCTCGCAGGTTACATTGCCCTATTTCTCGCCAAGAAAATTAAATTGCCAACCAGTTTAGAGTCATTGAAACCTATTCTGATCATTCCACTTTTAGGCACACTATCAGTAGGTCTGATTATGTACTATGTGGTTGGACAGCCAGTCGCACATATCTTTGAAATGATGAAAGATTTCCTCAACAATATGGGCACAACCAATGCTGTTTTGATGGGCATCGTACTCGCATCAATGATGTGTATTGATTTGGGTGGTCCAATTAATAAAGCAGCTTATGCCTTTACCGTAGGGCTACTCACCACAAATACCTATATGCCAATGGCGGCGACCATGGCTGGCGGTATGGTTCCCGCCATTGGTATGGCGATTGCAACTTTGTTAGCAAAAAATAAATTCAATCAAAGTGAACGTGATGCTGGCAAAGCTGCCTTTGTACTAGGTCTATGTTTTATTTCGGAAGGTGCAATTCCCTTTGCAGCTAAAGATCCAATGCGTGTGATTCCAGCTTGTATTTTAGGTGGTGCTGTTACGGGTGCATTGGTCGCCTTATTCCACTGTGAATTGGTTACACCACATGGCGGCGTATTTGTTTTACTTATTCCAAATGCGATTAATCATGCGTGGCTGTACCTCGCTGCAATTACAGCGGGTAGCTGTATTACAGGAATCAGTTATGCATTACTCAAACGTCCAGAACCAAAACTAGAAACTGCAACGGCTTAATCTTCATATCATTCCTGATTTTAAAAGTAAGTTATTCCACTTGAGTAACTTGCTTCTTTATTTAGATTTTTTTTGATTCTAAAAAATTTAATGATTCAATATTTTTATAAAAAAGTAACTTGTTCACTTCATCAGTTGGTTTTTGTCGGAATGTCCCAATAGAAGAATAAATATTTAGGAAAATATCGAACTCATGACAACCCAAAAAACGTCTTCCGAAAAAAAACGCTATTACGAACCTGCGCCACAAGACATTGATGTTGCCAACTTCCGCAAAGTCGTTGAAAGCCGCCGTTCAGTACGTAAATTTACCGATAAACCGATTCCAAGCGAAATTTTAGATGAATGTTTGGATTTGGCATTGCTTGCGCCCAACTCATCGAATTTACAACCTTGGACGTTTTACGTTGTGCAAAATCCAGCCAAGAAAAAACAACTGGTCAAAGCATGTTTAAACCAACTTGCGGCGAAAACAGCACCTGAATTGATCGTATGTGTTGCTCGTACAGATCGCGTTGATGAAATGGCAAAACTGAATATCACTGAGTTCCCTTTCCCTGAAGCACCACCTGCTGTACAAAAGTATTATCGTTTTATTCCATATAACTATAAAACTGGTTACTTCAATGCATTGGGTAATTTTAAGAAAGTTGCATTTAAGGTTGCACGCACACTCGATAAACAACTTCCTGTGACTGCATTTAACTCTGCCGATGCAAAACTATGGGCGACTAAAACGACCGCTTTAGCATGTGAAAATTTTGTATTGGCATTACGTGCCTATGGTTTTGATAGTTGTATGATGGAAGGATTCGATGAGCCTATGGTCCGTAAAATCTTAAACCTAAGTGATCAACAACATCCAGTGATGGTGATTAGCGCAGGTGAACGAGCAGAAGATGGTGTGTTCTTCCCGCAGTACCGCTTTGACCGTGACCTATTTATTCAAAAAGTTTAAATTATTCAATATCTAATATTTGGATAAACTCAAAGGCAGGCTCTTCATAAGGATGGCTTGTCTTTAATGCTTTGGCGACAGCACTGGCTTTTTTTTCTGAGACAATCGTTTCAACACGCCATTCTTCGAGTTGTTCTAATTCATCTAACTGCCCTAAAAATGGATTTGCACCTTTAACGGGCTTAAACTGCCCTATGCCTTTCACTTGCCACGCGCAGTGTTCATAATTCCCTATTCCACCTGCACCAACTGAAAATATGGCTTGTTTGGTTGATTCTAGGTGTGATTCAGGGACATAGTAGATGAGTTTTAGCATATGTTTAGCAGCTTTTATCTTTACGAATTTAGCTAGATCATAGCCTTAAAAATAAAGAAAAATCAAAGTGAAATATTCATCACAAGATAACTCACTAAGATAAATAAAATTTGGATGACGATGGTTAAACCAAACCAAAACCAACCTTTGTCTTTGCTATAGATGATTCTTATGTGATTTTCGTTTTTCATCATGTTGTTCTCCGATTTTTATGATCATTATTGAGAAAGCAAAAATTGAACCAGTTTTTTAAAAGTAAAATTGATATGAAACTATACTCATAAAAATTTTACTTCTTAAATTAGCTATGCCAAATTATATTAATAATATATTACTAAATTCTTCGATTTCAAAATATGAGCAACTCATTTCAATCGCAATGGGATCAGTTCTATCCCAACAAACTCCCATTTTCTCACTTACTTAAGCACTACTTTCCACAATTATGGTTCAGAATTCATAGCTTACCCGAATCAAAAAGATATGCAAATACGACCGAAGAATATGAACTACTCCTAAATCGACACAATGAAATTATTACAGACTGCTTCGGGGAAAATGCCTTTATCTTTATAGTTTCGGGTCATTATTTCAGTCAATCTTCCAATAATGAAACTTATGATCCTGCATTTATTCTCTTCTATCCATTTCATGAAGAAAAAGCCATTAATCTAAAACAAGTAAATCCTGAAGATTTTGATGAAGAAGATGAAGATCGCTTTTTTAGACCATATTCTGTAGAAACAATTTGGCAACCGAATACTCACAATGAGTTATTAAAAAAAATCGCTGATGATGAAGTTCGCGCTTTTATGGTTTCTTTTGAGCAGAACATCATTGTTGCTCCCTATGATGGTGGTATTGATTTTATTATTTTTAATGATGCAAAAAGAAATGCTTTAAGAGATAAATACACGGATTGGCTTTCGCCAAGAGAAGATGGGCTATAGGATATTAAAATAAATCTTGTTTTTCCTTAATAAAACCTAAGGCCTCTTGAAACGTTATATGCCAATTATCATCTGGCTGTTGGTATAAAGGATGCCAGAAAAATTCAAAATCTAAACCGCCACCATCCTGACAATGATGTATCCACATCTCTGGCATCTCAGTTCTTATTTGACATACATAAAAATACCAATCTTGTCGACTCAATTTAACTGCAAGATTTCCAATAAACTTTGGATTTGGTTCAGCCACTAATCCAGATTCTTCAAATAGCTCTCTGACAGCAGCTTGTTCATACGGCTCATCTCGCTCTATTGTACCTTTCACTAATTGAATTCCAGCAAGTGGATGCTGAAAAGCTAATATTTCTAAACCTTGATCAGAGCTTCTAATCACAACTGGAACTATTTTTTTCATCATTTTTATCGCAAAAAAATAAGCCACCTTTAATTTATAAACTAAAGGTGGCTCTTATGATTAAGTCACATCAACCAATAAATTTACGGGCATTGCGGAACATACGCAACCAAGCACCATCTTCAGCCCAATCTTCAGGCTTCCAAGAATGCTGTAAAGCACGGAAGTTACGCTCTGGATGCGGCATCATCACTGTCGCACGACCATCTTTAGAGGTTAAACCTGTAATCGCTTCAGGTGAACCATTCGGGTTCAATGGATAGTGCTGAGTTGGATTACCCAAGCTATCCACATAACGTAACACCACTTGGTTCTCAGCATTTAAAGCTGCAAGTTGTTGTTCAGTTGCAACTAAACGACCTTCACCATGCGCAACCGCAATCGGTAAAATTGAACCTTGCATATCTTCAAGCAAGACAGATACCGATTTCTCTACACGAACATTGACTGCACGCGCTTCAAATACCTCTGACATGTTGCGATGGAAACGTCCCCAATGCTCTGCACCCGGAATCAATGGCGCAAGTTGAGAGATCATTTGACAGCCGTTACACACACCTAAGCTGAAGGTATCTTCACGATGGAAGAATTGTTCAAACTGATCACGTAGTTTCGCGTTGAACAATACTGATTTAGCCCAACCACCACCAGCACCCATTACGTCACCGTATGAGAAACCGCCACATGCCACTAAGCCTTCAAAATCACTTAAGCTCACACGACCAGCAAGTAAGTCACTCATATGCACGTCGATGGTATTGAAACCGACTTTATCAAAAGCAGCCGCCATTTCAACATGACCGTTGACACCTTGCTCACGCAAGATCGCCATACTTGGACGACGTGTATTGATAAATGGCGCTTCTACAGGCTCATTTAAGTCATAAGTTGCTTGTGCAATTAAACCTTTGTGGTTTGGATCTGCAATTAAGGCAAACTCTTGATCAGCAGTTTCAACGTTATCACGTAAACGCTGGATCTGATGTGATACTTCAGCCCATGCTTGTTGTAATTCAGCACGTTCTAAAGTTAAACCATTTACAACCAATTGATCAGTTGTGTTCACGCGACCAACAACAGCGATGGCATCTTTCAAACTTGACGCTGCAACTTCTGATTCTAATTGTGCCCAATCAGCAGCAGTGATTTGTAGAACTGCACCAATTTCTTCAGCAAATAAGCTTTCAGTTGATTGATTTTCTAGAGCAACACCTAAGCGTGAAGCAAACATCATTTCAGCAACAGTCGCTAATAAACCACCATCACCGATGTCATGGTAAGCCTTGATCAAACCACGATTGTTCCAATCTTGAATCAATGCAAAGAATGCTTTGAAGTCATCAAAACTATCGACATCAGGGGTAACAGAACCGATTGCTTTATATACTTGCGCAAGAATCGAACCACCTAGGCGGAACTGACCTTTAGACAGATCAATGCGAACCAATACTGAATCAGCGATATTTTTTAATTCAGGTGTTAGTGTTTTACGTACATCTAACACTGGTGCAAATGCAGTGATCACGCCTGTCATTGGAGAAGTTACGGCTTTGTCTTCACCATCATTCCAAGTAGTACGCATGGAAAGTGAGTCTTTACCAACTGGAATGGCGATGCCCAATGCAGGACACATTTCCATACCAATCGCTTTCACCCCTTCAAACAACGCTTGGTCTTCACCTTTTTGACCAGCAGCAGCCATCCAGTTTGCAGAAAGTTTGATATCACTGATTTGTTCAATGTTGGCACATGCAATATTGGTAATCGCTTCAGCAACTGCTAAACGAGCAGATGCAGCAGGGTTTAACAATGCAACTGGTGGACGTTCGCCCATTGCCATTGCTTCACCTGTGAAGCCTTGTAAGCTCGTTGTGGTTACTGCTGCATCTGCAACAGGAACTTGCCAACGACCCACCATTTGGTCACGTGCAACCATACCTGTAATCGAACGGTCACCAATGGTGATCAAGAATGATTTAGACGCAACAGTTGGATTCTTCAATACGCGGAAGATCGCATCCTTCAAATCAACTTTTGATGCATCAAAGTCAGTGCCTTTACGTTCAATGGTTTCATACGCACGTTGCATACGTGGCGTACCACCCAACATCACTTGCATCGGGATATCGACTGCATTGTTTTCAAACAATGGATCTTCAACTGTTAAATGACGTGCTTCTGTCGCTTCACCCAATACAGCAAACGGACAACGTTCACGTGCACAGATTGATTCAAATTGTGCCAAAGACTCTGGGCGAATCGCAAGTACATAACGTTCTTGCGCTTCATTTGACCAGATTTCCATTGGGCTCATGCCCGGCTCTAATGATGGAATCTTACGAAGATTGAGCACCGCACCTAACTCGTGATCGTTCACAAGTTCAGGCATTGCATTTGATAAACCACCCGCACCGACATCATGTACAGAAACGATTGGGTTGAAGTCTTCTAAACGCCAGCACGTATCAATCACTTCTTGGCAACGGCGTTCCATTTCTGGGTTTTCACGTTGTACTGAAGCGAAATCAAGGCTCTCACCCATGGTACCACTGTCTACAGAAGATGCAGCACCACCACCTAGACCGATCAACATTGCTTGACCACCCAATACAATGAGTAAGTCACCTGGTTGAATCGCATCTTTTTCCACATGGTCTGGACGGATATTACCGTAACCACCTGCGATCATGATTGGTTTGTGGAAGCCTTTCACTTCACCATTTACATTCTGTTCGAAAGTACGGAAATAACCATTCAGCGCAGGACGACCGAATTCATTGTTAAATGCCGCGCCGCCCAATGGACCTTCAATCATAATTTGTAATGGCGATGCCATACGTGAAGGTTTGCCGTAGTTCTCTTCCCAAGGCTGTTCAAAGCCCGGAATATTTAAGTTAGAAACCGTAAAGCCTGTTAAACCTGCTTTAGGTTTACCACCACGACCTGTCGCACCTTCGTCACGAATTTCACCGCCTGAACCTGTTGCCGCACCAGCGAATGGAGAAATTGCGGTCGGATGGTTGTGGGTTTCAACCTTCATTAAGATGTGAGCTGCTTGGCTCTTATATTTATATACGAAGTGACCATTTTCATCCGCTTTTGGATAAAAACGCATGGTGTCATAACCGACGATCACAGAAGCATTATCTTTATAAGCTGATAACACATCGTTCGGAGATTCTTTATAGGTGTTCTTAATCATTTGGAACAATGACAATGGTTGTTTCTCACCATCAACTGTCCATTCAGAACCAAAGATTTTATGACGACAATGTTCAGAGTTTGCCTGTGCAAACATCATCAATTCGATGTCGTTTGGATTACGACCCAACTTAGAAAATGCTGCGACTAAGTAATCAATTTCTTCATCAGAGAGCGCAAAACCAAATTCATTATTGGCTTTAACTAGTGCGTCTTTGCCTTGACCCAAAATATCAATCGAGTTCAACGGTTTTGGTGCAGTTTCAGAAAACAGTGCAGTTGCATCTTCAATTTGAGTAAAAACATTTTCTGTCATGCGGTCATGTAATGCCAATTTCACTTCGTTCGAAATCTCTTTTACCCCTTTTAAGGTAAATAAAAGACCACGCTCTAAACGATGAATTGGAGTATTACAGTTTTGGAAAATATCGGTTGCTTTAGATGACCACGGCGAGATTGTGCCGACACGTGGTGTTACTAAAATCTGGATTTCATCACTTGCAGCTTGGCGAAGTTCAAAAGATTGACCATCGTTTAAAAGTTGTAATGCCGATTGATACTGCTGCTCGTTGAGCGCTTGATCAAACAAATAAACCCACTGGCTGTCAAAAGATTGAACAGAACTCATTGACGTTAAACGGTTTAAGAGTTGAGCTTTCTTAAAAGAAGAATGTGCTGATGCACCGGCCACGATAAACATGTTGACTTTGGCTCCACGGGCAGATCGAACAGACCTACCGCAATGTGACTTATGAAAGAGCGCATATTCTACTGTGAAAGGCTCTTTTCAGCTAGCCATATCTAGCTTTAAATAATCAAAATTTGTTTGATAACGGCCTACTGCTCTTCTAGTAAAGCTTGATAAGTAGATGAATTACATAAATAGACTTTTTTATTTAGATAGAAATACAAACTTACGATCTTATTTTTTCAGCTTTACAACGCCATATCGATTTCACCGTTCCACCGAATATACTGTACAGCGAGGCAACTCAGTATATAAGTTTCCCAAAAATATATTTTAAAATCAAATATCTAAAAGCAAACATTACTTCCCACATGACCAGTAAGGGAGCAACAAGGTAATAAAATATACTTAATTCATCTCAGCTAAAGCATCAAGCTTTTCTCTATATTGATTTGTTTTATTATCTAAAAGTGGAGTATCTGCATAGTAAAACTGAGTTATGTATTTACCATTTTGATCAATAGCCACACCAAAGCCACTCCATATTTCTGCATTTTCTTCCGAGTATACGAATAGCGCATCTACAGCTTCAAATAACTCTACTGATGACTTCAAAGGTGGTCCCTTAGAATTATTATGAGGTATCTTTTCATTTCCCAACCAACATCCGGCAATAGCTTTACTTCTTAACCCAATTTTTTCATCTCGAAGTCGCTCTGTATAATATACAATCTTTGACCAATTAACTGGAGCCACATAAATGATTTCATTTACAATAACATTAACCAATTGAGCTCTTGTTAAAAAATTCATTTTTAGCCACCTGCTCTATTTTTCAAATCTGATACGTTTCCACTCATCATTTGATCTCTAAAAAATTACCACAAAGCTATCAAGTCTTGATTTAAAATTATTGCCTCGTTCCACCGTTATGCAGTGGAATGTCCAACTGGTTTATCTTTTAGCAAAAACAACTATTTTCACTTCAAGATCTATATTTACAACACAGTAATACTAACGCAGGTAC
The DNA here is from genome assembly GCF_022549455.1 of Acinetobacter sp. NIPH 1852. Lineage (NCBI taxonomy): Bacteria > Pseudomonadati > Pseudomonadota > Gammaproteobacteria > Moraxellales > Moraxellaceae > Acinetobacter > Acinetobacter sp. NIPH 1852. The sequence goes on along the minus strand of NZ_JAKZGG010000006.1, from coordinate 127,605 downwards.
AAAGAATATTAAACGCCAAACAATGTCGCTCTACCCTAGTGCTTTGATATTTTTTTTGGCATGATGATCGTGAATAGATAGTGAATCATGATACATGGAACAAATGCGTTGGTTGGAATTGCTTTCTGCAATTCGTTTAGGTAGTAAAAAAAGCAGTTCAGAATTGGCTCGAAGTCCATTTCATAAAGATTATGACAGAATTATATTTTCCCAAAGTTTTCGTCAACTGAATAGAAAAACACAGGTTCACCCGCTTACCCAACACGATGGTATCCATACTCGTTTAACCCATTCACTGGAAGTGTCCTGTATCGGACGCTCTCTAGGCATGCTCGCTGCGGAAAAGATTAAAGATGAACTACCTGTATGGATTTCGCCTGCGGATGTCGGTGCAATTATTCAAGCAGCCTGTCTAGCCCATGATATTGGCAACCCACCTTTTGGACATGCGGGCGAATATGCTATTCGAGAATGGTTTGATGATGCATCACATCGAGACTTTCTTACAAAATTGACTCCAGAAGAAGCCGCCGATGTACGTCAATTCGAAGGTAATGCGCAAGGTCTTCGCCTATTGAGTCGTATTGATTACCATCCTGACGATGGTGGCATGCGCCTCACTTGTGCCACTTTAGGGGCTTATCTTAAATATCCGTGGTTATCCAAAACCATTGAAGCACAAGGTGATATTCCATCTCACCAAAGAGCAAAATTTGGTTGTTATCAATCAGAAAAAGAGATCTTAAAACAGCTTGCTGAACAACTAGGATTAATCCAACTCGGTGAATATCATTATTGTCGCCATCCATTGACTTATTTATTAGAAGCCGCAGATGACATCTGCTATGCGCTGATTGATTTAGAAGATGGCATTATTTTAAACATGTTGGACTATGATGAAGTCGAACCCATATTTCTGAATTTAATCGCCGACTTTGGTCGTCCCGAAGAGTTGTATTTACCCCACACCACATGGCAACAAAAAATCGCAGCTTTACGTGGACGTGTCATGAAACGTTTAGTCGAAGAAGTCAGTTCAGCATTTGCCAAGCATCATTATGAAATCTTGACAGGTCAGCTCAAAGGTAGCCTTTTACAATATTGTTCACCTGATATCGAAGCAGGCATTCAAACTGCAAAAAATCTTGCCCGAGATCGAATCTTTGAACATCCACAAAAATCAGGTTTGGAAATTATTGCACATCAAAGCTTACAAACGATTTTAGATGCTTTTGTTCCATTGACCATGCCACATAAGAGCTTAAGTTTTAAAGAGCAGCGTTTGCTTTCGATTTTGCAGCACTCTGGGGCAAATTTCCAAAGCAATCATTATCAAAATATTATGCAGGTCTTGGATATTATTAGTAAGTTCTCTGACCACCAAGCCTATAGTTTGGCACAAGAGCTGAAAGGCAATAAAATAGGTTTCTTTTAGTGATCCAGATTAACCTGTGTAAGATTCGTTTTGCTTTTATCCTACAAACTCAATCATTTATAAAATAGTGAAATATACCTCATGATCGGATGTTTAATTGGCGAAGTGTTTGCCTTAGAAGCCCCAACTGTATTACTGAATGTAAATGGTGTCGGCTATGAAATAGATACCCCTCTTTCGACATTTTGCCAATTACAAAAAGGACAGAAAGTGACTTTATGGACGCATTTGGTGGTTCGTGAAGATGCACAACAACTCTATGGTTTTATTGATACCAATGAAAAAACCATTTTTCGCACCTTACTTAAAGTCAATGGCGTTGGCCCTAAAATGGCGCTCGGTATTCTTTCAACCTTGAGTGTGGATATGCTGATACATACCGTTGAAAATGGTGATGTCAAAACATTGGTGAAAGTCCCTGGTGTCGGCGCGAAGACTGCTGAACGCTTGATGATTGAACTACGTGATCGTTTCAAAGCATTTTCAACTCATACGACTTCGAATAACTCTGCATCAACTCAAATACAATTCACTGGAAACTCTGCTGTTGCTGAAGCTGAAGCTGCTTTACAATCATTAGGCTATAAACCACTTGAAGCTCAAAAACTGATTCAATCTGTTAAAGCCGAATTTACCGAAGCGAGTGATATCATCCGTGCTGCGCTTAAATCATTAAATAAATAAAGATAGACCAAATCAATTATGCAAGACCGTTTAATCAGTGGTTCTGAAAAACCTGAAGATCACTTTGATCGTGCCATTCGTCCAACCTCATTAGCCGACTATATTGGTCAGCCTGTAGTGCGTGAGCAAATGGAAATCTTTATTGGGGCTGCACGTGGACGAGGTGAAGCCTTAGACCATACCTTGATTTTCGGTCCACCAGGATTGGGGAAAACGACACTCGCAAATATTATCGCACGTGAAATGGGTGGTAATTTAAAGTCAACCTCTGGGCCTGTATTGGAACGTGCAGGAGATTTGGCCGCGATGCTGACCAATCTTGAAGAAGGTGACGTTTTATTTATTGACGAAATTCATCGCCTATCTCCAGTGATTGAAGAAATTCTTTATCCAGCGATGGAAGACTACCAACTCGATATTATGATTGGTGAAGGTCCTGCTGCTCGCTCAATTAAATTAGACCTCCCCCCATTCACTTTGGTCGCTGCGACAACACGTGCAGGTCTACTCACCTCACCTTTGCGTGACCGCTTCGGTATTGTGCAACGTTTAGAATTTTATTCAGTCGCGGATCTCACTCATATTGTCACACGCTCTGCCAACCTGATGGATGTGCCGATAACTAAAGATGGTTCAACGGAAATTGCTCGTCGTGCGCGTGGCACACCACGTATCGCCAATCGCTTATTACGTCGTGTACGTGACTATGCCCAAGTCAAAGGCAATGGTGAAGTAACGCAAGACATGGCACAACGCGCTTTGGATATGCTCAATGTCGATAAAGATGGCTTAGATACTTTAGATCGTCGTTATTTATCTATGCTTTTAGAGCGTTTTGAGGGACGACCGACTGGTGTTGAGGCATTAGCCGCAGCTATGGCAGAAGATAGTGGAACATTGGAAGATGTAATTGAGCCTTATTTAATCCAACAAGGTTATGTGATGCGAACCGCACGTGGTCGTATTGCAACCAATATGGCGTATTTACAGTTTGGTTTAACACCGCCTGAATAAGATAAAAATCAACAAAATTCTTCTTATAACAAAGTGATTAATATAATATAGAGACTATTTTAGACTTCTTTCATAAATCCTTTTTCTCTCGATGGGAGAAATATAAAAAGGTATAAATAATAATGAAAGAAGTCTTTTGATCACTTTATTAATTTGTTTAGGGTAAAAATGAAAAATAAATTTTTAACGATCTTCTGTGGTAGTACATTATTACTCACAGCTTGTGGGGGTGGAAGTGATGGCTCAAATAACAGCGACTCATTTCAAAGCAAAGAAAAGGTAAACTATACCAAACCCGAAGAAGTCGAATTAATTTATGAGACTGTTTTTAATTTGTCAAAGAAAACTGATAATCCACTCATTAATCCTATCTCTATTGCTAATGATATCTATACTTTTGTTCAACAGGCGACTGATGATGGTTATCGAGTAACCTGCATGAACCGACAAGGAACAGTGACAAGAAAAAGTGATAGTGTCACCTTGAATAAATGTCAGGGTCTTCAATACACAGTGAACGGTGAAACCCATCCAGCCTTTAAATCCTCTATCATATTTTCAGGTGTAATTTCAGCTCAACACAAAAAAGATTATACAGATTTTGGAAACATAAAAAGGGAGCTGAATTTAAATAATTTAAAATTAGAATTTGACAATCAAACATTTAATTATAATGGAAAAGCCACTATCCCATTAGTTTGGAATGAAATTCCAATGCAATATGATATTCCTAAAATGGAGTTTCAATGGTCAAATAAAGATTTCAAAGCACAATATGTCCTAAATAATTACCGTTTTTATCAATCAGGATCTGACTCTGTACCAATGGTAACGTCGGCTGAAGGGAACTTAGTGGCCAGTATTGGCGGTAAATGGTTCTCTGTGAATTTTGAAAGTAAACTTAGATTTGGAAATACTGAAAATGAGACTGATGGTTATCCATACTTTGCTGAGATTTTCATAGAGGATAGCTCAAATCTTAGAAACTACATTGGTATTAACAATACAAGTGATGGTAAAGCGCTCATTCGTGCATATACTAATGGAAGTTCAGTTCAAAGCTTTCCTAAGACACTAGACTGGAGTGAATTAAACTAAGTCAATCAAAGCCCTTTCACAGGGCTTTATTTTTCCCCTCTGTCACCAATATGTTATTTATTACTATTTCCATCGCTATCTCGAAACCCTATCATTCCACCATCGCCCGAAACATACTGAAATAGGTTAAAGGACATGGCAAATCATTTCGAATTCAATATCCGTGTATATATCGAAGACACTGACGCAGGCGGTATTGTTTACCATGCCAATCATATCCGTTTTATGGAGCGGGCCCGTACTGAATGGTTACGTGCAGCAGGCGTAGATCACTACTGGCATCAACAAGATTACAACTTCGTGGTACATCAAATTCAGGTCAAATATGTACGTCCTATATTAATGGATGATTTGATTACCGTTACAGCACGTGTTATTTCGTGTAAAGCAGCATCTTTTGTGTTGCAACAAAATATTTATCGTGGTGAAATCTTGCTGGCTTCAGGTGAGGTTGTGTTGGCATGTCTCAACAAAGAGTTAATGCCACGTAGACTTCCTGACGAAATTCGTGATCTGATTCAAAAAGAATTAGCACAGGACGAAAAATAAACTTTTGGCACTGAACTTATGGCAACTAATTTAGACTCTTCAATGCATATTTCCGACCTTATTTTACAAGCAAGCCCTGTTGTACAACTGGTCATGCTGATCTTGTTATTTGCTTCTATTTATAGCTGGTATGTGATTGCAAAACTACATATGAGCTATAAAAAAACAGGACAAGCCGATGAACATTTTCAAAAAATGTTTTGGTCAGGTGCCGAGTTAAATACGCTTTACAATAATGCTCAACTCAACTCAAAACGTCATGGTTTGGAAGATATTTTTTATCAAGGTTTAGCTGAGTTTTTTAAACTAAAAAAACGCAAAGCCGACACCACACAAACCATTGATGGAACCGAACGTATTCTTCGTGTCGGTTTAAGTCGTGAACAAGGTCACTTAGAACAAAGTTTAGGTGTGCTAGCAAGTATCGGTTCTGTTGCCCCATATATTGGTTTATTTGGTACTGTTTGGGGCATCATGAATGCTTTTATTGGTCTAGCCGCAGTCGATCAAGTAACGTTGGCAACTGTTGCACCAGGTATTGCAGAAGCACTCATTGCAACAGCGATTGGTTTATTTGCTGCGATCCCTGCTGTACTGGCATTTAACCACTTTACTGCTAAAGGTGAAGCAATTTATACAGATCGTGCTTTATTTGCAGAAGAAATGGTTGCCCTGTTACAACGCCAATCTGTTGGAACGACTCAGGAAGATGCATAATGGCGATTCAACGATCTGGACGTTTTGAGCGCATCAAAAAACCACTTAAAAGTGATATGAATGTCGTTCCTTATATTGATGTCATGCTCGTGCTGTTGGTTATTTTTATGGTCACAGCACCCATGATCACGAGCGGCATTAAAGTTGACTTACCTCAAGCAAACACACCTCCTATTGAAACCCAAGAGCGACCGCCTATCGTTACACTAGGGAGCAGTGGTAATATTTATCTAGAATTCCAAGATCACGATAAAAATCAAATTTTATCATTGCAGGAATTAGAAAATATTTTAACTGAAGCTCAGACCAAAGCTGAACAAGACAATAAAACACTTACCGTCTTAGTCAATGGTGACCAATCACGCCCTTATGGAGAAGTGATTGCACTCATGGCAAGTTTACAAGATGCAGGTTTGACCCAAGTGGGCTTACTGACAGAGCCGTTAAAATAAGCTATGAAAAAATTTCAAAAGCCACCTTATCAACAAAAACAAAATGCGATTGCACTGGGTTTTACACTCGGTGTTCATGTCGTGGCTATTGTTGGCTTATTGTATTTGGGTATGAGCAAACCACTTGAGCAACCTAAAAAGTTGACGACTACTTTGGTAAAACCCGAAGACCTACCAAAACAAATAGACTCTGAAACAACAGCCGAGAACCAAGCTGAAGAAATTCAAGCGCCTATTGTCGACGATACATTGCCACAAAATTTACCTGCAACACCATCACAACCGACTGAACAACAGCTTGCTGCTGAAAAGCAAAAAGCTGAACAAGCGCAACAAGAAAAATTAGCAGAGCAAAAACGTCAGGCTGATGAAGCAAGTAAAGCCAAACAAGCCGATGCCGACGCTAAACGTAAAGCCGAAGCTGATGCTAAGGCAAAAGCTGAGGCAGACGCGAAACGCAGAGCTGACACAGATGCGAAACGTAAGGCCGACGCAGACGCTAAGGCAAAAGCTGAGGCTGATGCAAAACGCAGAGCCGACGCTGAGGCGAAACGCAAAGCTGACGCAGATGCAAAACGCAGAGCTGACGCAGATGCAAAACGCAGAGCTGACGCAGATGCAAAACGCAAAGCTGACGCAGATGCTAAGGCAAAAGCTGACGCAGATGCGAAACGCAGAGCTGATGCAGATGCTAAGGCAAAAGCCGACGCAGATGCTAAACGTAAAGCTGATGCAGACGCGAAACGCAGAGCTGATGCAGACGCTAAGGCAAAAGCTGACGCAGATGCTAAACGTAAGGCCGATGCAGACGCTAAGGCAAAAGCTGACGCAGATGCGAAACGCAAAGCTGATGCAGATGCGAAACGCAAAGCCGACGCTGATGCTAAGGCAAAAGCTGATGCAGATGCGAAACGCAAGGCCGACGCAGATGCTAAAGCAAAAGCTGATGCAGACGCGAAACGCAAGGCCGACGCAGATGCTAAAGCAAAAGCTGATGCAGACGCTAAGGCGAAAGCAGATGCAGATGCGAAACGTAAAGCTGACGCAGATGCTAAAGCAAAAGCTGATGCAGACGCGAAAGCTGCTGCTGCAAAACAGGCTGAACAAGAAGCCGCACAGAAAAAAGCTGAATCTAGACGTATTGCTTCAACAGCTAAGCGAGATTTCACCAACAAAATTGAGCGTGCTTGGAACTTACCAACAGGGTCGTCAGGACAAAAAGCTACAGCTCGTGTAACACTCAGTGATAGTGGTGCCGTTTTATCTGTCATTGTTAATGCAAGTGACCCTGACGTAAAAGCAAGTGTAGAAGCCGCTGTAAGATCTGCTGCACCCTACCCAATGCCAGAAGATCCTGATGCACGTCGAGAAGCAAGAAGCTTTACTTCGAGTTTCACAGCGAAATAGTAATAAATAGTTAACGTTACATGCTTTTAATAGCACAAAGCATGTAACTATGTTAAATAATCAACAGCCACAAAAACACGAAAGCAAGTAATTTTAAATATGGAAAAGACTCGTAAGCATCTCATCGCCATCGCAGTTTTCACTGCGATTAGTGCCGCTATTCCGGTAACAGCTTTTGCTCAACTTCACCTAGAAATTGCAAAAGCACCCGAAAAAGCACCTAAAATCGCAATCGTGCCATTTACAAATGACTCTGCGATCTACCCGATTGTTGAAAATGATTTAAACCGTTCTGGTCGCTTTACCAGCGCCTCAAAAAATCTGCCTGCAACAGCAAGTATGAATCAGATTCAAGCTGGTGATTGGCAAAATGCTGGCGTTCCATACGTTGTTGTTGGTCAAAGTAAAGCCATTAATGCCAATACCTTTGAAATTCACTATCAACTCTACGATGTCCAAAAGCAACAATACTTACTAAATGAAGTTTTAACAGTACCTGCGGGACGTGTTCGCCAAGCTGGACACATGATCAGTGATGCAATCTATCAAGCCTTGACGGGCATTGCTGGAGATTTTAGTGGGCGCATCGCCTATGTATTGCGTAACCAAGCAACTCCTGCTCAACGCTACACATTGCAAGTTGCAGATACCGATGGTGAGCAACCGAAAACAGTATTGGCATCACGTGATCCAATACTTTCCCCAACATGGACACCTGACGCTAAAAAAATTGCTTATGTTTCATTTGAAACCAAACGTCCTGCGATTTATCTTCAAGATTTAGCGACAGGCCAACGTGAAGTCTTAGCAAGTTTTAGAGGACTAAATGGGGCACCAAGCTTCTCTCCAGATGGTCGATCTATGCTCTTCACCGCATCAATGCATGGCAATCCAGAAATCTATCAAATGAATCTGAATACACGCCAAGTACAACGTATGACTAACGATACTGCGATTGATACTGAAGCACGCTATGCACCAGATGGTAAATCATTTATTTTCACCTCTGATCGTGGTGGTTCTCCACAGATTTATCGCTACACCTTTGCTGATAATTCTGTTAGACGTTTGACATTCAGAGGCGCTTTCAATGCGCGTGGTACACTAAGTGCCGATGGTAAAAAGATTGCTTTAGTACATCGCCCTAGCGGTAGCAATTATAAAGTTGCCCTTCAAGATATTAATACAGGCATCACCAATATTTTAACCCCAACCAGTTTAGATGAATCACCAAGCTTCTCACCGAATGGTCAAATGGTTGTTTATGCGACCCGTGAGGGCAATCGAGGTTTATTGTCGATCATGTCTACTGATGGTCGTTTCCGTATGAATTTACCAAGCGAGCAAGGTGAAGTCCGTGAACCCGCTTGGGCACCAAAATAACTTTAATCTATTGAAGAAATCGGATCTATTGGAGAATCACATGAATATGAAATATCTAACCCTTCCCCTCATTGCAGCAACGCTTGTATTTACTGGCTGTGCAAGTCGTAAACCAGCGACTGACATTACTGCTGGAAACACACCTACTGGTACGACTGTCAGTACTGAAGGTTTAAGTGAAGATGCCGCATTAAACGCTCAAAACTTAGCGGGTGCATCATCTAAAGGCGTAACCGCTGCCAACAAAGCATTCTTAGCTAAACGTGTTGTACATTTTGGTTTTGATAGTAGTGATCTATCAAATGAAGATTACCAAACACTACAAGCGCATGCTCAATTTCTAATCGCCAATGCAAACTCACGTGTTGCACTTACTGGACATACGGATGAGCGTGGTACACGTGAATACAACATGGCACTAGGTGAACGTCGTGCCAAAGCAGTTGAAAGCTTTTTGGTCACCAATGGTGTAAGCCCACAGCAACTTGAAGCTGTAAGTTATGGTAAAGAAGCACCAGTCAATGCAGGTCATAACGAAGCTGCATGGAAAGAAAACCGCCGTGTAGAAATTAACTATGAAGCAGTTCCACCATTATTGAAATAAACACATTGCAATAAAAAATGCTCACATCATGTGAGCATTTTTTATGTTTGTGATTGAGTATCGTCTGTTTCCACTGGTTGCATTGACTCAATCAAATCATGCTTATTAAATTCCTTATATTCAGGTTTAGCTTCGTAAGCTTTCCAAGCATCCTTGACACTTTCTTTAGAAATTTTCTCTAAGCTGATTGCTTCGCTATCGGTCGGTGTCGCTTCAAAATTTTTGGTTGACATTTTAATCTCCAAACATCCTGTCTATTATCCGTCCAACATAGCATGTAATGGCATGCTTGTAATCATAAAAGCAACATAAATAAAGTAAGATAATTTTTATTTTTGAGCGTTCTCATCTAGAATAGCCACATTCATTTTCATCTATTTTGACGCTGCTAAATCGGAGCTATTTAATATGTCAAACCTCAGCTTGACCCAATACCTAGAACAACAAAATGGGAATTTGACTCCAGAGTTGGCACAAGTCATCGAAACAATTGCAGCGACATGTCAGACCATTGATCTAGCACTTCAAAAAGGCGCTTTAGCTGGAATTCTAGGTAGTGCTGGCAACGAAAATGTTCAAGGTGAAACACAAAAAAAACTAGACGTGATCTCTAATGATTATTTAATTGATGCTTTAAAAGTTCACCCTCAGGTCGGCGGTCTAGCATCTGAAGAATTAGACGATTTCACCCCTGCCCAAGAAAATGGAAAATATCTTGTTTTATTTGATCCTTTAGATGGTTCAAGCAACATCGACATTAATATGTGTGTCGGTACAATTTTCTCTATCTTACCTGCTAAAAATGCAGTGACTCAATCTGTTGACTTTATGCAAGCAGGTACCGAACAAGTTGCTGCAGGTTATGTACTCTATGGCCCATCAACGATGTTAGCACTTACTGTGGGTGCTGGAGTCGCATTCTTTACATTTGATCCAACAACTCAAACATTCTTGTTAACGACTGAACAAGTTCAAGTTCCAGCAGATACTCAAGAATTTGCAATTAATGCATCCAACCAACGTCATTGGGAAAACCCTGTAAAACGTTATATTGATGAACTTCTCGCTGGGAAAACCTCAGTCCGTGAAAAAGACTTCAATATGCGTTGGGTTGCATGTATGGTGGGCGATATCCATCGTATTTTATGTCGTGGCGGTATCTTCCTCTACCCTTACGATTTAAAAGACCCGAAAAAAGCGGGCCGTTTACGCTTAATGTATGAGGCAAACCCGATGAGCATGTTGATTGAACAAGCTGGCGGTGCATCAACAACAGGGCGTGTTCGTATTATGGAAATTCAACCAACGGAATTACACCAACGTGTACCCGTGATTATTGGTTCAAAAAATGAAGTTGAACGCGTCACAAGTTATCATTAATTACTTTTAATTATCAGGGCATTATAATCAATTTATACTGCCCTTTTGGATGTTTATTTTATGTCACTTATTTTTCTAGAATCAAAAGACAATGCAAAAATCAAACATTTGCGTGGGCTGATCGAACTCAATAGTGCTCGAAAAAAAAATCAGCAAACCGTTCTAGAAGGCATCCATCTTTGTCTTGCATGGTTGCAACAACAAAACAAAATCGCGTCTTTATTTACCACTGAAAAAGCATTAGAACACCCCGATTTAGAGAAAATCATTGAACAATATCCTGGTCATGTCTTTGTTATCAGCGAGTCGTTATACAAAGATTTGAGTATTTTAGAAACGACGCTGCCTTGTTTAGCGATTATTGATATACCTCAAAATTCACAAGATATTGACTTTAGTAAAGACACGCTCATTCTTGAAAATGTCCAAGATCCAGGCAATGTCGGAACACTTTTACGTTCAGCCGCAGCAGCCAACATCCAACAAATTATCTGTACTCAAGGCTCAGCATCACTCTGGTCACCACGTGTCTTACGTGCAGGCATGGGTGCACACTTTAGTTTAAGTTGTTTTGAAAATATTCAACTGAATGACATTCTTTCACAATTTGAAATCCCTGTTTTTGTCACCAGTTCACATCGCTCCACAAGCTTATACTCACAAGATTTAACCCAAGCCTGTGTTTGGATTTTAGGCAATGAAGGACAAGGTGCCAGTGACTACGCTTTAGAACATGCCCAAGCTGTCGCGATTCCTCAACCCGGTGGACAAGAATCTTTGAATGTTGCTATCGCAGGTTCAATCTGTTTTTTTGAAATGGTTCGTCAGCGCCAATAAAACGTTAAATTACATTAAAGCCGATTTTTTTGATGCTGAAATCAATTACACTACAAAAATAATTGCTTCAGTTGTCAACGCACCTGCCATTTTCAACGTTATATGATTAATGAATTGAGAATAATGGTGGGTATCCATGACAGGATTTTCCATCTCTATGGATTTAGCACCGAAACAGGCTCGAACTGACGACAGTACTGATTGTAGTACTGTTGAACAACGTCTTCGTTTTTTTATGCAAGACGTGACAGGTCGTGCGTTGGTCATGATGGAAAGTGCAACCCAAGGCCAACAAGGCATTGCCATGGATTTAGTACAAGAAGCGTTTATCTCTTTACATAAGTCCTATGCCGAAAAAAATACTGAAGAATGGTATCCACTGTTCTATACGATTTTAAATAACAAATTACAAGATTGGAGACGCAAAGAAGCACGTCGCGCAAATCCATTTTCTTTATTTAAAAAAATGAATTTAGATGACGATGAAGAAGTTATTGATATCGTAGATGAGTCCACACCAAACCCATTCGAATTTCTGAATCAAGCAGTCACGATGGAAGAGATTCAAAACGCGATTCATCAACTCCCTGTTCGTCAACAACAAGCATTTATGCTAAGAGCCTGGGAAGGTTTCGATACGATGACCACAGCCCAGATTATGGATTGCAGCGAAGGCAGTGTCAAAACACATTACCACCGTGCGATTCAAGGGCTTAAAGTTACGTTAGCGCATTTAAATCCACACACGGGAGGATCATCAGATGAATAATAAAGATGAGTTCACCAAACAAGTGACTTCCAAACTTGATCAGCTTGAGAAAGCACAACATCACAATAAAATATTAGTGATGAATCAGGTTTTGGATAAGGTTCAAAAAAAATCAACGTCCTACTATAGTATTTGGAAAATGGGTGGCTTTGCATTAGCCGCAGCCATTACGGGAATAGTGGTTTTACCTAACTCATTGCAATTGACAGACAAACCACAAAATCAAGTTGTTATCAATCCAAAACTTTCACCACAAATGGTAGAAGACATGGAAATGTTAATGGTCTTGGGTGAGGATAAGGTCAGACATGGCAGCTAAACGATTAGCACTTGTTGTGTGTACATTAAGTTTATTACAAACCAGTTTTGCTGGTTCGGAACGTTTTTGGCCATTTTCAAAGCCAATCAAAGCAACGACTGAAGAAGCGTGGGATGATTTATCCCCAGAAGAACAAAGAGTTCTTATTCAGCGCTATCAAACCTTAAAAGAAATTCCAACCGATCAAAGTTCGCAACTGCAACAACGGATGGAATGGTTTACACAATTGCCTGATGACGAAAAACAAAAAATGCGTGATGTATGGCAAAAGATGAGTACACAAGAGCGTAGTACATTACGTAAACGTATGCAAAACGCCAGCTTAGAAGAACGTGTTAACATCAGAGAAGAATATCTAGCCAAATACGCTGAATATTAATGAATATAGTGCCAATCAACAGAATATAAAATCAATTCCAAAAAATAGCGCCATCGATAGGCGCTATTTTTTGGTCTTAATTTATTTTCTTAAACGACGATAAGTGAGTAAACCCAACAAACCAAATAAAGAAAGGATACCTGTACTACCGCCTCCGCCATGACTAGCTTTACGCGAGTCATCCGTGGTAGTCGCTGTACTGATGACGTTCACAGTTCCAATATTTGAAATTGCTGGCGTCTTATCAGCATCATAAACTTGATAGTTAAATGAGAAGTTAAATGGGTTAAACGTATTGGCTTCTTTGATATAAATATTTCCACCATAACATGTTTCTTGTTGATCTGGCTCAGGACATTTGCCTTGACGGTCAGCGGTAATGATCAGATTACTCGACACATTGGATAAACGAATTGGCAACTCAACCCCTTCAGCATTACGCCAAAAAGATGGTTTATTTGGCACCAATTCAGGACCAAAACCATTTTTACCTGTATCGCCATCATCATTTGCAAAATCAAGCAAATTTAGTGTAGCAGTTTCATTTTTCTTATATCTTAATGTTACCGATGTATTTTTTACTACGGGTGCAATATTATCAAATGCCGCTTGTAGCAAGCCTGTTGAGGTAATTCTATGATCAGCTTTAGATGTAATGGTATATTTACAATAATACTTATCACCTGCTTGAGTTATTTCATCATCAGTACGATAAATCATAATCTGTTCTAGATCAGCATTCCACTTACAGACAAATTTATCATCTTCTGGAATCTTATTCTCATCAATCACATCATCAATCTGCCCTTTCCCTAATGCCTTAACATCAATATCATAATGTTCAGTACTAAAGAATTGTAACGCACGTGTTTTTCCATCAGATGTAACAATCTCTTCAGGTAATGGCAACTTGTGGCTGCGTAGGTCCACATAAATTGCTCGATACTTAAGGGCATTTTTTCTTGTTTTATCATCTGAAAAAACATCCAATACCTTTTTGTATTGCGCCAAACGAAACTTATAATAGGTTAAAAATTCTGCATTATTTGGTTTTTTAACCAAATCTTCAAATAAATCATAACTCCCTTGATAGTTATTTATCATACTGCTGAGTGAACTATTCGACAGATCTTTGATGTCACCTGCTGTTAATCGCATTAACTCCACAGAACCGATATCACAGGTATTCCTAGCCGCTGGATCAAAATGTAAAGCACCATCTGTAACTCGAGTTAAACCACGCTGATCAATCGTACTACAATCTGTAACCCCAGTATCAATGAGATCCTTGATTCTAGTCTCATTTTCTGGTTTATTTCTATTGTTATCAACTGGATAGTACAGCGGTAGAAATGCAGTATATGCTGAAGCAGGTACCAATCCAATTAAGTATGTGGTTATCGGCTGTCCAGTGACATCAATATTCGTTTCATTCTTATCGAAAACTTCTTCTGGCAAATCACAATAGTTTGTACCTGTTTTTTCTCCAACAAAGGCGTTATATCCAAAAAGCAGCCCCACATTTTTTTGCTCTTTAGCATCACCCAACAAATAACGGCAAGCATAAGTGCCAGTACCACCATTATAAGCTAACACATTAAAGGTGATGCGTTTAAGTCCGATTTTATCGTATAAAAATGTCGTAAATGCACTATTTTCAACAATGGTATTATTTTCTAAAGTCAATCGACTCAAACTACTTAAAACACTAGAACTATTACTTCCGACCGTTCCAGCTTCAGTATCACCCGTAAATTTAATTAGATTGCCACGCGTTGAGTCAGCTTTATTTTTAGCAATGGTATTTGACTCTAATACAACAGTTGGCTCCCCAACAAATTCAAACATACTCTTGGAGGTGGTTGAGCCATTTTCAACAAGACTACTCGATTTAATCGTAATATCACGCTTGGTATAACCCAAATCATTCTTATCATGCATCGCCAGCACACTTCCGATCGGTGCCTGATTGCCTTGAATAAGACTTTTAGAGATCGTTAAACCACTGGTACTCCCTGCAAGGTAAATCGCTCCACCCGCGATATCAGCATGTGAATTTAAAACTTGAGTACTATTTAGAGAGACATTTTCACCAGCATAAATAGCCCCACCACGATCAGTAGTGCGCCCACCTGTTAAAATAACATTGTTGAGTACTAACCCCTGTTTACCCAGCGTGGTATTAAAAATACGTGAATTCTCAGCTTTTATGGTGGTTCTCAATGGGAGTTGAGCTGGATATTGGTTGATTACATCATTGAGTAAAATATTTTTCTCGTCCCAATCAACAGGACTTTCACCAAAAATAGCAACACTGACTTGCGGCGTAAGCTCACTTTTTAGGGTATAAACTCCAGCCTCTAACTGAATGGTCTTTTGCGTACTAGATGCAGTATCTGTGACCTTACAACCACCATAAGAGGTACGTCGCTTGGCTGTTTCCAAGGCCTCGCGGAGTGAACATGCCTTGAGATTCTCGCCATCTTCATCTACAAAAGTGGTGACTTTAATTGGTCCATCATTTGTTGCAGCGATCAACGGCATTGAAGCCAATATTACAGTCGCTAAAAACGCTTTGTTATAATTTTTCATCTCATCATCCTTGATTATGACTTAAAACGGCGTAATCCAATTAAACCAACCAGCATCAGAATTGCTCCAAATCCGATACCACCACCACTCACCTTTACGGTTTTACTTTTAAAATTATTTTTTGGATCTTGCACAATGGTGGTCGGAATTTCAATGTAATTACTTGTCACATCATTAAAACGCGTCGTTGTCGTCATAATTCGCAGCTTGAATATATCTGCACCATGCCAATTACTATGAGGCACATAAGTTACATTTCCATCTTGATCCAAAGTCAGTGTTCCCTTTGATGGCGTTTGATTTTGGATGATTTGCAAGCAACCATATTGCCAGGCTTGTCCATCTGAACGCTTACCTAGTACTTTCTCACAAGTTGCTGGATCAAGTAGCTCTCCATCCACTAAACTTTCAGAAATATTAAATTTTGCAATTTCGTTAAAGAAAATATCCTGCCCAGCAATTGGAATATTACTACGATCAACCACCAGTTCAATCGCACCTAAATCACACAACTCATTATAACCAGTACGGTTAATTCCACGTTGATCTGATCTCTCACAACTCGCTAAACTGAAACTTGTACCATCACTATAGATACGTCCTTTATTCACAATAATTGAATCAGACAATTGATTATAAGAAGCCAATAAGCGCGGTTTAAAGAAACCTAACATTTGATCCTTAGGGATCTTATATGGACACAGTAATCCATCGGCAGGCGGCGCATCACAAATACCTTCGTCATCTGCTCCCGCAATCAGCTTATTATCCTCGATCATGAAGTTAGGTAACCGATCTGCTGGATTTTGATCACATTCAACTGTTGTTAAATTACTTTGCACAACAGTGGTATCATCTGACTTAACCCTGCAGTTTTCACTGCCATTTGCAGCAATGATACTATTGGAAATATAAGCACTTGGATATTCATCAACCTTTTCTTTAGTTTCCCCATTCTCAGTAGTCGTCGTCGTTACTTTCCGATTTAATGATTGTAAATACAATCCTGCAGCATTCTTAATCATCGTTAAGTTATTTAAAAACATACCTTCACGGATATTGGCGACAAACCCACCTTTATTATGAAAAATTGTACTATTTCTTATACCTGAATCTCGATTACCCAACGAGTTACCAATTGTTTCATCGCTAAATCCTGTTTGAACATACAGTAACGCCCCATCCGTACCTGCAACCCCTTGATTGTCACGAATGACTGAATGAGAAATTAAATATCGTGGCATTTCACTATAAATTACAGCACCTTGATCTGCTTTATTATTTTTCAATATACTACTAAAAATCGTTACTTTACCCGCAGTTTTTTGTGTATCAGAGAATATGCCAGCATTATAAATCGCTCCACCTTTATTCGCATTTCCATCTGTTAAACGCGAGTACTCGATTCTTAAATCTTCTCGATTCAGAATCAAACCACCATTATTATTGAGTCGTGTAGGAGAACCCTTTAAATTAAGCTCTTTGAAGTGAACAATGATCAAGGTATCTTCAACACTACCGTCATCAATTAAAAATAAACGATCTTGTCCGTTGATGCTAATCGTAGCGTTATTCAAGCCCAGTTTTTGATCATTAAATATATCACTTGCTTCACTTTTTATTGTCATTGGCGCTTTGATGCTAAGCGCTGAATTCAGCTTATATTCTTGATCGCGTTTTAAAAGAATAGTTGAGCTAGAATCCTTATTGCCACATCCTTTGTAGCCATTTTCATATTCTGGTTTAGTTCGATTATTTAAAAAAAATACAGCTTCACGCAATGAGCAAACGGCATTATCCTTGTCTTCATCAACTAATGTTGTAACTTGAATATCTGCAGCATATACATGTCCAGTAATCGCAAATAAAGCACAGGCAAGCGTCCGCTTGAACATACCGTTCTCCTTCTATTTTTCATTTTTCTTGATATTGCAAAATCCAAATTTCGCAATCACATCCTTTGTGCGTACTTTGTCATAGCTCTCGTAATTACTCAAGTAGTTTATGCTATTGGCGATATTCGTCTATTAATGCGTAAATCTGCTTGATGGTGGTATTAGAGAGTTTGGTTCTTTCGCCTTTTAACATTTTTTCAAGCTGCGCGAGCGTCTGTAACAAGATCGAAGCTTGATGTGGCCCATTTTGCAATAAGTAATCCACAATTTGTTGATCAAAATGAATTCCTCGTCGCGTCATCACCGATTGCAACAATGCTTGTCGATCTATAAATGAACTTCCGCTTGGAACTTTAACGCTGACAGCTTGAGTCAATCTAGATTGCAAGTCAGGGAGTTCCAACCGCAATTCTATCGGGGCTGATCGTGAAGAAAATACCAGTTGCCCTTCATGGTTATTCATCAAATGAAACACAGCTTTTTGCCAATGAGGAACACCACTGATCGCCTCAATATCATCTAATGCAACCAAATCATAAAACTCTAATGAGGTAATTGCCTCAATCGGTGCATCCAATAATTCTAACAAAGAGACTTTGATGGCTGGGCGGCCCAATTCTAAGTAAGAATCACAAATTGCAGATAATAAATGGCTCTTGCCTGTACCTGCTCCACCGTAAACATAAAATCGGTTAACTAAACCTGCATGTAATTGCCGCACTGCATCAACCATAGGTCCCCAACCTGGTCCCGAAAAATCACTGATTCGGGCATCAAGTTGTGGTTCAATATCCAATTGCAGTTGACGCATAGATTTAATCTTTTCCCCGCTTATTTGGAGCCATCATTAGGGTTTGAAGTCTCTGTATCTTGAGAGTTTTTTATTTCAATATCAAGTGCGACCTGCTCAGTTTCCACACTAATATGTTGAGCTCCCCCGTCTATAGCTACTATTTCAGTTGGCAAACCATACAAGCGACTTTTTATATAGTTATCTCGTGCATGTCTTAACAAAACAACAATTACCGCAGCCACAGGTAACGCAATCAACATTCCAAGAAAGCCTGCAAGTTGTGCCCCTGCGAGAACTGCGAATACAACAGCGACTGGAGATAAACCAATTTTATCACCCAATAGAAAGGGTTGTAGTACGTATCCTTCCACCATTTGACCAAACAAGAATACGCCACCCACCAAAAGTAGATGCACCCAATCCAAACCGAATTGAAATAACGATGCAATAACTGCAGCGATAATACCAACAGCAAATCCTAAATAAGGAATAATACTGGCCAAACCCGCAATCATGCCAATAATTAGACCGACTTCTAAACCAATTAACTGTAATCCAACTGCATAAATAATCCCTAACAACAACATAACCAAAAATTGCCCTTTCACAAAAGCGCCTAATACGCTGTGGCATTCACGAATAATGGTTAAAGTTGATGCTTCATAAGGACGTGGAATCAGACGACGGAAGCTTTGCAGCATTCTGTTCCAATCCAGTAAGAAGTAGAAAGAAATGACTGGAATTAGGACAATAAGCCCGCCCAATTGAATAAAGTTCAAACCAGATTGAGCGAGACGTAACGCAAATGTTTGAACACTATCCGAACTATAATTGGTTTGAACATATTCCATAACGACTTTAGAGATTTGGTCGGTATCAAGTTCCATTGGCACCAAATCAAAAGTTTCAGAAAGCCAAGGTAAAAAGATTGCATTAATCCAATGAATTCCCGCAGGAATACTATCCCGCGCATACATCAATTGCTTCCAAACAAGTGGAACAAGAAACCATAACACGACGGTTAAAGTCACACCGATACCGATAAACACAATACTAATCGCAAGCCAACGCGGCAATTTAATCTTAACTAAAACATCAACCAGCGGGCTAAATAGATATGCAATAAAAAAAGCAGCGACGAAAGGAATGACAATCGGTTTGAGTAAATAAATCACCCAAATCAATAATGCGAGCCCAGCGAGGATAAAGATACGGCGGAGAACCAGATCTTGCATAAAATTTAACCTTTGTTCATGTAATCGTTATAAATGGAAATAATTTTTAATAAAGATAGCATTTTCGAGCATAAATAACATAAGAGTTTCGTATATTCAGGTTATAATCTGCCGCCAATGCGGAGACTTCATTATGAGCAACTCAACCTCTACCTTAAACACAAGCTTAAGCTACAAAGATGCAGGCGTCGATATTGAAGCGGGCGACGCATTGGTCGATCGTATCAAATCTGTCGCTAAACGCACCACTCGCCCGGAAGTCATGGGTGGTCTAGGTGGTTTTGGCGCACTTTGCAAAATTCCAAAAGGTTATGAAGAACCTGTATTGGTTTCAGGAACTGACGGTGTAGGTACAAAATTACGTTTAGCACTCAACCTCAATCGCCACGATACAATTGGTCAAGATCTTGTCGCAATGTGTGTCAATGATCTACTAGTGTGTGGCGCTGAACCATTATTCTTCCTTGATTACTATGCAACAGGTCATTTGAATGTCGACGTTGCAGCAGATGTAGTGACGGGTATTGGTAAGGGTTGTGAACTGGCTGGTTGTGCGCTGGTTGGCGGTGAAACTGCTGAAATGCCAGGTATGTATGAAGGCGAAGATTACGATCTCGCTGGTTTTGCAGTGGGTGTAGTTGAGCACAGCAAAATTATTGATGGCACTAAAGTCAAAGCTGGTGATGTACTAATCGGTGTTGCATCAAGCGGCGCTCACTCAAACGGCTACTCATTATTGCGTAAAATCTTAGACGTGAAGAACGTTGATTTAACCCAAATCGTTGATGGTCGTCCACTTGCAGATGTTGCGATGGAACCTACACGTATTTACGTTAAACCAGTACTCGAACTTTGCAAACAAGTTGACGTTCATGCAATGGCGCATATTACAGGCGGTGGTTTACCAGGTAACTTACCTCGCGTACTACCAAATGGCGCTCAAGCCGTGATTAATGAATCAAGCTGGGAATGGTCTGAGTTATTCCAATTGCTACAACGTGAAGGCAATGTAGAACGCTTTGAAATGTATCGTACCTTTAACTGTGGCGTAGGTATGGTAATTGCAGTTGATGCGAGCGAAGCAGAAAAAACAATTCAAATCTTAAATGCTCAAGGCGAAAAAGCTTGGAAAATTGGTCATATCCAAGAAAATGCTGAATCAGTTGAAGGCGCAGACGAAAAAATTCGCGTGATCTTTGCATAATGAGAATTGCGGTACTTGTCTCCGGTAACGGTAGCAACTTACAAGCCCTGATTGATGCCCAAACTGGGCATCAATTTTCAGGAAAAATCATTGGTGTTCTGTCCAACAAAGCGGATGCTTATGCACTACATCGTGCAAAAGATGCCAATATCGCAACTGCTGTCATTTCTCACAAAGACTTTCCAAATCGAGAAGGCTTTGATGAAGCCATGCATCAACAACTGCTTGCATGGCAGGTGGATTTGGTCATTCTTGCAGGCTTTATGCGTATTTTAACGCCTAATTTTGTCAGCAAATGGCAAGGCAAGATGTTAAATATCCACCCTTCTCTGCTTCCTTTTTATAAAGGAATTAACACACATCAACGTGTGTTAAATACAGGTGATCGCTTACATGGGTGTACAGTTCACTTTGTAACAGCGGAACTTGATGCTGGACAGAGCATTGCTCAATCCGTCATTCAAGTCGGTTTAAATGATACAACAGAACGCTTAGCGCAACGTGTACATGAACTTGAGCATTTCATCTATCCTCAAGTCGTACAATGGTTGTGTAATGGTCAGCTCTCTTGGGAAAACGGTCAAGCTTATTTCAATCAAAAACCTTTAAAACAGCCAATTCAATTTGCTCAGTTTTGATACTAAAAAAACACATCTTCGGATGTGTTTTTTATCTTTGCTTGATTCAGCTTAAACTCATAATTAAATCAGACTTTTAATCTTTTCGACCGTTTCCAATGGATGCTCCAATGGGAACATATGCCCGCCATCAACCACAGAAAAAGGAATGCCTAATTTCTTTTGAGCCACTTGCGGGAATTTCTCTTTTAAGAAAACGCTATCACTTCCAACCACCAAGTGCACAGGAACAGGCGGTTTTGGCATAGGCAACCACCACATTGATGGTGTGGTTCTAAACAATGCCACTTCATCCGCTTTTGGAATCGTTAAAGTCACTCCACCGCGCTGAGGATCATTGCTTAATGCATGATCAATATAGGCTTGGAAACAATCAGCATTAAAATGCTGATAAAAACCTCTCGATCCCAACAGCTCTGCCGCTTGCTCACGAGACTCCCAATGATCACGACGACGTACCGACAAACCCGCAGGTGTAATCCGATCCACCAATTTAGGTTTAAAGATTTTAGCAAGATGAAAAACAAATGAAGCTTTACCAATGATCAATGGTGGATCCAGCATAATCACTTGTGAGAATAACTCTGGACGACGGTAAGCAGCCATCAAAGTCAGGACTGAACCCAAAGAGTGTCCTAAACCAATCACTTTCCGCCCTTGAGCTTGTTGTACAATGCTATCAATCACTTGATCAACCAAATGTGTCCAACCATGCGTGATTGGATAACGCTTGTCTGTTCCAATTTCAGCGACATAGATAATGTCATATTGATCTTTCAATTGATCAAACAGCTTTTGATAAACTTTAGATGGAACACCATTGGCATGGGCAAAATGAATAATAGGTTTCATGACAGTCTTTTAAGTTTATTAATCGATAAATTATCTTCCTCTCAAACCGTGTCGCAATACAAGAAGAAGAACTGAGGAGTAATTTTATAAAAAACTCAGGACTATAAACCCTTACAGCCCTGAATTTAAAGATTTTATGTCGATTGTTATTGTATTTTTGCGTTTTGACTGGTTTGCAACTGATCCACAAGTGAACTACTGATTCCCTCACCGATCTTTGCGCCCATACGGCCTAAAATAGATTCGAAAGGATTACGCTGTACCGTATAATCAACTTTTTGCTCTACCTTAAGATCACGCATCAATGTGGTTAAACTACCACTACGATCTGCAACACCCAGAGTAATTGCTTGTTCACCCGTCCAGAATAAACCCGAGAAAATGGCAGGATCATTTGATTTCAAACGCTTACCACGCCCTTCTTTTACTGCATTAATAAAGTGTCCATGCACATTATCCAACACAGATTGCACATGTTGCTTTTGTGCAGGATCAAGCGGTTTGGTCATACTGAGAATATCTTTGTTGCTACCCGAGGTCATGGTGCGGTCTTCGATCCCCAGTTTTTGGGTCAAACCACTTAAACCGTAATTCGGCATAATCACGCCAATCGAACCAACTAAGCTTGATGGATTGACAATAATTTCGTCCGCTGCAGAAGCAATATAATAAGCACCTGAAGCACCCATATCACCAATCACCGCATAGACTTTTTTATCAGGATGTTGCTTTTTCAGATAGCGAATTTCTTGCCAAATTTCATCTGACTGTACTGGAGAACCACCTGGAGAGTTAATATTCAAAGCAACAGCTTTACTACCACTCGCCTCAAATGCACGCTTAAGCGCTTTATTGGTATCATCACTGTTTACTGTAGATGAACCACTAGAGGAGTCAATCGTACCGATGATATCGACAACAGCCAAATGATCACTACTGATATTGGTGGTTGATTTTGTTGTTGAGGTGGTACAACTCTTACTCATTGCAATCAAGACAATTAACAAATAAGCGAAACCTAAACATTTAAAGAAAATACTCCAACGGCGACTACGGCGTTGTTCTTCGACAGAAGCCAAAACAGCTTTTTCTAAAATCTGCCATTCTTTGCCTGTCACATTGTTACTATTTGGAGAATTACTATTTGTAGATTCGTTTTGTGGTTTTGGTGGCCAATCGGACATAAGACTCCAATCCAATAATTTTAAAGTGACTTTATTATATACGCTGATTTACACAAAACTGTTTAATTAACTTGTTTTAACTTATAATTATTTTTTACCTTATACTTTTATCTTGTAATTTTTGAATCTGTGATACATGACTCAACCCAATTCATCCCATTCTCGTTATTATTTGCTCAAGCTGATTAGTCGCCAACCGATTCAATTAGGGCGTTTTTTTGCACGTTTGGTGGCAATGTTGGTCAATACTTTCCAACTCTCTAAGATCTCAAAAATCATAGAACTAAACTTAAAAATCGCGTTTCCTGACCTACCAGACACAGAAAGACAACAGCTCACCAAGCAAGCCATTCGGAATGAGATCACCTCTTACTTTGAATTTATCAGTATTTGGGGAGCATCTAATGCTAAAAATATTCAGCGTATTCACAACATACACGGTGAACATTATTTTCATGAAGCTTTAGCAGAAAAAAAGGGACTGGTTTTAGTCATCCCCCACTTTGGCACATGGGAAGTGATGAATTCTTGGTTATCAAAATACACTCAGATGACGATTTTATATAAACCCGTCAAAAACCCTGATGCTGATCGTTTTGTACGGGATGCGCGCAGCCGTGAACAAGCCAATCTCGTACCTACCGATGAAAGTGGTGTTCGACAGGTCTTTAAAGCCTTAAAGCAAGGCGGAACAACCGCAATTTTGCCTGATCATACCCCTGATCATGGCGGTGAAATGGTCAATTATTTTGGTATTCCCTTAGCATCAAGTAGTCTCAGCGCCAAACTTATTCAGAAGACCAAAGCGAAAGCCCTCTTCATTTATGCTGTGCGTAATGATCAAGATGGTTTTAATATGTATATTGAACCCATCAACCCTCAGATTTATGCAGGTCATGCCGAAGATGGCACACTCATTATTCATCAAACTTTAGAACAATTAATTAAACGTCATCCTGCGCATTATCATTGGAGCTATAAGCGTTTTAGTGCCAATAAAGCCTTGAAAAAAATATACGATATTGATGAGACGGAAGCTTTAACACGCGTCGCAGAAGTCCGATTGCAAACATCGCAAGAAAATGCTTAGGCTATTCTCGCTCTAACCATTTTACTTGCTGGCGCTGTTGTTTCAGTTGCACCATTCCATTGTCAAAAACAAAGCTGAGCGTTCCTGCTTGCGCAGTATTAAGCAATGGAATATTTAAGGCATGTAAACGCTTTAATACTTCTTGACTCGGATGACCATAGCGATTGTTTAACCCTGCTGAAGCAATCGCCAATTTTGGTTGAATGTGCGCTAAAAAATCATAAGCTGAACTATGCTTACTGCCATGATGACCTAGGACTAAAACATCCACCTTTAAATCGGGATATTGTTGTAAGAGCTTATATTCGGTTTCCCAGCCTGCATCCCCCATAAACAGAAAATTTTGATACGGCTGCGCATGGAGAAACTGCAGGTAGATCACACAGGAATATTCATTTTTTTGATGCTTGGCATAAACCAATTCCTCAGCATGAGGAAATAAAACCTCGATATTCAGATTTGGATATGTCCATTTTTGACCTTGATGGCATAAAGAAAAATTGTCATTAAAAGGGAGTTTATCCCCACGTTCATTTGACTGAACCTGCCCGATGGGAAATGCTTTTTGAATCGAGCCAAATGCACCACTATGATCCTGATCGAGATGCGACAAAATCACTTGATCAAGGTGACGTATGCCCTGCTGACGTAAAAATGGAATCACAACCCGCTCGCCTAAGCTGAATTTAGTTTCATCAAACGAACCACCCGTATCAATCATTAAAGTGTGTTGCGGATGCTGTAATAAAACCGCTTGTCCCTGTCCGACATCCAATATATTCAACACAATCGGTTGAGCCTTTACGCCAAGTAATATCGGTAAGAAACATAACAATGCCCAAACTTTTGGAATCGTGCCTCTTGGTAAAAACAAAATGAAAATACCGAAGATCAGACTTACGATGGCCCAAGGGGTATAACTGACGCCATATAAATCTGGGGAAATATGCTGTAAAGTATTCAATATCGACATCAAAAGTGACAAAAATAGATCATTGAGCTGAAATAATAATCCCCCCAATATTGGGATCAGCAACCAAAGACAAGCGGCGATAATATCTAAGGGCACAATGATGCCACTCAATAATGGAATGGCGATCAAATTGGTTAGTGGTGCAAGCCATGACACTTGCTGAAAGAAAATTAACACCAAAGGCAGTAAAGCGACAAAGATTTTCCATTGTGATTCGATTAGGACCTTGCCTGCCATACGCATTTTCTGCGTGGGAGTCGCTACTTGGTCTTTGGGTAATTGCACGATGCTTTGATAAATCCTCAGCAGGATAAAGCAAGCGCCATAAGACAGCCAAAATGCAGCAGAAAGAATACTAAATGGATCATAAATCAATAATAAACTGGCGCTATAAACCAATATCGCAAAGGGTTGAATCGATTGCCTGAATATAAGAAAAATACTGGCAATCGTCACCGTTAATAGTGTTCTCATGGCTGGTATTTCAAAACCAACAAAAGCCACATACAACAGAACACTCGACACAAAGGGCAACAGCAACAACAATTGCCGAGGCTGTTTGAGATATAAGTGTGGATAATAACGTTGCACTATTTTCCGTAACAACCAAGTCAACATCAGAGCAAAAATCAAAACATGCGGCCCTGAAATCGCCAATAAATGGGAAATTCCCAGTTGTTGAAACTGTTGTTTTAATGCATTTGATAAAAGACTTTCATCGCCAGTAAGTAAAGCCAAGAGCAAACCTTTGTGCTGTAAGTTCGAAGCTTGTAACATCTGCCGAAATGCTAGACGTTTCATTTCCACACGGAGTAAAAAGCGAGCTTGAATACCTTGTTGTTGCTTCAAATGTTGTGGGTAGCCTAAACGATAAACTTCATCCGTTGTAATCGGCTGAATCTGCTTGACTGAAAATGCAGACATCACATTTTGTTGTAAGAACCATTTTTCTTGATCAAATGCCCCTGCAACGGCATAACTATGGGCAGGTCGAATTTCGCCATATACGCGATAATAGTGTCCAAGTCTCAGCTCAGACTCAGCGTTGGGTGAGTCTTTATATTTCTTTAAGTAAAAGAACCAATCAACAGGCTGAGGATGCCGATTGAGCACTTCAGCAATTTGTTTCTGCCCATCATCACTCAGTTCATCAATCTTTTTAATATAAACAATCGCCTCAAATGACTGTTTTTCAAGTTCTCGAAACTTAAGTCGCTGCTCCAAAGCGGAATCAGCAAAATAGCCACCTGTACAAAATAATGCCCATGTCGCACTGATTAAAACCAAAGTCTTGTACAGTGGACGATGAAAATAGAGGTGTTTTTTATAAAAAACTAAGCTCAAAAAACTGAACGCAACGAGACACCAAATCCACCATATCGCAGTAATAAAAGGGAATGTTTTCCCCATGAATGCAATACCAGCAATCCACCCCAATAAAATAATTTTTAACATCAGTTTTTAATTAAGTTTTTGATTTTTCTAGAGGCAAAATTAAAGCCCTTTTTCAGGGCTTTAACAAGAGATTTAATAAAATAATTTACTGTTGCTCGATCCACAACCCATCTTGCATATGCAAAATACAATCCGCAGATTGTGCCAATTGCTCATCATGGGTCACGATCAGCATCGCCATATTCAGTTCTTTTTTCAAGTCAGTCAGCAACTCAAAAACACTCAGAGCAGTTTTACGGTCTAAGTTACCCGTAGGCTCATCTGCCAGCACCACAGCAGGTTTAGTGACGAGTGAGCGTGCCAATGCCACGCGTTGGCGTTCACCACCCGATAACTCACCTGGTTGATGGTCCATACGATGAGATAAACCCACTCGATCAAGTAAATATTCGGCCTGAGCTTTTGCTGATTTATATTGAACGTCTGAACGCAACATTAACGGCATTGCCACATTCTCTAAAGCAGAGAACTCAGGTAACAAATGATGGAACTGATAAACAAAACCCAAATACTGATTTCGTTTAAAACCACGCTCTGCTTCGCCCAAGTTATCAAAACGCTGTCCTTGTAAAAAAACTTGGCCTTGTGTCGGTTGTTCCAAACCACCTAACACATGCAACAGCGTACTTTTACCGGAACCACTCGAACCAACAATAGAGACGAACTCACCCGCCTTCACTTGTAACGACAAGCCCTTAATCACTTCGACTTTGCTTTTTCCATCATCAAAATGCTTATAAATATCGTTGGCTTCTAAGACAATCTTACTCATAACGTAACGCCTCAGCAGGTTGAACTTTAGCTGCACGTAATGCAGGGTAAATCGTTGCTAAGAAACTCAAGACCAATGACACAGTAACAATCACAGCCACATCTTGCCATCTGAGATAAGAAGGAAGGTAATGTACAAAATAGGCATCAAATAAGTTCAGACCGAGAACTATATTCAACCAAGAAATGATGTCACTAATGGTCAATGCTAAAGTCACACCTAAAATCGTACCTGCAATCGTTCCAATCACACCAATCACCGTCCCTTGCACCATAAAAATTTTGGTGATCATGGAAGGTGAAGCACCTAATGTTCGCAAAATCGCAATATCTGATTTCTTATCGGTAACCACCATGACTAACGATGACACAATGTTAAATGCAGCCACCACAATAATCAGAAATAGTAATAAGCCAACCAGCGTTTTTTCCATTTGAATGGCATTAAATAAATTGCCATGGGTATAGGTCCAGTTTGATGCATAAAAATTGCTTGGTAATTCACTCACAATTTCATCGGCCACTTTTGGTGCTGCAAAAATATTATCTAACTTTAAGCGAACACCCTGTGCCCCATCTGGCAAACGCAATAAAGTTGAAGCATCATTCAATGCGATATAACCGACCATTGAATCAACTTCTGCCCCAATACTAAAAATACCCACAATCTTAAATCGTTTAAAACGAGGTACAACCCCCGCAGGTGATGGCGTTGCTTCAGGTAAAACCAAGGTTACACTGTCATTTAAGCCTAGACCAAGCGCATCAGTCATGTCCTTACCTAGAACGATACCGAACTCACCCTTTTGTAAAGCGTTTAAATCCCCAGTGACCATATGATCTTGGATGATTGAAACCTTTTTCTCATATTCAGGTTCAATCCCCGTGACCATGATGCCTGCGACCTGCCCATGAGCAGTCAACATTCCCTGTAATTGGGTAAATGGTGCGACGCCTGTAACCTGTGGATGAGTCTCAACTTTTTTTACAAGCTCAGGCCAATCTGTTAAAATTTGAGTAGAAGAAACAGTGGCTTGTGGTACCATTCCAAGAACACGCGTTTTTAATTCGCGATCAAAACCATTCATCACAGACAACACTGTAATGAGGACAGCCACGCCTAGGGTTAAACCAATCATGGAAACCAAGGCAATAAAAGAAATAAAATGATTACTTCGCCGAGCGCGAGTGTATCTCAACCCTATATACAGCGAAATTGGCTTAAACATACCATTTAGTCCGAGGTGATTTATTATGGAAAATTCACAACATCATCTTATTGACGACAACGCAGAACGCCGCGTGATGTCTCGTATTGATGCCGTGTTGAGAATCAACTATCAAATCATTCCAGATGATGTCGCCCTGAATGACCCTTATGATTCTCATTTTGTACTGCCACGCTATTTTCTACTACTTGCTGAATTAGATCAATTTGATCATGCACTTCGCTACGAATTAGAACAATTAAATGAAAAAGATCAACAAATTGCTCGCATCTTATCCCTTTTTAATCAGAAATTAAATCTGATTACGGGATCTTTCTACGACAATATCGTGCAATCTCAGCTCCCTGTACCAGAACAAGTGAACTTTTCAGAGAATGGCTTGAGCTTCTTTAGCACCCAAGATATCAACGAAGGGACGTATATTCATATCACCTTAAGCCACCCTGAAAACTTCTTCCATATCGCTGCAACGGCTCAGGTTGCCTACAGTACAGCAGAAGAACAAGGTAAATTTCGTATCGGCGCTTACTTTATTACGCTGAACCCACAAGATCGAGCCAAACTCACAGCCAGTGTAAAACAAGCACAAAAACTGGAAGTCAATGAACGCTAAAACGAAGCAAAGATAAAATTTATATTTTTAAACGGCGATAGGCTTGTAGATCTTTAAAGAAATAAAGGAATAATCCAAATAAAATAATCGTTGCACCGGCAAATACCTGTACCGACAATTGTTCATTATTAAAATATGCACCGATCAAGATTGCTAACATCGGTGTCATCACCGTGGTCAATGACAATGTTGTCGCCTTTAAGTTTTGAACCAATTTAAAATAACAAAACATCGCAATTAACGATGCCACAACTACAGTGTAAGCCAGTGCCAATAATGATTTTGCCGAAGGAATTTGTGTCGGTGCGTACTGCCAAATCCAAGGTAACAGCAACAATGCACATAAAGTCGAAATGAGAATCGAACCAGTGGCTTGCGCCATCGGTTGTAGATCTGCATTGATCTTCTTTACCCAGAAAATTGACAATGAATAAGAAAACACGCTCAATAACATCAAGACAATACCGATCGGCTGCACATGTTTTTGATTGCCACTGAGACAAATCATGGCCAGTCCAACAATTGAGATTGCCATTCCCAACCATTGCCATGCAGCAAGTTTCTGTTGAAAAGCAAATCGTCCAATTAAACCCGCCATAATCGGGGCTAAACCAAACATCAATGCAATCAAACCAGAGCTTAAATAAGCTGTTGAAGCATAAGTAAAAATTTGTGAGCCAATCAGACTCAAAGCACCAGCGATATAACTCAATAGCGCAATTTTATCGGTTGGAAATTTAACTTTTAAAAATACTAAAACCGATATTGCTAACGGTAACGCGATTAAAAAACGTAATAGTAATGCCCACATTGGGTGTAAATCAGAAACACTCCAAACAATTGCTAAAGGCGTTGATGCCCAAATAAAGATCAGCAAACCGTAAGTAAGCATTAAATTAATACGTGAGGGCATATTCTGCTCAAGAAGTTGTTTTACGTTTTTGCTTGAAAATCGTTTGGTCTAATGCGCTAGAAAATTCTCGCTTATCTCTTTCCGAAATAGGTGGTGGTCCGCCCGTCTGAACTCCAGCACCACGTAAAGTGTCCATGAAATCACGTAAATGTAGCCGCGCTTTGACGTTGGCCGTGGTATAAACTTCGCCACGAGGATGGATTGCAATCCCTCCTTTTTCAATGACTTGTGCTGCAAGCGGAATGTCTTGTGTAATGACAATGTCATTTTCCCGCATTCGATCTACAATTTCTTGATCAGCTTGATCCGCCCCACTCATCACTTGAATCGAATTAATACGCATGGAGGGCGTAATTCCTACATTTTGGTTCGCAACAAAGGTCACCTCTAATTGATAGCGGTCCGATGCACGCAAAATAACTTCACGTAAAATTTTAGGTAAAGCATCTGCATCTACCCATAATTTAAATGGCAGCACGTTAGCGAAAGCTCATATAAATAAAAATATAGTGTAGCAGATTGGCTTAACGATAGAGTTAGCGGAAATAAACTTAAACCAGATCAATAGCCCCTAATTGATATTTAAAAATCGAGCCTATCATTTGCGCTTTACATCAAGAAAGTAAATTAAATTTATAGAATTACATATCCAGACTTGAAATATGACAGTTACCCTCGATTTAATAGAATAAGTTCAATCTTTTTGCATCGCGCTTTTATGAAAAATCAAAACAGTCCAGAAACGATTACAATTCAAGATCAAAATTTCGGCAACCATGTTGAACACTGGAACTTGTTGACCGACACACCTGAAACCGATGTTCCCAAGTGGTTAGGGCTGGCACTGGATGCACCTGTGATGCCAATGGGTCTCTGTGAAGATGAACAGGAGATGGATCAATCATTTTGGCTCATTCAAGGACCAAGTGGTGAAGCCGTTTCAATAAATCAAATTATTGCAGTTGAAGATCAAAAACCACGTGCTTTAAAAACGGCTTTTCCAAGTTTTGAAAGTCCATATAAATATGATGCAAAAATCGAGCGAATTACTCGTTGTGATTCTGCAACTCAAGCAGTATTACGTTTAAGTTTAAATACAAATACCGTTATTTATGCCTTTGATAATTTATTCAGTGTAAATCACTGCAAATATGATAAGAACCAAACTTATCAAGTCCAATTTAATGCTTGGGCTTATGAATTAGAAATCGTTGCTGATGGTGAGAAAATCATTGTTGATGACCCTGCTTCAATTAAACATCATCGTGCATTAAATGCGATTTTGACCGAACATAATGGAATTGCACCAGAAAACTTACAAGAACTTATTAATGACTGGCAACCAAAAACCCCTGAAGATCAAGAACCTGTAACTGTCGACTTTTCTAAAATGGTGGCCTATTTATTCGGGGAAACATTAGGCCAAGAAGATGAAGCTTGGTTCCAAGGAAATATCGTGGGTAAAACCACAATGCAGTTTATGCAAGATGAATATACGCTGTATGACGTGACTTTAGTTTTAGAAGATGATCTCCCTGCAATCGTCATTCGTATTGCAACTAAAAATGTTTTGTATAAAAACTTTAACATTGGCCAATATATTCGTGGCAATCTATGGATTCAGGCCAATATTTATGCTAAAAACACAAGTGTTAAGTAGTTTTATTATTTAATATCAGTAATTTAAACATATTAAATATGCATACAAATCCGAATATGTACACACTTATGTACACAGTAGATTAAAGCCCTGTCGGGCTTCTACTTTTTTGGAGTATATGAAATGCACCCATACTACATAAAGAAGAACGGACTTTACTTACACGTACAAACGACTGAGCATGAAGATTATCAAGACTCGTCAGATATTAATGCTATGTACACAATGCAGTATGTTTTTAAGAAAGAAAAAGACGGTGCAAAGACTTTCTATGATTCCACTGAAGCGAATGCTTATATAACTAAGCGAAGAATAAAAGGCGTGGAAGTTGTGAGGGATTGAGGTTTAGTTGACAAAACTCAATTTTAGCCATAAATCTTGGTTGACAAATCTTAGTTTTAGCCATAACTCCAATAATTCACCCCTGCACACACTGCAAGCAAACACTGATATTGACGTTTGTTTTAATTGAGTGAGCTGTGCAGCTTGATAGAAGCAAGCACAGCACTGTTATTAATGTTGCTAGTTTAGAGTGTTTGCAATGATAAATTACTTTTTTGATAAAATTTCCTTGTATGCATTACCAAGCTTTATGTCATAACTATTTTTTGCATACGCTGGACCGTTATACCGCAATGCAAAGTTCTTCCAGTCTTGGTTTCGTAAATGTTTATCATGACCATTTACTTTGATGAATCGGCACATTGCATCAAGCTGTGAAGCTTCATCCCGATACATTGCATTGATAAAAGCCTGTAATGTTACATAACCTAAGCTTTTCCAATGATAACCCATGACTTGCCCAATGCCCCACGATGCTGATTCTAATGCGGATGTGCGGTCATATTGTGCGGCTACTGTTAAACGCCCATGCTGTGCAGAATAAAGCCCATAACCTCCACTAGTACTATTGCAAATATCTGGGCGTTCACGCATGGCTTTATGTGCAATATCTAATTTTCCATTAGCAATCAAACGCTGGCGAAAAACATGACGCTCAAACAAGATTACAGGTGTATTATCTGTATTAAATCCATTGCCTTTACATTCAACTTGGATGACTGCACGTAAAGCTGCAACAGGTACATTGATTGATTTTGCTGCGTTTGTGATTTGTTCTAATGTTAGTTTTTTATTCACATCCCACCCCACTTATTCACGTTTTTCTTTAAATATTCTTCAATGAACGTACTACCCAAAATGCCCAGTGCACATGCGATTGCTACAAGTGCAACAGGGCTTAAATCAGGAAATTGAATTAATACGATGCCTGCGATTGTTGATGTTGCTGAACCAAGAATTGTGCGACCGATGATTAATCGAGCTGACAAGGGTTCGCTTGAAACTAGTAGCCTACTCATACCGATTAGCGCTCCTATAACAACTAAAGTGAAAAGTGTTTTTTCATGCTCTTGCATGATGCTCCCCTTAATTTTTGATAATAAAAAAGCCCTAGCTCATTTAATGCTAAGGCTTATGTGTTTTGGTTGGGTGTTAAATAGAAATATTCTTGAACTGCATGCGAATTTGAGACCGCTTATAAATATCTTCAAGTTCTGAAAGTGTTTTAGTACCAGTGAAAATCATGAACTCTGCACAATCAAACTGCATTTTTACTGTTGTGCCATTCGCTTGATTAAAGTAACCATTGCCCAGCCCAATTAAGCGATTAGAACCCAAGGCATTAGTACTAGTTTTTTGAACAGTTTGAATTCCGTTTTTAGCATCTGCAACCAAAGTATTTACTACAGACAGAGCATCAGCGGAGAATGAACACGCAATAAACTGCCAATCATCTAAATTGTTTAGTAATCTTGGTGCGGTACCAAATCCACCACCAGTCACATAAGGACCAACGCCTTTTGCATTTGTATGATCAAAGCCAACCATAGACGCACCTCTTGCTGACCCATCAACTGCACCCGCTAATTGAGTAATTGATGTTCCTGTGTACCCGTTTTTAAGCTTCGCAACCATACACATTGTATATGCTGCACCATGACATTACTGCTGCTTTCTGATCGGACATGCCGCCACCATTATTTTTGACATTAAAAAACCCTGATCTAATTAAAGATCAGGGTTAAAAAAGGTTTGCTGGGTGTTATTTATGAGTTAAGGATTCTACGACCAATAAAGTTGCCCAAAACCTTATTGCCGGTAGCGTTCATATGCGTTAAATCATATGAATAATTCGACCAGAATTTATGCGTAATCCCACTTTCATGAGTTGCATTAATAAACGGCAAAGAATAGTGCTTCGCAATTTCTTTAACAGCATTCACTACAGAATCCATTTCAGCAAAGTTACTGCCTTTCCGTGGACCTGAGATTAGGTAAATCTCGCATAACGGATTCTTCCAGCGAATCCATTCAATTACTAAAGCTAGATTTCCATAATATGTATTCGGGAATAAATCAAAATAGCCTGTAACCTCAGACCCAACATGATCAAAAACCGAATCAGTAGGAATGTCAGCAAGTGATCCTGTGATTCCTGATGTGCTGTCATTGGTTCCAATCATGATTGAAACACCAGCAAATTGCATGTAATCAATCTCTGGATAAGCAACTTTCGTGTTTGGATCACGAAATGCCGAGAGTCTGGTTGCAATATCTACCACCCGATAAACCCTTGCACCACTTGAGCCTTTGTTGGTGATTTCACAGCGCAGCACACCTTCTACATATTTGACGTAACCACCTTCCGTACCTTGGGTAATCGAATCCCCAAAGCAAAGAAATTTTTTGTTTGCAAAGCGTGATGTGACCGCAGACTGATCAATTGCATCAATGACTGTTCTGGCTGTTTCATCAATTAATGTTTTACCTTTAATTTTTGAAATACTTTCTTTCGCAACAAAATCTGTATTTCTCCAGCGGTGAATAACAAGTGAATTCTCAACATCAAATGCACCGGTTTTCAGCGTCAGGAATACAAATTTAATTCCAAGCCCCTTAGGAACTGTGAATTTTTTGATTGTATCTACAGAGGTTTGTTTGTATTCAATGATTGGTGGTAAGGCGCTTGAAAATAGCTCACTTGTTGCAAATACCGAACGCATTGATCCATTGAAAGAGCCTACCGTGTCAGTGATGTAGTAAGTTGCACCCTCAACAACTGGAAATAAAAGTGTCTTGAATCCAGCACCTGATATAACTGCGCCCCGGGAATTCACATAAGTATTTTGCAGGACGGATTTCGGCTGATTAAGGTTGCCTTCATTTTTAATAGTGGTATCCACATCAAGATCAAATACAATTTTATCATTTAAAGAAATTAGTGATTTTTTCCCTGCTTTATTTAAATCTAGGTAAGCACCTTTTTGAATGTTCCAGATAATATCCGTTGTAGACTTACTGTTTACAATTAAATATTTTGCACCAACGGGGACAGCACTGACCACATAAGTGGATTGATCATTAGTGCGGTTGATCACAGTAAAGTTTGCAATCTTATTCTCGGCCGTGGGTGGTAATGCACTGTGATATACGCCAATAGCCCCACCGGTATATGCCCCGCGGTCATTCAATAAACTGATAATAGAATTTTCAGTCACAGCAATAGCGATGGAGTTGAGGTTACTAGATGTTTGAAAAACACCTGTACTACCAAGGCCTTGGCCCGTGTAAGTGGCGACAGGATTAAGAGCTAAGTTTCCGGAAGAAACATCAGTTGTTCTCACTTGAGAATCAGTATAACTTTTTGCGGCATTTAAAGGATCGTAAGGTGATTTGGTTAAAGAGGTTGCATCTGCACTAGCCTTGTAATAACTTCCGCCATCTGTAGTGCTCAGCACGTCGACTTTCGTATTTAAAGCAATATTTGCAATGTCAGCATTTGCCAAGGCTAATGTTGGATATGCTTTAAAAGCACCACCTTGAAAACTAGCAAGAGCACTATCCACATAGCTTAAATTGGCTTTTTCTTGCTGCAGTAATGTGGTTGTTGTCTTGTCTGCCTTTGTATCTATTTGCTGTTGTTTCAATTGCAACTGTTCATTAACGTAGATTTGATCAGCTTTTAAATCAATATTTTCGCTATTACTCCCTAAGCTCAAAAGAATATCTTCAATATGTGTCTGAATGCTTTTGCCATCACTCGCAAAAACCACGCCAGCCACTACACCCTGAAATACACCTGGATTGGTTGATGCTAGCAATGTGTCTGTATAGCCTTTTAAAGCATCAAATAACTGCTTCTCACGGACTTGTGCCAGTTCGTCATAATTAAAATCATGAGTGCGTCGCCATTCGATTTCTTCTTTAAGTCGAGCAAGCAGTTTAGCATCTATCAAGTTTTGTTCTTGTAGAACATGCCAAATCTTATCAAAGTCATAATTTACGGCTTCTGGACGAAACGAATTATCATAACTTTGATAATTAGTGTCACGATCAAGAACCGTATCTCTTGCTAAAGTTACCTCATCCCCTTGGTTTGGCGGAGTTGAGAAAACAACCTCACCATTGGCAACTGTATAGCTACCAAAAGGCGGAACTTCCTTATTGACCGTAACAATCAAATAACGATCATCGTGAAGATCAAAAGTTATTGTAAAGTTTGTTGTTGTGCCGTTCGCAATATATGACACAATCGGCATCTGCTCTGGTACTGCCATTTCATCACCCTAATATTCAAAATCCAAAGCAGCATCAGTAACGCCGCCATCCGTCCTCCAATTAGGGCTTTCATTCGGCTCGTTTTGGTTGTGTATTTTTCCTACTCGTTCAGGCTGGTCTACTATTGCACCTGCTGCCGAGTCAAGATAATCATCGGGCTGATTACTAATGGCTGGGTTCCACTCCCTCATTTGTTTTGCGGCTGGCGCATCTTCTTCTGCTCCACTTTGATTGGTTTTCACAAGCACGGAAATATGCGCCCACAACAGCCCAGACATTAATGGTCCTTCTAAGCTCTCTAAAATACGTTTATTCTTGTTTTGAATGGAATGGCGCTCCTCTACACCACATCTTATTTTACGTTTCTTCAGTGCAGCTTTTAAGGACGATCCAGCAAACCCACCGATACCGTTAGTCTCAATAACCATTTTTGGGATGTGGAACTTTTCAATCAGGTCGCAGAGCTGCCAAACTTGCCCGCCTATTATCGCTCCACTATCATCAGTCACAATATCAGGACCAGTAAGAGCAATCGATCTATGCCAATATTTATTGCCTAGATCGTCATGAAAAATCAAGGCTACGGATGAAATATCAGATTTAAGTTTTCCTGAGGATGGATCCCATTTTGCTGACATACCCACAATACGGCGCTCACCGAGCAACAAGATATGTTGCCCATTGGCACGTTTAAGCACTGGTTCACAGTCATAGGCAAGAATTTTGTCAGGATCAAGGCGCACATCACCAATAGGTTTAGCGTGCATCTGATATTGAGAGTCCCACTCGTTGAGTGTTTTACATTCTTCTCGGCGGAACTCCATTTCTTCAGGTGTGAATCGTTCTTCCCATATCCCTTTAGAATAAAAATCTACGATATAGTTAGATTCCAAA
Organism: Acinetobacter sp. NIPH 1852; assembly: GCF_022549455.1. Taxonomy (NCBI): domain Bacteria; kingdom Pseudomonadati; phylum Pseudomonadota; class Gammaproteobacteria; order Moraxellales; family Moraxellaceae; genus Acinetobacter; species Acinetobacter sp. NIPH 1852. Next base: position 89,967 of record NZ_JAKZGG010000006.1, on the reverse strand, counting down.
AATGTAATTTGCCATACATTTTTTAGCCTTTCACATTTGTAATGCTCGCCTTTTCTTAAATATTTTGCACCTACTCCGATGCCTGAAAATGCATGTATTGGTTCAAAGTCCAGTAAAACTTTCTGACCTTCTTTCGTGTCTTCAAAACGCTTTTCATGCTCAAACATTTTGAGAATTAATTTATCTACTTTTCTTTGTTTCTTAATTTTTTCATATAAAGAATCATGGGTGTGAGGCGTACCAATCCATAATTTTTTAGAACCCGGTATAGCGATATGTGTTTGTTCAGATAGCTTTTTAGGTAGCTTCTCTCGCTGCTCAGGATTAGCAGTTGTTTGTGGTGTTTCTACGTCATCATTTTGAATAAAGTGAGCACGATGACCAGTAACACCAGACAAGATACCTTTTGCAAGCATAGTGCCGTAACGAACATCGGGCGTACCATTTACGAACCACCGCTCAACCTCGCCTTGTCTAATTTTTACAGAGACATTGCCAACACATAGAGGATGTCTCTCTAATACATCCCTTGTCCCTTTTGAACACTTGTACGCATCCGCGTCTGTTGTACCTTGATGTAATATCTGAGTGCTGGGCCAGCAGTAAATTACCCATGCATTAAACACGTCTAAAATGCTGGATTTCGAGTGCCCACGCGGAAGCATGAGCAAGCCTGTGCGCCCAGTAAGATAAAATTTCTCAAGGAATAAGCACACCGCTACATGGAATAGCGGTACTTTCCAGCCTTGAAGCTCAGCCCAAAGCAGAAAGAAAGCTAAAAATGATATTTTTGGCTTGGTCATCAGCTTAGGCGTTGTTTAAGTTTTTCGGCTTCTTTCTCTGCTTTCTCTATTAATTGCTGCTCATATTTTTCCTGTGTTGCAGCAGTAGCACTTATGGGCGGTATCTTTCCATTTTTAAAAGCTAAAACACGTTCAATTGTTGCCAAGACCCCTGCGGAATCTTTGGCTATTTTATAAAGAAAACCTTTGTCACCCCTCCCTTGTTTATCTGCAATAGAGGTATTTATGGCTGCGCAAGTTGTAATGATAAAATCATCGGCAACCTCTTCAGCCAGTTTTTCCATTTTTTCAACTTGTTCATCACGCATAAAAAATCCCTCGTATTTATGTTGTTATACGAGGGATTGACGTTGTTTCTGTTGGGTGAGTTATTGAATCTATTTTTTTGAAAATAAATAAACTATTCCGAAGATTATGAAAGGCCATAGATACAAGCACAGAGCTGGAATAAGCCCCCATCCCCAACCTTGTGTAGCGCCTAAAACTCCAAAAATTGTACCCAAGATTGGTATGCCGCCTAAAATTAAAGCAATGATTACTGAAACAAATCCGTTCCAGTCCTGAACATTGCTAAAATATGTATATATCCCAAGAAACTGGGTTATAGCTAAAACCCAGTAGGCTATAAATCCTAATGCTTTCATTATTGAACTACCTTATCAAAATTAGGCGTTTGCACATCACCAAGATCATCGCCCCACCAGCGTGTGCGGTCATGCTGACGCTCTGCTTTACGTAAAAGTTTTTCTCGATATCCTGGTGCAACAATATCTTGTATTTCGTCAAATACTAAGCGATTTGTTGCAGCTTTGGTATACCACAGGTTTTGCGCAGGCAATTTATTTTTAACCAAACGAAATGCTTCATTCCCAGCATTGGTATCGCGCCCTTCGTTAAACTGAGTGATATTACCGATAGTGACACCTAGAACATTTTTTACATCACTACCAAATGGCCCAACCATAAAATCAGAGGTACTTCTTCCACTTGTGTCAGTACCAGCAACCAATATATCTCCAAGAATTGACAATCCACCACCCTGAACGGCTGATCTAGTCCAGAAATCTTTTGTTTTTTGTGGATCTTCACTATCCCACATGGTCGAAGGATCATTACCGTTTGCAAGCTCTTTAAGCTGAACGACCAACGCCCCTAATATTGTAGTCATCGCAAATAATGAAGCACCGTATGCAGCTTTAGACGTTCCTTTTTCCATGCTCATCGCACGTGAACCATGACGCATCAGGAATGCAGCAGGGAATGACTTAAACTGAAGCATAGATTTAAATATTTCGCCTGTAGCTGTTCCTTTCTTCTGCCCTGCACTCATCCATGTTCGCTCACGCAAACCTGCCTCAACCACTGCCATGCCTTGCTCATCAAGCAAATGCGCTTGAAATTGAGTTGCTATTTCATCACGTACTTTTTGTGGACTTCCAAACTGTTTTAATTTCTCATCAGGAATTTCATAGATTGATCGCGCAGACATAAGTTGATTGCCTTTACGGTCCACAACTGGATCGGCTAAACGCATCACTTCCCATGCGCGTTCGCTCAATCCTGTTTTCTGCATAAGCTCACGATCCATTTCGCCTAAATCTTGCCAAGACTTTGACCGACTTAAACGCCCATATTTTTCCATTAGCATTTTAGAGAAACCAACTTTAGAAGCTGCGGTAAGTGCATTTAGCCCAGAGATACGCATCACTTGAGTGGCTAGTCCACTTGATACCTTGGCTAGTTTTTCAGATTTACCTTGCACGGAGGTTAAACCATCATCAGCCCAACGGTTGATAGAGCCTAGCATTTCTTCAGTTGCTAAACCCAAGCTATGTGCAAGCTCTCGATCTTCTTTATTTTTTGGATTTAACTGTGTCAGTAATTCGCCAAAGGTATTACGGAAAGCGATATTGTGAATAGATGCGGTCTTGGCAATCATGGCTTGATCGGTGATAGATGATAGCGTGGTACCGCCAAGCATTGAAGCAACGTTCATAGATCGATATGCTAAGCCTAAATTCGCCAATACTTCTGATTGTGGGGTGTTTTGCCCTGTGAACTCATCAAACATCGTCTGAGCACGTTTACGCGAACTGTTAGTCTTCTTTGCTTCAACCCCTTTCAACCAATCCTTTTGCTCTGCTGCATCCATTAAAATACGCATAGCGTTTTTGGGATTGCTTCCAAGGCTTTCTACAAGTGCAATATCTTTGGATAAGCCATTAATATGAGCCTCTACAAGGTCAACAAAAGGCATACCACCAAAATCAGCTTGATAATCCATCCATGCATCCGCATCTTTAAAATGCAGCACACGGCTTTCAGAATGACGGCTAGTTACTTTTGAATTGCCACCAAAGCTTTGACGGCCTATTTCAGTTTTATTCGCGCCGTTACTGGCGAGCGTATCAAACGAGTATTCGAGCAATTCACGTATTTCTTGCTGTGAATAAAATGTACCATCTTCATGCACATATTTTGATGTATCGATAAGCTGTTCTGACTTATCAACCCATGCTTGTTTTCCAGCTATAGCGATTTTTTCAAGACTATGTGTTTGTGGTAATCCCCAATCATCAAGCTTTCCAATATCACCGCCTGATCGATTGAAGCGTTCACGCATGGTTTCAAATGTCTCACCCATTTTATCGCTGATTTTCTTGGCTAGTGGATCTCCTGTGCTGTCTCCAAAACGTTCACGTACAATTTTCTGAACTAATTCAGCATCAGTGAATACGCCCAAGCCGCCCTTAATGTTGGTGTAGAAGTCAACCAAGTCGCCACGATACAACCCTGCTATCGCACGTGCTTTGGAATCCAGTGATTGAACCCCCGACATATCACCATGCGGCGCAACCATACGATCGACAACTTCACTGGCGGTTAATGTTGGATGATCAAGCTGGGTAAGGTTTTTTGATTGAGTCAGAATGTCTTGAGCAGCTATTTTATGCTTCCGTTTAAGCTGTTCTTGGATGTCCTGAGCGACAAACTTACCAGCCTCAGTAAGCTTGTCTGAATCAGATAAATTGCGCCAATTCTGTAAATCTTTTTTAGCTAAAGATTTCATCGCATCTTTGATTCGATTTTCAATATCTGTTGCTTCTTGTTGATTTAGAGATTGCTTGCCTAGTGCTTTTGCTACGGCTTGTTTGCATTGTTCTTTCACTGGTTATACTCCAAATTGCAAAGCGCAACTAATTGCTGTTTGTGCTGCTAAAGTATCTTCTTGCGCCTGTCGTGCTTCCGCTTCTAGTTCATTCAATCGTTCACGCAAAGTCATCGTAATTTCTTCCATCTCACCATCAGGACGCATACGACTAACCGAAATCTGTTGATCAGGGTTTTGCATGATGATGTCTAATGCTGCTGATTCTTCTGGACCATCACCAAACAAGTTACCTTGTCTCGGATCGCCCATGGCTTCAACTTCATCAATTTTGGATTGAATATTTTCACTTATCGCTTTTGCACTTCGCTTATTGCTATCAAAGACATTCAAAAAATCACGTGCACCCGAAGATAATCCGTCATCGATCAATTGACCTTGATTTAGATAATCATCTACACGTAGTCCACTCGCTTTTAAATCACTGAGCTTTTGTGCTGCCTGTGCTAAGTCTTGTGCAAGTGTATTGTCATAACGTCCGCCCTGTTTGACCAGATCAGCTAATTGCGCTAACTGAGGTGCAGAACGTAACATCGAGTTTAAAACGGTTTTACTGTCATCATCCAAGTTTTCAGATAGTCTCGCTACAAGACTAGAATCACCATAAGCGCGTTGTACTAAAGCTGTTTCCATACGGCGCTTACCATCTTGGGTTAAACGACCATCCGCCGTGATCATGGTTGCACGTTCTGATTGCGGCAATTGATTCACAAAGCCACGAACAAAATCCATGCTTTGCTCGAGGTTGATATTTCCATCAGAATTGATCTTGATAAGTGATGCATCGGGCAATCGATCCACATCACTTAATGCCCTCTCAGATGCGCTGAATTGCGCTACATCGCTTTCATTTGCAAGCCTTGCAAACTGCACACGATCTGTATCTGTTAAGCGTGTACGCACTAAAACAGGGTTGTTAATACCTGAAATATCAAAACCTCGAGTATTTGCAAAATCATTTACAAACTGCTGATACGCATCGGCTTTGCCTTCTGAGTAGGCTTTTCCTATCGCTAAGGTACGACCATTGCCCGATTCCACTACATTATCCATGCCGATAATCGGTGCGCCGTTCGACAACATATTTGACTCGCCCAAGAGTTCAGGACGTAAATCATTTGCCATGTTCTCGATCTGCTGACGTGATGCTTCACGTGTACGGTCACGTGGTTGTAGTTCTGCTGGATATAACGGATTGACACCATAAGCAGCATCATTTGATGCAATCAACTCATCAAGTGATTTAACCTCATAAGCGACATCATAGCTTGTACCGTCCATCCCAATCGCCGTGCTGGTACCATTGCCGCCGTATCTCGCGCTCAATTTATTCCACTTGTTTCGCCACTTCCCAATTGCTTGCTCTACGGTCATTCCTGTCATGCCGTTGTTTTTCACAATGTCATCGGCATTTTTCTTATCGTATGTTTTTACAATATCAATAAGCTTGGCGTTAGGATCAGCTTTGAGGATTCGACTTGCACCTGCTGGGCCCAAAAGATGCCCTAGATAATGTTCATGCGGTTGTAGTTCACGCCCCAAACTTTTACGCATTGCTGCATTGGCTTGCTTGATGTGCTTAAAACCCATGCGGATTTGTTCATCAATGTTATTCCTATCTTTTCCGCCTTGATTCTTCCATGTCTTATCGATGACTTGATATAAGCCATGTGCGCTAGACGTTGGATTCTTTGCCGTATGGCTAAACGTTCCACCTGTTTCAATATGTGAGATGGTCAGCGCCACACTTGGGTCTATTCCTTCCTGTGTTGCTCTACGTGCGATTGTTTTAGCGTTGTTGGGTAATGACATTGATTCATAGTCAATTGAACGCTGTTTCTCCTCTCCTTGCACGGCGTGAGTCACATTGACTGGGCGACCTGTTTTAATTTGCTCTGTCGCATCACTTAAATTCATTAAGTGATTATTTTGCTGTATTGGGTTATTAGGTCTGACTGGTGCAGTTGCATCATCAAACTGCATTTTATTTACTTCTAAAACACTTTCAACTTGAGTTGCTTTTGCATCGACATCGTTATTTAAAGCGTCTAACTCTGCTTTGACTTGTTTCTCTACATGATGAGAATATCCACGCGCCGCACCGAACAATAAAGCATTCAGCGCTAAGTCTGTTGCAACGCTCTGATAAGTAACTTCGTATTCTTTGGCTTGCTTCTCATAGCCTGCTGAATCAAGTACCTCACCACTCAAAGCCTGTCCGCCAGTCGATAGAAGTGTTGCACCACCCACGGATAACGCAGCATCTTTAATCACACCACCAGTGCCCTTAAAACCATACGACAAAGGCAAAGCTGTAGATGCAGCCGCCACAGCACCATCTATTACCGCAACTTTTAAGGCTGTATCACTCTCAACGCCTTTATCAGTAAGGTCTTTATATTTGTAATTGGTTTCTGATGTGCCTGTTACTGTGACCGCACCAGTTACTCCGCCGATCAAGCTACCAGTAATCGCACGTGTTGCATAATCACCTAGCGCAAAACCAATATTACCAACTACGCCTGTATTTTGTTTATCTTCTAATGCGCCAATCCCTTCCAGCACAAGGCTATCACGTGCCTTTTCTTTATTCGACTTATACTCTGAATATGGCTCGATAAATTCATTGGTTGAAACGTCTTTAAAGCTATACCCAACGCGATCAACTACTGCATCAATCGGTGCTGTAACAGTATCAGCAACCTTTGCAAAGCCTGCTGCCGCACCTCGAAATGGTGCAGAAGCCGCACCATCAAATAATCCAACTTCTTTAGTTGTCGTTGGCTTTCCTGTTATGCCTTGTTGCTGTAATTTTTCTACAGATTGTTGATCATCATCTGCAAATGTATTGAACCAAGTCATTTGACAACTCCATTCATTTTAATGCGCCAAATAGCCCCATCAACAACTAATGGCTGACCACGCTCATTGATTAGGTCGTACTGGATATCACCCGATTGTGCTGGCTTTCCTTGACGTAAGCGCAATTGTTTAAGGTCTGAAGAATTTATACCTGTTTGCTTTGAAATGGTTGAATAACCCTTATCTAAACGGTTTTCAAATTCATCATCTTTCATTGCATAAGGCTTGGTTACTTTCCAATCTTTGCCCTTTTCGCCCATGTAATTTCTATATGAGCTAGGCTGCGTGTATACGCCACCTGTCGACATGCTTAGAGCGGTGTGTAATACGCCTTTGTTTGGTGAATCATCTTTTGCTGAATGACTAAAACCTCGTGCATTCATCGTGTCCGCATAAACGGCTTTAAATACCTCATAAGCGTTGTTTGCAGATGTGCCAGTGAGTGTTTGACCAACATAATCGTTAAACGCCAAGCGCAAATCATCCTCTTTCGGCATGATCATTTGCTTGTTTTTGAGTAGTTGAGTGCCTGAAATAATTGATGTTGCTAAGTCTCTGCCCTCTGTAGAACTAAACTTGTTTGCTTTGGCAACGCCTGCCATCACATAATTCATGTCTCCGCCGCCCAATTGCCCTAGTGTTGCGCCCCAAATCTTGTTTCCGTCTGGAATGCCTTTAGACTGGTCAATCATATTGCCAATGAAAGTAAGTTTTTCGTTTACCCCCATGTCATCAAATGCCTTTTTAGCCTCAGGTAAATCTTCTGCTGAAATTGGTTTGACAGTGATATTCGGGTCTTTAAGTGCGATTTGATTAACGCCGTTTTCAATTGCTTTTGCTGCAAATGATTTAGGGTTCGCACTTAGTTCTAGTGCGCTCAACGTCTGAGTTTCTATGCCTGCTTCACGTACAGCTTGGTTTGGATTGTTTTTTAGAGTGTCTACTTTTTCTTTATAGATTGACTCATATACGTTTAAGATTTTGTCTTCGTTTACTGCATCTGTAGTGCTGCTATTTTTCATCTTTGCTTTTTGAGCATTGATTAAAGCAAGCTGTTCACTTGTAGTTTTGCGCCCAAAATTTTGAAAGTTGCTTGATTGCTGGCTATAAAAATTATATTCAGCCTCATATTCCGTACCTTTTACAGCCTCGCCAACATTGGACAAATAGCTTTCATCTAAAGCACGACCTGTCAAAACCTGTGACTTAAAATCATTTAAAACCTTGCCTGCGGATGTCACGCGCTTATTTTCTTCGACTTCAATTTGCTTATTGATAGCATCGATTCGACTTAATGCTTGGGCTTTCTTCTGCTGTGCTGCCTTTCCGTCTGTATAGCCGTATTTACCTGAATCTAAGTCAGATACTAGGGCTTTCAGGTCGGCTGTATCTTTGTTTGAAACAGCATTGGTGATACGACCATCTATATCCATCGAATCACGCATCGACTCATAGCTATAGATTCGAGCTTGCTTATCTGCTTCTGGTAGGTTTAATTCTTGTAAGTTGGAATTTAAATATTCACGACCTTGAGCACGATCATAGCGTGTAGCTATTTCTGTCATTCGATCAGCCAATACAGCGCCTTTTTGCACGTCCGCACGGAGTTGAAGTGGCAAAAATCCTGTTGTCTGACGGCTAATATTTGAATCCCAGTATTGTTTAAGGTCCTGTTTAGCATGATCAGGTAATTCAGTTTCAAGCTGTTCATATCGAGTCTTTGACCACTCTTGAAGATTTGCATTTGCATCTTGGGCTTTCATCGCACCATTTGACACATCGTTTTTAAGCAAAGTTACTCGTTCGCTCATTTCTGTTGTAAGCGTATCGTCAAGCTTAACTTTTGCCTCTTTCTCAGCCATTTGATTATTAAATAGCTCTAATCGCTTGGCTGTTACTTCTGCTTCTCTTTGCTGATTGTCTCTTTCTTGAACCGCCCCACCAATTGAACGACCAATGTCACTAAGCCCTGTATTCGGCGTAAATGACTGCATTTGTGCTTGAGGTTCTACACGTCCACGTGAAACTGGAATTTTCATTATTTCCACCCACCATACGCTTGAGTTGCTGTGTTGATAACGTCACTTGCAGCCTTATAGCCATAGTTATTACGCTGCATTTTTCCTTGACGGCGCACATCATCCGCTTGAAAGTTTGCTTGTAATTGGTTCATCAGCGCGTTATATGAAGCATCCGAAATAATTTCATCTTCTATAACTGTTGGCGCACCAACATTCACGTCTAAGCCATTCTCTGCCGCTGCTGCACGTGCGCTTGATGCATCACGCTTGCCTTGATCTTTGATTTTCTGACTTTGTAGTTTTGCAGCAGAACGAATAGATTTTGCATTGCCCTTTGACGTTGCATCCGCCATCACAGCATTAGACATATTGCCAATCGCATCTAGTCCTGAAGAAATAGCACCACCTTTACACATGATTACGCCTCCATCTCTAAAACATAGCCGACCAATGAGAAGCCTAGACCTTCATATAGACTGACAACTTTATCCGCATGAATTCCTGTCATCGTACCAAGTTGAATACGATCCGCATTTTTCAGCTTAGCCCACTCGACAAAGGTATTAATTAAGGCTTTAGCAGTATCTGAACGGCGATATTCAGGTAGAACATAGACACCTTGCTCAAAAGCCAATTTGTGACCAGTGCGCCAGTCTTTGTCAATCACACCTATGATTGTTCCTATAGAATTGTCATATTGATCCAACGCGATAAAAATAGACTCATGCTTGTTAATCAAATACGCGAATAAATCAGCCGCGCTTTTTTCATCAAATCCTTGTTTTGAAAATACTGGAGATTCTTGAGTAAGACGCTTGCCGAAATCAACAAGCGTGTCCACGTCATCAAGTGTTGCTTTTCGTACTTGCATATCATTTCTCATTAATAGACACCAACATAGAAATAGATTGCATGTGAAAAGGCAGGGGTTTGTTGTGTGTTATCTTGACCTCTAATTCATGCAAGGTTTGCCAACCCACAAAAGAATCAAGAACATAACCAGTGTACGGAAGGTTTAAGAAGGCTGATTGGTCGTAATACTTGGTTGATAACTCTTGACCATTGATAAATCCACCCACTGAACCATTAAGAAATATAGCCATCTCATGCACCTGAATTTTATGGAACATGGCTGATGTAGGTGCTTGGCTAAAATCAGGCGGCAATAAGTCAATTTCTGTTAGATATGGTTGCCCTAAATAGACTGTTTGACTTAAATCAGATACAGGTAAATTTATGTCAGTACCAGCAGTCGTATAGCTAGAATAAAAATAACCATCTTGGTTGTTGTAGCTCACCATTGGAGAATTGAGAACCTGAATATCTAAGTTAAGAATCGATCCAGTACCATTAGCCACCTGAATATCAAACTCACAGTCACTCAATGCTGTTTCGCTAAATTCTTCCAGTACCGTATATCCATTGCGCTGTGTCAGCATGAAGCACTGATCTTCACCTAATCCCGTTGGCAATGCACATATCGACAACACTGAACATCCAAAGTCATGCTGCGCCCATGCATTCATCTCTTGATCACGATTCAGCGTGATACTTGCCACGCTACCATCACTCATCACGATCCAAACAATAGAGCTAGGCGTTTGCTGATATGTAATTTCCTTTACACCGCCGTGGCTTTCAGTAATATGGGGCGCTATTGCAGATAATTCAGGGGATACCAGCCCATCGACTTCATATCGGTACGACATAGCACGTAAACGCTCACCACCACGTTGTACAAACAACAGTTCATTACCCACACGGCAAGGCTTTACGTTTGCCTGTACGCCGTAAGATGTATGCTCATCAATCTGTGCCGTACTTGGTGTTAATGGTCCTTGTGAGTTGATTAGAAACTCTGCCCCACCTGTAAGCGAAACAACGCCACCACGCTGTGCAAGGTGTAAAATATTGTCAGACTGTGCTGAACTAGAGGCTATGCTAAAAGCATCTGCATCCTCAGTGGTTTCCAAAAAGTTGCCATCATCATTGATTCGACTAAACCACATTTGATTCGGACTTGTTTTGGTGTTGGCAAACACTAAGCGCTGTTTAAAGAAACAAACTGCTTTTGGATAGCCAGCCGCAACACTAAATGCAATGCTTTTCAAAACCCAAGACTTAGCGATAGCCTGAACAGTTGAGGTTAATTTAACCAAAACTTCACCATTCACCTTTGATGAATTAATGTATTGAGTGATTTTGACTTGACCGCCGTTGATCTCGACAATTGAACCAACGCTAGAAGCTGTAAAAACGTTTGCTGCCTCATTGGTGACTTCTTCCCATTCTGTATTTATGCCGTCAGGTTCTTTGTCTTTATTATCGATTGTGGCTAACCAAGTTTTACTTGCATAAATGACTCGATCACCTGCTAGATAGGTTTCTGTATTTACCCAGTTTGGGAAAGATGCAGCCGTTAAAGAAATAATCTTCCCAACGTCTGTGCCTGAAGGTGTAAGCGCAACGTTCGGCGTAGTTCCTAATTCATCGTTTGGATTCACACCAAAGGTAAACGGCGACAATTGCCAATTTGTGAAGTCAGCAGAACATAGCAGCCGATGTACAGGTGTATCACCCTGAACCAAATACATACGATACTTGGTGTGCGCATACTGTAACTCACGTACTTTCTTTTCAGTGTTATACGGCGTTGCAATGTCATAAACAACTTCATACGTTCGTGGGTTATAAACTTTCAGAAATGACGCGCCTAGAATCAGCAAATAGGTGTTTTCAGAATTGGCAATGAATGGAATTAAGCGCAATGCACCAGCAAAAATAGATTTAAATTTTGTGCCCGGTCTTTTCTTTGCCCCACCCTCAACCAAAGGCAAAGCGTTGAATAGTTTTTTAGAACCATTTGCATACTGTTGAATATCCGTGCGTGTCCAAAGTAACGGACTTAGTTCACCTGAGCTGAGATTGTTTTTTAATATCCACTGCTTCATTAGAAACGCCCCGAATAATAGCTAGATTCAGCGAATTGCACATCTTGGCTTGGTCGCTCTTGTCCATTGATTGTTCTTGCTTGACGTATCAATAATTGAAATTGTGCATCTGCCGACTGACCAGCCGCATCACTGCCAGTAACAGGTTTACAAAGCTTTGCTGCCATTTTTAGCGTCATGGCTTCGACAAGCATGGCATCCCAAGTCTGCTCGTTATCATTGTTAAAAACATATTCAAGATTGATGCGCTCTTGATTTGCCAAGATATAGCGATTCTCTACTTCGTATTGCTCTGTGTTGGCTGAAATGATCAGCACATAGTCCGCAGGCAATGGGAACGCATGGCTATAACCAAAGCTTGGATATGTTGAGACAGGTGATAAGATTTGTCGTTTCTTAGCACATGACCACGGATGAGAACGCAATATTGCAAGGCGTGTTGTGTCATAGATATTTCGACATAACTGAGCAAGTTTCGATTCTTCTTCAAAGCTTGCAATTTGTTGCCCACCGATCATGCTAAGTGCGTTATTGCAGATAGTTACTTTAGATACAGACATAATAAAAACCCCGATAACTTTTACTCAGTGTTATCGGGGTTTAGGTTGATTTTGTTGGGTGTTAAAACTGTTTATCTAACTCGGCTTGATAAAGCTTTTCTTTTAAGAGATATCCTTCCATCTGCCAAATTTTTTCTCGTGCATTTTGATAGGCAATTTTCTGCCCAATAATGCGATCGAAGTTTTCAGGGCTGGCACATGCAGACTCACCCGTAACTGTGAATCCATTTTCGAGTGATAAAATGCAGATTGTTAATTGTGGTGATCCACATGTTTTATAATCATCTGCGCAGTAAGCTAGGTCAAACTTATCGCCCGTAATATAGCGAATAGCTTTAATTTTAGAATCAACATAATCAGGAGTTAATCGTGGAGCATCTAAACCTTTGTCTTGGATTTCTTGCTCTATCTCTTTTTCGTTTGTCATGATTTTTACCTTAATAAGAATTAAAAAAGCACCTTACCGCTTGCCCAAACGGTAAGGTGAACGAGGTTAAACTACGTAGTCGATAGCAACCACTTTGACTTCATTTGCACGACCAGCAGCCATAGAATGCACACCACCAACTTGGCTGATGTTCTTCTTATCTGGACGTTTTGAGATGTCAAAGCCTGTGATATTTGCATCACCAAAGTGAGCCGCTGTACCTGCATACATAACAGTACGGCGTTCTGTTGCACCACCAGCACCATTATTCAATTTTTCGTATGGAATCCATTCAACCCCAAGCCAGTTTGTTGTGACTTGACCCTCTTGAAGCATTTGAATTTTTAAATGATCAGCGCTAGTAAGCTCTGAATCATTTAAGAATTCTTCCATCATGTCTGAGGTATAAATAATGTATAACTTCTCATCATTTTTCTCATCACATTCATTCTTACGAAACAGAGATTTCGCTCTGATGATTTTCTCTTTCAACGTGCCATATGAAGACAAGACGATCTGACCTGCTGGCAGGTTTACTGTGGCTGTGGTTTTATCACCTGCATCATCTACAGTAGTGCGTGTAATACCACCTACCAACGCTTGATAAATAATGTCGTCAATCTTACGATTACGTGCATTTACAAGGTTTTTCATGTACTTGTCATTAGGAATTGCCTTTAATTTTGGCAAGTCACGTGAATCAATTGGAATAAACAAATCAAAGTCAGCCATTAATGCGGTACGTACACCAGCATCAGGAATGGTCCAAGTAGTATCCCCGAAGCGGTTGCCCGAAGGTGACATTTCCACTTGGCCCATATCATTGATTGTGAATGACTCACCTGTGATTTTTCCACGATTCACAACTGTTTTAAGCAGTCGTGACTCGTTTTGCATTGCTGCGACTTCGTATGTATCGTGATATTGCTGTACAAACGCCGCCGTAATTTTATTTTCATTCGCCATGTGGATACACCCCTTAGCCGTTTAATTTTGAGTAATGACTCTGAACTTGGGCATAAACACGTTTGTGGTCAGGATGACTTTCATTCATGTACGCCTCTGATGCTATTAATTCTGAGATAGCTTCACTCGCACTTTGTTGGGTATTTTGCGGTGGCATATCTTCTTGCAAAGCCTTTCCAAAGTAAGCCGCTAAGCGGATGCCAAAAGTTGGAGAATCAACATCACTTGTTTGCAGTCCAGCCGCTTGAATCGCTTGATTTGCAAAGCGCAAATTAGCCTCGTACTCACCACCCCAATCATCTTGTAACGCTTCAACTTGTACGGCGGTATGTTGATCAAATGCTTGCATCACTACAGACAATTGCTCATTGGTTAAGCCAGCTTGATGAGCGTTGTCTAAAAATGCTTTGTTCGACTCGTCAGCTTTGAATGCATCAAAATCGAACCCATCTAGTTCAACCTTGTATTCATCCGCAGTTTCGGGAATATCGGGCTTGGTTTCAGGTTCTTGTGCAGAAGGATCTTTTTCAGGTTCACTTGGCTCTGCAGGTGTTTCAATGTTTGTTGGATCTGTCGGTGTTGGATTGCCTTCATCTACTGGCTGTTCTTGATTCTCTAAATCACTCATCGTTTTCTGCCTCGCTGTAATCAGGATCGTTTGCTAAATTGATTTGTTGTAAGATGAAATTAACTGGCTCACTCTGACCAAGACGGCGACACGTTTCACGCTCTCCGCCGTGTGCGTCAGTTACGTATGCGCTTCTGTTAAATCGCTTTGTGAGGTCTTCTAAGATGCGTTGACCTTTTACATCCATATCAAATACGACACGGTATAAATCAGGTGTTGCAGGTCGTAACCTTCGTTGATGCACATAAACACCAACCTCTTGAGATTCTTCGTTCTCGGTCTTTCTAAGAGATTCTTCAAAAAGCTCAAGCTTGTTGGTCAGTTCGTTAATTTCTTCATGGGCTGCATCTAGTTGGGCTTGGGTTTCTGCATGTACACGCACTTCATCCCAATGCTTTTCGCACCATTCATCATGCTTAACTTTTTGATAAATCGCATAAATTAGGATGACAGTTGCAAAAATAAAACCTAGATAGATCATTGTCGTGTCTCGCTTGTAAGTTCTGCTTCAAGCCCTTTTCCAACGGCATTCGCCAATGGTTGTGCCATCGCTTGCTCTTGCTCTTGTGCTGCCGCTTGTTGTTGGGCTTTTTGGCGTTGTTCACGAATCTTCTTAATGTCATCTTTCGTGCGTAAAATTGACGTAGGAACGCCCAAGCCCATGCCTGTGACTTGAGCTACGGCATCCATATCGATGTTGTCTAAAATTGTTTGATCTATTTGAGCCACGTTAGACAATCCAGCAATCAAACGCTCAATTGCTGTTACATCTTCTAATTGCTGTGAACGCGCCAAAGCTGAGATAAATTTGAATGAGAGATTACGACCTTGCATGTCGTCAGGTGCTTGTCCAATCACACCTGCACGATAAGCGAGACCAAAAGTACGCTCTAAAAGCGGTGTTAATAGTTCAGCTTGCCAACGACCATAAAGCGGTCCTAGTTGCTGGCGAATTAAATCAACCCGAACATGCACCTCGGTTGCTGTCATTGCTGGACCATCCTTAGGTTGCAATTGATCAGCCATCATCTTTTTGCGGATGCCACCTTGTAACGCTGTTAAAAGGTCTATCCCGACCTCGTAACCTTTGCCATCATCAATGCGCTTCAATGACTCAACATTGTTTACAACGATGATTTTCCCTCCACCTAAGCGCACTGTACGAGGGTTAAATACGCCATCATCTACACCTGCATACATGCCAAGCGTTGAGATTTCAGCACTACGCAACGTATCACGCATAAGTGTATTCGCAGTCTTGGCATCAGGTAATGCAACCGATACTTGACCAGTTCCATATACTGAATTTGGTATTTTTCTAAAACGTGGAACAACAAAAGGAAATTCGTTGTATCCTGTTTCTTTTAGTATTATTTTTTCTTCCACTTCAATGTGATATGAAGCAAAAGGACGCTCTTTAGGCATTAACTGACGATCATCTTTGATAAAGCCAGTCTTGCGTGGCTCAACCACCCAAATCACTTTTACTTTTGAGTCAGGCTTAGACTTGTAAGTGTTACGCACTTTTTCGCTAACATTACCTTCACCATACTCATTGACTAATGCAGCCATCGTCATATCGTATTCACGGTAAAGTGTGTCAACCTTCTGATCTTGCCGTGTTGAAGCTAGATAGCATTGACTAATATTCCAAGTTTGGAAGACATAGCCACCACCAGCTTTACGATCAATATCCGCATGCATCACACCCCAACCAGCGACAACACAATCAAGTACCAAATCAAAGATTTCACTGTCATAGTTTGCGCCGTGGATATTGCGCCAAATGAATTGACATACTTCATCAAGCCATTTTTCGCCGTTTGTCAGTTCTGCTGGATCATCAACACCGTCAGGAACAGCTTTAAACCAAAGTGCATTGGCTGGTGTTGTGCCTGAAATGATGCTTGAGACTAAAAGTTGTGTTGCTTCCGCTAGAGTTGAGTCCAGTAGCTCGGCACGTTGTGTCTTTCGTGTGTCAGTTAAGTCATCACCAATAAAAGATTGCTGACGCTCAGGCGCGGCGAATCGATAGCATTCAGACCAGTGTGATTCTAAGCGCGTTCTTTCTGCTTTTAACTCACTTAACCGCTTACACAACCTTGCTACTGTTTCGCTCATATTATCCACCCAAGGTCGTTTTCTTTTGACCATCTGTAGCAGATGACAAAACAGTTGAAGCATTGCGCTTACGGCGCTCCGCTACTGCTGTATTCGCATCTAATTGCGCTTGATCACGTGCTTGCTTATCTGCCGCTGCTGCATCAAAGCCCTTTTCAGCCTTCTTTGTTTCAGTAAGACCGACTGCATCTGTCACAGAAGAAATGATTTTTCCTAAGCCTCCGCCACACATTAGTCAGCCTCCTTCGTAGTCCATCCTTTTTCTGTCAAAAATGGGATACGTTTTTTTGGCTTAACTGCATCAATTGAACCTGAACTTACGCGCTGTTCGATTTGCGTAGACTTCTTTAGCTCGTCCATTTGCGCTTGCATTTCTGCTAATTGGCGTTGAAGTTCTTCGTTTGTTGGTTCTGCAGCTTTAGCACCTGAATGCTGATCAGCATCAGCACCAATTTCCGCCAAAGCCTCATCAGCTTTTTCAGCAGTTGTTTTTGTTTCTTCAGGTGCAGCTTTAGCACCTGGTGTTTGTACTTGACGGCGAGCAGTCATAAAAAAAGCCTCAATCGTTAATGATTAAGGCTTAGTGTGTTTGGTTATTTATCGGGGTTTGTTGGGTGTTTGAGCCTCTTTGAATGTGGTCATTGGTCATTCACCTTGTGCAAAAATGAATAATCAATTTCAGGGAAGTTGATTGGTAAAATCCCAAATCTAATTAAGCCCTCAAGTTTTGCTGGGTTTCTAATCCACTTGTCATCTTTCCAAGAAAAAATCACATCACCATCAATTAAGTAATAACAAACCGTGCTTACACGCGGTAAAGCAAAGTGTGTGCAGCCCTGTGGCTTGTTGGTTTGAATGTATTTATTGGTTAGCCGCTTTGACTCTAAACAGATAAAATCTCTCATTCCCCACCACCCTTGAGCGCTTGCTCTAACTCATCAACCAAATCAAATAGGTCTATTTCACCGCTATGATATTTTTTGACTAAACTTGATCCAGCTTCCACCCGCTTTTGCAGCTCATCCACTTTCGATTGTTGGTGTTGCCATACTTTCCACATTGACTGATATTCACTAGCCTTAGCATCTGCAACGTATGGGCAATAATATTTATTTGATTTTTCATCAAACTCTATCCAATGTGCAGGAACACGAAATGTTTTCTCAAATTCACTTCTCATCACTTCACCTTTCTTCTTTCAGTTAAGTAATCAGGCTTTTGATTTTCAGCCAGTGTTTTTAACTCCGTCATAAGGCGAACCACCTGACCAATTGATTGTTCAGACATATTGTTTTCTTCGAGAATATCGACAACCTCATGCTTGATTAAATCAATCCTTTCGACCCTGATTCCGTTAATTTGATTACTCATCACTTCACCCCAACTGATTCAATTTCAAAGCCTCATTTACATGAGCTTCTGTGATTTTGCATTTCGGACTAATATGGTTTTCGGGATGGTCTAGCGTTTCGGTTTCGATGCGGTGACCTGCTGCGACCTCAAAACGATTGACTGAATATGTACTTTCTTCACCTGTGTAACCATCACGATTGACAATCAAATGAGTTCCGCCATAACAAACTTGAACAACTTTGTATGTTTCGCCATTCGCTAAGTGATTAGAATGCTTTGAATCAATGCAAATAACATCTTGTCCAACCTTAAACATGCTCACCTCCAACATAACGATCTCCTTTACAGTCAGGGCATGTAAAAGTTCCCTCGAACTGACAACCAACTTCGCCAAATCCATTGCAATAACTACACTTGTAAATCGCCTCATAGTCTGCGATGGCTTTAATCATCCGCGATGCAAAGCTTTGCACAGGAGGTTGACGTGTTGAAGTTCCTGCTGAAATAATGTCTTTACAGTTTTGAATACCTTTCCAACGATCAATAATATCTACCGATTCAACTAGGCGTTTGAGGTCATCTAACAAAATCAATTCAATCGCATAATCTTCTGACCATGAATTCGTTTCATTGTGATAGTAAGCAGTTGTATATTTTCTCTTAAAGATATAACTACCAGTTAGGGCACAGTAACCAAATACAGGGAAAGAAGGCGCACCGTCAACCACTTCCCTTGCCTTCTCAATGCCGTGCTTCTTTATAAAGGTGATCGCGTTCATTGGCTTTGCTCCTTCTTAGTTTTGGTTCTATACGTACATCCAAAGCATCCCAGCCAAGAACTTGTAGTAAGAAAAGGTGCACTGTTAGCTTCACACCATGGCTTATGGAGTGAGCGTTTATGCTTTAGGTCTGAACCATTGATCTTTGCCATTAGCATGTTTTTATTCATCGCCCTTCTCCGTCACGCCCAGTAATGCCTTGATCCAATTGATCTATAACGCCGTCTAACTCATCTAAAAACATGTCTATTTGCCCGAATTTATAACGATATGTAAGTTGCTCGCCCACACGTGGGAAGCGCTCAATACCTGTTTGATCTTGCCAAAGCATGATCAGTTGTTCGCCGTTCTCAAAAAACGGACGTGTACCTGTGGCCCATGCCGAAACTGTTGTCGAGCCGCTTACTTTTAAAAGCATCGCTATCTTCTCGTGTGAAAAATTTAAGTTGCGCAGGTCTAAGAGCATTCGCCCGAAATCAGGGGCTTTGTAGTTGTTACGCGCCTTAATGAATCTTTTGGCTTTTTTGTTAGCGTCAAAGAAACGCGCGCGCGCGCGAGGTGAGTCCTTGAAAACACTACTATCAACCGTCAAATCAAAACCTAAATTACTCATAGACCAGCCCTCTTATAGTTCTAATACTTTGATTTTTACTAAGCCGCCTCTCACTACATTTCCACGTCTTACGATGAGTTCATCAAACTGTTCGTCATCAACGCATAGACCACATTTCACAAGACTGTCGATGGTTGCTTTCAGGTAGTTGTCAATGTCTCGTGTTTGGTGGTTAGGAAAGTGAAAAGTGACATCAAGTTTTAATCTTGCTTCTGTCTGTTTCGGTGGTACCAGCACTCGAACTAAGGCATGAAATGTTTTTGCTTTATCGCTCAAATATCGACGCTTTCCTGAGACATCCCAGTAGTGATTTACAGACGGCGGACAAGTTGCAATTTCACAGCTTAAAATTAGTTTTCCCTCATTGTCGCTATTTAGCTCTGTATTGCGTTTTAAGACACTGCCTCTAGCTTTACGTACCTTTGCATCATTTTCCGCTTTTAATCGCTCCTTGCTCAAATCTGCCCTGTTTCTGTGAGCATTTAAATGAGCTTCTAGCTGTTCTTGACTCCAACGCATGTTTTTATGCTCCCAACTCGAATAATTTATTCAAAAAGCTGTGATTCACTTTTCCAACGTACGTCGCCCATTTTTTAAAATGTGGGTTGTAGTGATACCAAGCGCCGTTTAAGTTCATCCAAAATGTGCCGTCTTGCTCTGCGTGTGTTGCGCCTTGTGGTTTTATAAGTGATTGATTCGTCATATAGATTTACCCCCACTCTTGCAGATCAATTTGAGCTGTGCAGCAAGTTCGGCTGGAATCGGTGTGCGCTTATGATGGCTTTGGGTTTTCTCTGTTTGGCTCTGCTGTGGCTTGATCCACATGACTTGAACACGACCAGATTTTTTCGCTCTGTCGAGATAATCGTTGTAAATATCTCTGAATGCGAAATGAGCTGTTTTCTGCCCTTCTGTCTTCAAGATATGACGTACTTCGTCAAGTGCTTGCTTTGCTAAAGTCGTAATTTTCTGTGTTTTATCAGCATCAAAATTTAAAGCTTTCGCCCATGCTTGTTCTGCCGTCCACCAGTCACCGTCATGCACACACCACGATCTAAATTCAGGAAGTGAGGGGCACCATTTTTCTGCGTTCATGCGCTCTAATCCACGGCGTAGATCATTTGGGCTTAGTCCGTTCAACACGGTGCAAGCTGTGTGCTGTAGCTCATCTGCTGCGATTTCACCGTATTTTTTGTCGAATGCATCGCCGTACAGTTTTTGCATACGTGCCAAGACTTGATCAGCAACCTCAACTGGAAAATCGACCTCAAAAACTGATTGGAATTTAGAAATATTACTCATGGGTTAATTACTCCCTGACCGTAGCGATGAACTTTTTTCGCTGGTGGTTTTTGTGAGTCAGCTTTCGGTTTTTTCGTCTCGATGTTCTTGAGCCAGTTCAACCAAGTCGTCATCCATTTTTGTGATGTGCGTTTTTCAGCCGTGACTGACCACTGAGCGAGTCTTTTGATCTCGTCCTCGATTTGAGCGACTGTGAGTTTTGGAAAGCTGATTTGAGCTTGTGCAATAAAATCTGATCGAACTGGGTAAGTCTGGGTAAGTTCTCTCAAAGTGAAATCAGAAAAGTTGTCTGCGTGGTATTCGATGAATTGCAACATCGAATTGCTCTGAGGTTCGAATTTTTCTTGCGCGCTATTCTTCTTATTATCTATATAATTCTTATTATCTATTGTGAGTCCTGTTACAGGACTAGTTTCGGTCTTGTTAGTGAACCGATCTTGGTCTTGCTGTGAGACTAGTCCTGTTACGAGACTAGTCTTGTTAGTGAACCGATCTTTAATAGAAATATCGTTCAATTTGTATTTTTTTACTCCTTGCTTTCCTGACTCGGTGACTGAAATAACACCTAAATCTATAAGCTCTTGAAGGGCATTTGAAACGGTAGTACGACCCATTTTACGTGCCCCAACTAAATCCCCACCCTGTAACTGTGAATAACTAACAAAATCTGACTCTTTGTTATGACCGTTAATACGGTTTTCGAGTTCTGCATAAACATTACGTGCAGCATCGCTTAGGAACGGCCACACCTCCTTTCTGTACAATCGGCTAGACATCACATAGCCACTTTCAAACTTATCGCTATACATGCTCTTTCCAGCCTCTTGTTTCGGCTGCGGATCAGTTTGTTTTGGAAACTGGATTACTTTTGCTGTATTCATTTCTTCACAGCCTCCGCAATACGTGTTAAATTCTTCATCTACAAATCTCGTTTACATTTCGGTGTGAACGGCGAGAAAGTCCATCTGTTCGAGCAGTTGGGCTTTTTTTGTGCCTGTTAGTTTTGGGGTGACATCAATCACCTTATGGGGTTGTACCAACTCGAAATTTGAATCTCTCGTATCTGTGGTAAGACATGTGAAGCTTGATAGAGAATTGATGTACTCCCGAACTTCTGAGATTTTCTTACTCATGCACTCCCGACTTAACTTTGATATGTCTGTCTTTTCAGCACGTGCTATTGCTTCAAACTCTCGTTTTTCTTCATACGTGCATTTAAAAGTGATGCTTTCGATTAATTTTTCAGACATGAGAGCACCTACGCACTTAGATCTTTTATTTCAGCTTTCAACTTGCCTTTTGTTGAGACTTCAAAGACAGCTTGAGTGCTTATAGGCATACCTTTACGCCAATAATTGATTACAGACCTATCACGACCTAAAATTCGCGCTAGCTCTGCATCACTCTTGGCCCTATAAAAATTTCTTAAATCATCAACAGTCACGTTTATTTACCTAAACAAGTAAGTTTAGTTTATTGAACGATAAGTTTAGGAAGATGTCAATTTTTTTGTTTAGTATTTTAAACAAATCAAAGGTTTTATAATTATGCAAACTACATCAGATCGAATTGCTCAACGCATGAATGAACTAGGTCTGCAACATAAAGACTTGGTTGCTGCCACTGGGGCTAGCAAAGGAACAGTTACCAACTGGATAAGCGGAGTGAATAACCCTACAGGTAAAAGACTGATTCAATTAGCCCAAGCACTTAAAACCACTTCTAGTTGGCTTTTGACTGGAAATGCAGCCCCTGAATTCACACCAGTTGAACCATGGGATAGCAACACCCCTTTAGATGATGATGAAATTGAAATCCCTTTTTTCAAGGATTTTAGTTTTGCGTGTGGTTCAGGTTCTATGACTGAGGCTATCTCAAACGAAACTAGAAAATTAAGAATGTCAAAGGCGACGTTAAGAAACCTCTCTATTTCGAAAGAGAATGCTGTAGCTGCCACGGCTGTAGGCGACTCAATGAGTCCGACCATCAAAGATGGCGATACAATCCATGTGGATCTTGGCAGAAACAAAATTAAAGATGGGAAAATTTTTGCTATTTGTATCGGTGGATTATTTTATTGCAAACGCTTATATAACTTGCCTTTTGGTGGTGTTCGCATTGTTTCTGATAATTCTGCTGAATTCCCAGAAATCCACTTAAATTTGCAAGAGGCAATTGACCAACAATTAGAGATCATTGGTTGGGTTTGGCAAATATCTAGTTTAGAAAATTGGTAACTCCATGAAAATAATCAATGTATTAATCGCATACATCTTGTACTTTATTTCACCGAAAACACTACTTCGAAGATCATTTATTGGGACTTTATTAAATTTCAACATCAGGATTCCAAGTAAGGCTACTGATGAGATAGTGGACTACTTATATGATATTTATTTAAAAAATAAAAAAATTGATAAAGTCATGAACAGGGGTGGAGTAAACACCAACATGGAAAGAATGCTGGATCTAATCCAATATGAGGCATTTTTCATTAAAGATTATTTGGAAATTTCTTATACGTTTGAGTTTGGACATGAAGTAGTTTTAAGAATTCTGAAAAAATATAATTATTAGAATTGTTGCCGAATCAAAACCCCGTCCATTCGATGGGGTTTTATTTTGCCTTCAAGAATGCTGTTCATTAAAATAATAAAAAAGTTCATTTTGCTAAACAAAATTGTTGACTCAATATGTTTAGTTTACTAAACTAAACCTCGTACCCAATAAAAAAGCCCTCTCGACTCGACATCAAGGGCTTAATTACACTACGAGGCAATTATGAAGCATAAAACCATTCAGAGTCAAACGACTCGCCCCTGCTGCACTCAGCCGACCGCAAAGGATATGCAACTACCGTTGTGGGAACATTTCAAAGCAAACCTAATCGACACACTTAAGCTATTCGCATTTCTGGGCACAGGTCTAGTGCTTTGGTGTCTGCTTAATTTCTTTTTTCATTCATTATTTTGGGGTAACTGATCATGGCTAGACCTAAGAAAAACACTGCACTTGTTTTAAGAACTTGCAAATCAGATTTAACAAGCCGTGGCGGTTTCCAATGGGCTGATGTCGGCGGAACAACTGTCGCTGAGGATTGGCTAGAAAACACAGAATGCGGCCATGGATTGCATGGCTGGTTGTTTGGATCAGGTGATCATTCATGCTCTAACTATCTAGATGCTGATAGCAAATGGATGGTGTTAGAAGTCGATCTTAAAAGCATTGTTATGCTTGGTGAGAAATGCAAATTTCCTAAAGCTAAAACCTTATTTGTAGGTGATAAAAAGTCAGCTACAGACTATCTGATTGAGAATGAGACTAGAGCTAAAAACGTATCTGTTATTGGCGCTTCACTAGAAGTCGGTGATAACGGTTCAGTTTTGGTTGGTGCTTTAGGCACGGCAACGGCTGGCTATAAAGGCACGGCAACGGCTGGCAACTGGGGCACGGCAACGGCTGGCGAATCAGGCACGGCAACGGCTGGCGAATCAGGCACGGCAACGGCTGGCGAATCAGGCACGGCAACGGCTGGCGAATCAGGCACGGCAACGGCTGGCGAATCAGGCACGGCAACGGCTGGCAACTGGGGCACGGCAACGGCTGGCAACTGGGGCACGGCAACGGCTGGCGAATCAGGCACGGCAACGGCTGGCGAATCAGGCACGGCAACGGCTGGCTATAAAGGCACGGCAACGGCTGGCGAATCAGGCACGGCAACGGCTGGCAACTGGGGCACGGCAACGGCTGGCTATAAAGGCACGGCAACGGCTGGCGAATCAGGCACGGCAACGGCTGGCGAATCAGGTGAAATCCGCGTCCAATATTGGGATTCAAAAGCTGAACGCTATCGCACAGTTATTGGCTATGTTGGCGAGTATGGTCTAAAAGCTGATACAGCATATAAATTAGATGAAAATCATAAATTTGTTGAAGCGGAGGACTAATAAAAATGAACTCACTAGTAACCATCGCCCAAGAGAATCATTTAATTGCTGACATGAGCAATGATGAATATCACGCTCGCCCTGAATACAGCTCAAGCCAGTTAAAAGATATGTTGCGTAGTGCAGCACACTTCTACTCTTTCAATATCGCTAAAGAGCATGAGAAAGAAAAAAAGAAACACTTAGATTTTGGAACATTGGCGCATACGTTATTTTTAGAGCCTGAGAAGTTTGAGGCTGAGTTTGTTGTGTTGCCTGCTGATGCGCCAAAACCACCTACTGACGTTATGCGTAACGCTAAGAATCCGTCTGCTGATTCACTGGCACGTGTTCAATGGTGGGATGCTTGGGAAGCTATAAACGGTCTGAAAATCACAATTTCAGAAGAACAATTAGCTGGTGCAAAACGCATCGTAGACAGTCTAAAAGCGTTAAGCATGTATGAAGTTATGAAAAACAATCCTGGTATGCCTGAGGCAAGTATTTTTTTTACTGATCCGATTTATGACTTGCAGCTACGTGTACGCCCTGACTATCACATTATTCCGTGTGATCGATTTCCAAACGGCTTAATTATTGACGTTAAAACGGCGAATGATGCACGTCCTATGGCTTTCTCAAAAGCATGTGCAAATTTCTCTTATGACCTTTCGGCGGCGATGTACCGCGAAGGCTTTCAAGAATATTACCAAACCGAAGAAAAGCCCGACTTTATCTATCTAGTTGGTGAGAGTGACGCGCCTTTTGTTGGTAAGCAATACAAAGCCGCAGACCTATTTCTAAGCGTAGGCGAAGTGCGTTATCGCAAAGCCAAAGAGCTACTTGCTGAATCCCAATTGATGGATGAATGGCGCGGATATTCACTCGAATTAGAAGACATTTTTCTGCCGTCATACATGACCAAACAAGCTTTAGATATCGATTTTAATTAATTTTTAGGAATATAAATTATGAACGCTCAAACAAACCAAATTGCTAATTCTTCTATTTCTGTTGGCCTGTTAAATCTCGAAGCTTTCGAGTTATCGCAACGTGTTGCAAAAATGCTTTCCAATTCAACACTTGTACCAGAACAGTATCGATCTGTTACTAAAGTTAAGGCTGGTAAAGACAGCAACGGTAATTGGCAGTACCGCGAAGAACCAAACCCAAGCGGATTATCAAACTGCATTATTGCTTTAAACATTGCAAATCGACTCGGCGCGAATGAATTAATGGTTATGCAAAACCTTTACATCATTGAAGGTCGTCCAGCTTGGTCCTCTCAATTCATTATGGCTGCAATCAATACATGTGGTCGATTCTCATCTTTGCGTTTCGAGCTTAAGGATTTAGGCGAAAAAGAAGTTGAATATCAAGAAACTCAGTGGAACAACGGACGTAAAAACAATGTTACCAAAACAATCAAAATTCAAAACATGTCTTGTTATGCATGGGTTGAAGAAAAAGGTTCAATCGATGAAAACGGCAAGCCTATTATCTTAAAGTCTTCAACCATCTCTGTCGAAATGGCAGTGAAAGAAGGCTGGTACCAAAAAAACGGTAGTAAATGGCAAACCATGCCTGAACAAATGCTTCGCTATCGTGCTGCATCGTTCTTTGGTCGTGTATATGCACCTGAGTTGCTGATGGGTCTCCGCTCTGCTGAAGAAGAACAAGACATGATTGATGTGACACCTGAACCAACACAAAAAAATACGGCTGGTCAAGTACGCGCACTCAAGCAAAAAATTCTTGCTGCAAAAACCATGGGTGATCTTGATAAGTTGGAAGGCGAAATTGCTGAGTTATCGGAATCAGACTGGCCTGAAATCAACAAAATCTTTAATGCTCAAAAAGACAAGTTGACTGGTGAAGTTGTTGAGGCTGAATTGGTTGAAGAAGAAGCACCAAAAACCGAAACTGTAGTTGAACAAAAATCCCCTGCACGTAAACAAACCGCTGCAGTAGAGAAAAAACCAAGTTCTATCGATATTCGCAGAGAATATCTATTGCGATTGAATAAAGCTGAAAGCTTGGATGAATTGAACGAAATCAGTGAAGAATTCTTAGTAAATGATGGTCTAACCGTTGCACATCTATCTTATTTAAAAGAGTCACTTGAGCAAGTCAAAGAGAAGTTGCAGCCAAAAACTCAAGTCAATGTAGCTGCTGAACCCGATCAGATTAAGAGTAATTCAACTCGTGCTGGCTTAGAACGCATGATCGCCGATGCAAATGATGTTTTATCACTTGAAGCAGATGTGGCAAGAGCAATAAAAGGTAGCGAATCAAAGCTTACTAAATCTGACAATCAAGCGGTATTGACGGCGTATGCACATCGTAAAGAAGTTCTTTCACAGCAAGATATTTTTGAAAGTGGTCCAAGTCTTGTCGATCTAACGATTCAAAAAATCAAGGCTGCAGCATCTCAAGATGACATCAATACAATCTTTGCCGATCCAGCTTTAGAGCAACTATCAGAAGAAGATAAAGCGATCATCAACCAAGCCGCAGACATGCGTGAATCAGAATTGCAGGGTTAATAGATACGCCCCTGCTTAATGGTGGGGGCACTACTTAAATACGAATATTAGGATTTAAATTATGAACAATTCAACGGTAGTTACATTAGATCAAATCAGACAAGTGCTGGAAACACAGAATAATAACGTTCATTCGCAAGTTATGGCGTTGTTAGAAAAGCCACTTTTCGAGCAAACATTAATTAAAACACGTGGTAATCAAACCAAAGCTGCTGAAATTCTTGGGTTAAATCGTGGCACGTTCCGTAAACGTTTAAAAAATCATAATTTGATTAAGTCGTGAGGTACGCCATGAAAGAGCGGATTTTAGGATTGGTTTTCTTATTGGATTTGGCGGTTGGGATTTTATTAATTGCAGTGTTGGGAGTGTGGTGATGGAATTTTTAAAACAAGTTACTGTTAAATATAGTCACTTACAAGCTGCTCTACCCTTTGCAGCCAAAAATGATGTGCGCTTTTATTTAACTGGTGTTCTGGTTAAAGACGGAATGATAGCGGCTACAAATGGCCACTGTGCACTTATCTGCAGTGCTGATGATGTACGTGATATGGAAGTCATCATTCCACGCATGGCTATCGAGTCCTTAATCAAAAAATTAGGTAAATCACCAAGACATGACGAAATCACGATTAGCCAGATAGATAAAGAATTTTGGTTGATGGACTACAAAAATGATTTTTATGAAATGTTCAAGCCGATTGATGGGAAATTTCCAGATATTGCTCGCGTAGACATTGAGAAACCAGCGGAAGCACCAAATGAATTTGTTCACTGGAATCTTGAATACATTCATATCTTTATGAAATGCGCAAAAACATTAAAGGTTTATTGTCCAAAATTCTTTCCAACTGCACACAATCAGCCTACCTACGTTGAGCTAAATGATGAAGTGCATGGAATTTTAATGCCGATAAGAGAATAGGAGGGGTGATGGCTAAATATATTACTTCTGACAAAGTGTGTGAAATGTTTGGTATTACCAAGGTCACACTTTGGCGTTGGGAAATAAAGACTCAATGGGGCGTGCCTTTCCCTGCCCCTGTATTTCCATCTGTTGGTGGTGCTCCAAAGCGCTATTTGCAATCGGATGTAGATAAATGGGTAAAAAAATGTACAGTCAAGAAAGCGGTCGCATGACCGCTTTAACCTTTTAGAATTATCAATTTCTCAATCCATTTTTCATAGACTTCTGTTTGCTCAAGAACATAACTATGCAAGTCGTAAACTTCTTGATTGTTCGGCAAAACATGACCCAACATAATTTCGTGAATATCCCTGTTTTTTGAGAATGAACTAAAGTTAGTTCGTGCGGTTCGGCGTAGATCGTGAAGCGACCAGTGCTCCATAGTTTCTTTTTTAAATCGTTTGACCCAGCCAATCACGCTATTAGGCAAAGCGGTAGACGCACCATCCGTTAAATATTCAGATTCATTATTACCGTTACTGAATAAATACTTACCTCCGCTTAGCTCCATGGCTTCTTTTATCAAAACTTCCATATATGGCAATATTGGTCTAATCAGTGTCTTATCGTTCTTATATCCTGTTTTGTGGTTTGTTGGCGGCACTATCCATATCCTACGCTTAAAATCAAAGTGTTTCTTTTCAGCTCTGCGAAGCTCACCATTTCGACATGCATAGATTAAGCACAGCTCAAGAAATATTTTATTCTTCTCAGTCAGTCGTGACCATTTTAAGCATTCATAGAAAACTATAATTTCTTCATCAGTTAATACGCGCTTAGTCGGCTTAGAAACAATATTTAAATCCGCTTTAGGGTAAATATCAGCAAGCACATTAGTTTGAACATATTTGCGTTTTGCAGCCCACTTCAACATCTGCTTAGTATTAGATAATAAGTTTTTTGCAGTACCAGGTATGCGCCCCGCCAATTCTTCAAATATCCTCAGCCAGTCTGTTATATCTATTCGATCAATTGGGAGATTACCAAGTTTATCGAATAGATGATTCTCAAACATTCTCTTTATATCAACATGCTCTTTTTTATTCTTTGAGCAATATGATTCATACCACATTAAAAAGACTTCATTAAAAGTCACTGGATTTATATTCTTTTCTTTTTCGACCAATAATTCTAATTTTGGATTTTTGTTTTGATCGAGAAGGCTTCTAAGTCTTGTTGCTTCAAGACGCGCATCTTTGAGACTCATGTGTGGATATGTGCCCAGATCAACACGCTCTTGCTTGTTGTTGAACCTGTAGCGCAACTGGAAGACAATCTTTCCCTTTGGTGATATTCTAACGCTCATAGAGTCACGATCTGCTACAACCTCAATAGCATCTCGTTCTTTTCCATTATTTGCTTTAAGCCAAGCTTCAGATAATGCCATTTCAAACTCTAGTATTAATATGTACACGAAAACGATTCAAAAATCGTATATCACCAATATGTACACGGATATGTACACAAATGGCATGAAATAGAGTGTTGTATTATGAAATGGTTGTTAATGGATAAACAAGCCTGTAATTGATGAATATAGGTTTTTTGTGAAATGGTATGTAATAAAGTTAAATTGATCTTTATTCATACTTATATTTATGCTAAAACTGCTTTAAAGTGACAAAAAATCACATAAAGGGCATTTTTAGGCGTTCTAATGAAAATTATACCGGAACAAACGACCACCAGTCTTATTCATTCGAGTGATCAAGGTCTTAAACTTGATGTTGGTGCTTATTGCTTTTTTTTACTTGGTATGTTTTTAGCAGCACTTATTTTTCATCAAATTGGCTTGTTCTAATTTTTTAACCATTACCCTATTTATAAATAAAAGCCCTCATTTTGATTTGAGGGCTTTTTATTTGTCTGGTTGCTATAAACTAACCATGACGTTTGGCAAACTCATCCATAAAGTTCACCAATGCTTGAACGCCTTCTAACGGAACAGCATTATAAATACTGGCGCGCATGCCACCTACTGAACGATGCCCGGCCAAGTTAAGCAAATGACTTTGCTCTGCTTCTTTTAAGAAAGTCTTTTCCAGTGCTTCATCCGCCAGTGTAAATGGCACATTCATCATTGAACGATTTGGCAGTGCAATTGGGTTGTTATAAAAATCACTAGAATCAATATAACCATAGAGTAAATTGGCTTTCTCTTGGTTAACTTTATACATTGCGTCCACACCGCCCTGCTCAAGTAACCACTCAAAGACGAGACCCGATAAATACCACGCATAGGTTGCTGGTGTATTGACCATTGAGCCATTTTTAGCTTGGTCTGCATACTTTAAAATACTTGGAATATCCGCTTTTGCTTGATCAAGTAAATCATCACGAACAATCACAATCGTTAAACCCGCTGGCCCGATATTCTTTTGTGCGCCTGCATAAATTAAACCGAATTTGCTTACATCTAATGGTGCAGACAAAATACTTGATGAATAATCACAAACTAAAGGTGCATTTACTTCAGGAATACCTGCAAATTGTAAACCACCAATGGTTTCGTTATCCGCATAATGCACATAGGCAGCATCTTGAGAAAGATTCCAAGTACTTTGCTCAGTGATTGCATGTTTACCATCAATTAAAGTACCAGCCTCAACAACATTGATGTCGCCATAACGCTTCGCTTCTTTTAATGCTTTTTCAGACCAAATCCCAGTATGAATATAGTCAGCCTTATTATTTTTTCCTAACAAGTTTAGTGGAATCGCTGAAAACTGTAAGGATGCACCACCTTGTAAGAACAAAACTTTATAGTTCTCTGGAATGTTCATGAGCTTTCGCAAATCAGCTTCAGCTTTTTCTGCTACAGCAACATAGTCATTGCTACGATGACTCATTTCCATGATCGACAAACCTTTACCTTGCCAATCCAACATCTCTTGTTGAGCTTTTTCTAAAACGGCAGTGGGTAATGCAGCAGGACCAGCGCAGAAATTATAAGCACGCATGAATTTTCCTTTGTCAAAGTGGAACAAATTGAGATAGGAATTTAAGCACAGATTGACGCAGCTTGCAGCAGCTTATCGAGTAAATATTTCAATCTAATCATCTAAATCTTATTAATTTTTCAATCATGTTTATCCTTTTAAATTTATTTTAATCATCATTTGAATGCATATTTATAAGCTTCAAAAACGAGATTTATCTTGTTTTCACTAGACTAAAAACTCTATTTTTTACAAATTGAATACACCAATCGGAGCGATATAACTATTTAATTAAAAACATAATATTTAAATTTTATAAAAACAATTTAGACTAACTCAGGATAATATTAAATTGCGACATACCATAATGTTGAAACGACATGATCGACCAAGTTTTAAGGTCAAACGGCTGCCTAAACAACTGAGCTTGAGTATTCACTTGATTAGCTGTGCTCTATTCTCGACTTCGCTATTTGCCCAGACGTTGAGTTATAACCAAGCCGAACAATATGTTGTCGAAAATGCTTATGCTTCACAAGCACAACAAGCTTTGCAACAAGCCTCACAACTTGAAATGGAAGCAGTCAAACATTTAGGTCTTCCACGCATTGATTTAAATGCACGTGCTTACTCTTTTCATAGTGAAACCAGCGTACCGTTAGAGTCAAGTAAACGCAGACTCGAAAACTCCCTGACACGTGGTTTTGATGACAAATTATCACAGTGGGAAAATGTACTTTCGCCCGAAGCGATTGATCAAGTCAGTCAAGGTTTCGATCAAACCGTAAACGATGGTCTCAATAAAGTTCCAAATAATCTAGATGTCACCATTAAAGATCATGATGTCCGCACCTCAGTCTCGATGGTCATGCCACTTTACACAGGTGGGAAAATCAATAGTGCCAAACAAATTGCCAATATTCAGGCACAGCGCTCAAATATAAGTGTGAAACAACAACAAGATTCACAGCGTTTTGAAATGATTCAATCTTATTTCAATGTGCAATTACAACAGCAATTGCTCAACGCGAGTCTGTTTAATTTGAATGCCATGCAAGAACACTATAACAATGCCCTGAAATTGGAGCAGCAAGGCTTTATTAATAAAGGGCAACGCATGCAATTTGAAGTAGCACGCAATAATGCTGAACGTACTTATCAAAATGCACAGTCGAATTTGCGTGCCAGTCAGTTTAGTCTTCAAAATTTATTACAGACTAAAGAAGGCTTAAATCTCAGCACCCCCCTCTTTGTAAATACCGCAGAAAACCATTCTCTGGATAAATTGCTTGCCAGCTATGACCAAAATTCGAGCTTGGTCAAAAAGTTGCAGATGGATACTCAACTCGCCAATGAAAATGTAAGAATCCAACAAGCAGCCAAAAGACCCAGCCTTTTTGCTTTTGGTGAATATGGTCTAGATGACAAAGAAAACTGGATCGTCGGTGTTATGGCAAAATACAATTTATTTTCAGGAGTAGATAAAAATAAAAATGTGCATGCCGCCGAATTAAAACGTTATGCAGCCGAACTCATGACCGAACGAACCAAGCAAGAAATTGAAAATGTTTTATATAAATCTTATAGCGAATTAAATGCGTCCCAGACCAGCCATCAATTACTCACTCAGAACACCAAAGCTGCACAAGAGAACCTACGTATTCAACAGCTCTCTTTTAAAGAAGGCATGGGCACAGCAACCCAAGTCATTGATGCTCAAAACGCATTAAGCGGGTTAAGAAGTGAAATGGCAGTGAACGCTTACAAATACATTTTATCTTTAGCGACTTTATTACAAAGCTACGGTTCAATTGATGAATTCAAGCTTTATGTGAACCAACCACGTACTGACTATATCCGTTAATTGGAGAATCTTATGAGCCAGAATCAATCCCCATCCAATTCAGAACGCGATACGAATGACGTGGAAAAAGCGACCGAAGCCGAAACACCAAAAAGCGTAAATGAACCAAGCTCTACGACAGAACAAGTAGACTCTGCTGATAATGCAGTTACATCTAATCCACCAAACTCGCCGACTGAGCCGCCTCAAAAATCTAAAGCCAAAATCATTGGCTTAATTATCTTGATCTTAATTCTAGGTATCATCGCGTTTGGTCTGTGGAAAGCTTATCAACCCAAAACCATTGAATTACAAGGTCGTGTAGAAGCAGAAACCGTGCATATCAGCACTAAAGTGCCGAGTCGTATTGAAGAGTTTTATGTGTCTGAAGGACAAATCATAAAAAAAGGACAACCATTAATTCGTTTTGTTAGCCCTGAATTAGAAGCCAAGAGAGAGCAAGCGCAAGCAGCATTGCAAAGTGCGACAGCCTTTCATTCCACTGTCTATCGCGGCGCCCAACAGGAAAATATCGAAACCCTATATGCCAATTGGCAAGCGATGAAAACGCAAGCAGATTTAGCGGCAACCACTTATAAACGTGGAGAAACGCTATTCCAACAAGGCGTTATTTCTCGTCAACGTCGGGATGAAATGTTAGCAACTCAAATTTCGGCTCGTGAAACTGCGGAAGCCTCTTATCAACAGTATGCTCGTGCGAAACGAGGCAGTACTGAGCAACAAAAATCAACAGCCGATGCACAAGTTGCCATGGCACAAGCAGCAGTGAAAGAAGCCAATGCACTGACCGAAGAAACCAAACTCTACTCGCCAATTGACGGTACTGTTTCCAAAACCTATGGCAAACCAACAGAATTGGTCGCAATGGGTGTACCTGTGGTTAGCATCATTGAAGATCATGAATTGTGGGTGAGTTTAAATGTTCGTGAAGACATGTATAACAGTGTTTATAAAAGCAAAACACTTGAAGGCTTTATTCCTGCCCTCGATCAGAACGTCACTTTTAAAGTGAAAAACATTGATGTTGAAGGTGACTTTGCCACCATTAAAACCACACGTCAAACAGGCGGTTATGATATCCGTAGCTTTAAATTTCATTTAGTACCAGAACAATCCATTCCTGATCTCAAAGTTGGAATGAGCGTACTATTTAAAATTAAAGAGGCAAAGTAACCGATGTTTGCTGTCATGCTTCGGGAGCTGCGTTATTTAAAACGCCATAAAGTAGATGCTTTTATGGCTATTATTATGCCGCTACTGGTGATTGTCTTTTTTGTCAGCATGCTTTCCGCCGGCAAAGCTGAACATTTACCAATCGCCATTATTGATCAAGATCAAAGCCAGTTAAGCCAAAAAATCATCCATAACCTGAGTATTAATCCCAGTCTGAAAGTGAAGACCATCAGCGCCAGCCAAGATGAAGTTGAACGGATGATTAATAATACTCAAGTTTGGGGTTTTGTTTTTATTCCAGAAGGCGCTGAACAACGACTGGTACAGGCAAAAAATGCTCAAATCAGCATCGCCTATAACCAATCTTTTTTTAGTATTGGCAATACTATTGCCTCTGCGATGCAAAGTAGTACCTTAAATGCAATTGGTGATTACTTAGGTAATAGCTATTTAGCTAACAAGATTCCCTATGCTGAGTTTCCAACACCGCATGTCAAAGTTTCTATGCTGTATAACCCGAGCATGAGCTATGAGCTATTTTTAGAACCCTTTATCGTGCCTGCGGTACTGCATTTATTATTGTGTTGTTGCATTGCATTTGCCATCGGGCAGGAATTTAAACGACATACCTTTGCGGAATGGATGGGTTCAACGCATATCGTGTCTCGATTCTTTGCCAAGATTCTACTCTATGTCTTCATTTTCTGTTTTTGGACATGGTGCTGGATGTTCTGGCTAACGCAGATCAAAGGCTATTTTATCGCAGGGTCACTCAGCTTTCTGTTGATCGCTCAATTTGTGTTTTACTTTGCCTATGCCATGATTAGCAGCAGCGTTATTTTAGCGACAAAAGACCTGCCTAAAACCTTTGGTTTTATTGCATTGTACGGGGGGTCATCGATGAGTTTTGCTGGCGTGACGCTTCCTTTAAATAACGCACCGATATTTACTCAGTTCTGGTCAATGATTATTCCATTTACGCCATATGCTAAGTTACAAACTGAACAATGGGTTATCGGAAGTGATATCGTGGTTTCAATTGCACCATTCGTAATTTTACTTGTTTTTGCGGTGCTATTTACTGCGTTAAGTCTTCGCTTATTAAAGAAAAATGTTCAGGAGATTCACTCATGAAGTCATTTTTCTTCTATTACAAGCAGACTTTTAAAAATATTGTGAAAAACAATTCAGTGTTTACCACACTGATTGTCTCAATCATCATGTACAGCTTTTTCTACCCGACTGCCTACAAAGCACAGGTTGCGGAACATATTCCGATCGTCATTGTCGATGAAGAACAAAGTGTTTTAACCTCTAAAATTATTAGTCAAACTGCAAACAGCCCACATATCCATATTCAAGCGGTCACGAGTGATTTTCTTGAAGCGGAGCAAATGGTCAAAAATCAAAAGGCTGAAGCCATTCTATTACTACCTGAAAATCTAAGTCAAAGTCTCATGCGTGGCGAAATGGGTGGTATCGGACTCTATCTCAGTACTGCGTATTTTCTGCAAACCAAAGAAGCAGGTACAGGTCTTGCCACCTCTATCGAATATGCACTGAAAGATTATATGGAGAAATTTGGTGATGCTTCACAGTTTGAAATCGAAATGCCGATTCACGAAATCCCGCTGTTTAACACCTTATCGGGTTATGGCAGCTATATCTTTCCTGCAGTTGCCAGTCTAATTATTCATCAAACCATTTTGCTCGGCTTAGCAATGCTCATCGCCAGTTATCGTGAACAAGGCTGGTCAGCGCAACCTACCGAATTCTGGGCCATTTTTGCGACCATCTTTACGATTAGCGGCTTAGGAAGCCTCTATTTATATGGTTTTACCTTTTGGCTCTATGAATACCCACATGGTGGAAACTTCTGGGGAATGCTCCTCGCTGTACCGATCTATGTGAGCTGTGTCATTGGTCTTGGTCTGTTACTTGGTTCGCTTGTGGATATGCCTGAACGTGTCGGGCATTTAGTCGTAGTGACGTCCATTCCCCTGTTTTTACTAACAGGTGCAGCTTGGCCACACGCTGCTATGCCTGAATGGATGCAAGCACTCGCATGGATACTACCATCTACTCATGGGGTACAAATGTTTGTACAACTTAATCAAATGGGTGTACCAACAGCGATTGTCGCGCCAAAGTTAATTTATTTGGCTACTGTAAGTGCAGTCCTATTGACGCTTTCCTACTATCGCTTAGTCATTATGAAACCCATCAATAAGGAAGCTCAGTAGCTGCATTTCTTTTTAAAGTAACACCCATAAAAAAACCCAAAGATAACTTTGGGTTTTTCTGTTAAGAGATTAATTATTCTTCAATCGCATCATCTTTAGATTCAGATGAGATTTCGTCAGAAGTCGTGGTATCAGGAGAAGTATTTACAGCGTCTTCTAAAACATCCAACACTTCATCATCGTCCACTTCAACAGCTTCAATCGAAACAACACCAACCAATGTTTCAGCTTCGCTTAAGCGAATTAAACGAACACCTTGTGCATTTCGACCTGTAGTAGCAACCTCTGATGCACGAGTACGAACTAAAGTACCACCATCAGAAATCAACATCAGCTCTTTGCTCTCATCAATCGAAACAGCACCTACTAGCTCGCCATTACGATCAGAAGTTTTGATCGCGATTACACCCTTACCACCACGTTTCTTGGTTGGGAAATCACCCACTGGGGTACGCTTACCATAACCATTGGCACACGCACAGAGCACTTCACCTGTTTCTGGAACAACCACAAGCGACACAATACGACTGATGACGTTTAATTCAGCTACATCATCGCCATCATCTGATTCATCATTTTCAATGATGTCTGTCTCTTCGACTTCCAGCACACTACTTGCAAAGCTGACGCGCATACCACGGACACCTTTCGCAGTACGACCCATCGCACGAACATCGGTTTCAGCAAAACGAATTGCTTTACCTTCATTCGAGAACAACATGATTTGCTGCTTGCCATCAGTGATTGCAACACCGATTAAGGTATCTTCTTCATTGAGTTCAATGGCACGTAAACCATTTGAACGGACATTGCTAAACTGTACTAGCTCGACACGTTTTACCGTACCCGATGCTGTTGCCATAAAGACATAATGATTTTCAGGGAAATCTTTGAGTGGCAAAATTGCAGTTACTGTTTCATTTGCATCAAGTGGCAGCAAATTCACAATTGGACGACCTTTAGCACCACGCGATGCCTGAGGTACTTCAAACACTCTTAAGCGATAAACTTTACCAACGTTGGTGAAACACAATACCGTGGCATGGTTTGAAGCAACAATTAAATGTTGAATGATGTCATCATCTTTCATTGACGTCGCAGACTTACCACGACCACCACGACGCTGTGCTTGATAATCAGAAAGTGGTTGAGTTTTCGCATAGCCTGTTTGAGAAACAGTAAGAACAACTTGTTCTTCTGGAATCAAATCTTCACGGCAGAAATCAACACCAGACTCAATAATCTCTGTGCGGCGTGCATCACCATACTGTTGGATGATTAAAGCAAGCTCTTCACGAATCAAATTCATCAACAAGTTGAAGTCATTGAGAATTGCTGTTAATTCAGCAATTTGCCCTAAGATTTCAGTATATTCTGCATGTAGCTTGTCTTGCTCTAAACCCGTTAAGCGATGTAGGCGTAACTCTAAAATTGCAGAAACTTGTGTTGGTGATAAACGATAAATCTCACCAGACAAACCAAATGGACGAGCAGGATCTTCACCCTCAATCTCATCTGGACGAACAGAAATTGCGCCAGCTTTTTCCAATAAAGCAATGACACCACCACCTGCCCACTCACCGGTTTGTAAACGCTCACGCGCTTCGGCTGGGTTTGCAGAAGTTTTAATGGTTTCGATAATCTTATCGATATTTGCTAATGCAACCGCTAAACCTTCTAAGATATGCCCGCGCTCACGTGCTTTACGCAATTCGAACATGGTACGACGAGTCACCACTTCTTGACGGTGACGAATAAACGCCGCAATAATCTGTTTTAGGTTCATCAATTTTGGTTGACCATTATCTAGACAAACCATATTGATGCTGAACGAGTTTTGAAGCTGGGTATGCAGAAATAAATTATTTACAACAATTTCTGCATTTTCACCGCGCTTCAAATCAATCGCGATACGCATACCATCTTTATCAGACTCGTCACGAAGCTCAGAAATACCTTCTAATTTCTTCTCTTTAACCAACTCAGCAATACGTTCAATCGTTCTTGCTTTATTGACTTGATAAGGAATTTCAGTAAAGACAATCGTCGTTCGACCTGATTTTTGATCTTCTTCGAAGTGATATTTACCACGAATATGTAAACGACCTTTACCCGTACGATAAGCATCAACGATGCCTGCTTTACCGTAAATAATACCGCCTGTAGGGAAATCTGGACCAGTAATATGCTCCATCAATCCTTCTACAGAGATATTTGGATTATTTGCATAGGCCAAACAAGCATTGACCACTTCAGTCATGTTGTGTGGCGCCATATTGGTCGCCATACCCACCGCAATACCCGTGGTTCCATTGATCAGAAGATTTGGAATACGCGTTGGCATGACTTGAGGAATACGCTCAGAGCCGTCGTAGTTGTCTTCCCAGTCGACCGTATCTTTTTCTAAATCAGCCAAAATTTCATGGGTCAACTTCTGCATACGAACTTCGGTATAACGCATTGCTGCCGCGCTATCCCCATCAACTGAACCGAAGTTACCTTGACCATCAACCAACATGTAACGCAAGCTAAAGTCCTGTGCCATACGAACAATTGTTTCGTATACAGCACTGTCACCGTGGGGGTGATATTTACCGATCACGTCCCCGACAACACGAGCAGACTTTTTGTATGATTTGTTATAATCATTGCCCAATTCATGCATTGCAAACAACACACGACGATGAACAGGTTTAAGACCGTCTCTTACATCTGGTAATGCACGAGATACAATTACGCTCATCGCGTAATCTAGATATGAATGCTTGAGTTCGTCCTCAATGGCAATCGGTCTGATTTCCGATACGCTCATGCATACTCCTTGTTTACAAGTAGATGGATCTACCTGTTTTTATGTCTTCAATCTTGCAAAATTTAGCCCAAAAACTTGAGCTAAAAATAAAAAAATACAGCGAAAAATTATAGCATAAAGCACAAGCTAACTGGGAGTTTAGAGATCTGAAAATAGCATTTTTTTACAATAAAAAAATCATTAGAATTAACAAGTTAAAAACACTAAGTGATTAACTGTCAGATAAAGCGCAATCTACTTTTTTTTTGAACAAAAGATCACCGATTTATTTTGTATTGGTATCGCATTTAATATTATAAAATTGGTGATACTGCACATATTCGCCCCAGAAAAATTAGAAATTCGCACTAATGTTTTTATTATATTTGGCATCGAATCCAAGCGACCGCGTCACTCAGATTCTCAATATCAAGTTTATGGCAATAAAACACCCCGATTTTAACAACTGCCGCTCACCAATGCCGCACCAGAACAATCACTTTACTTCGATCTGTTCTACATGAATCATTGATGTTTCATTGACGATTATTTTGTCCCACTGCATAAAATAAAAGGCTGCACAGAATAATGCTAAAATAAAGGGTACCTCATACAGCTCCTCTACCACATCAGGCTGAATGGTGTTACTCAACAACCATGTATCAATAAATCGATGGTGCTCAACGCTATCAGCAAAAAATAAAGAGACACACGCAATCAACAAGTACCAGAATGGGAATGGAACAGAATTGAATTTATATTTAATTTCTTCACGCAACTTTGAAAGAAAAGGCATGAGCACAACAGGTGCAATCACAAAAATAGAAATGATTCGAAAATAAAGATGTGGAATATCAGGAAAATAATCACGTCCCCAGCTAATACTACGGCCAAAAAACATAAACCACCATGCAATCGCCCAAAGCCAAAATAGTTTTTTTGATTCTGTTAAGTGTTTCGGCTTCATATAGAACCACGTAAATGCCACACATGCCAATAACACCAAGGCTTGCGCATCTTCGATCAGATGAACTTTCCAAGTCATTAAGAAATGTGAATCAACATTTGTCAAAAACAAGATCACCAACAACAGTGTCAGTAAAGCCACGGTCGTGTAATTAAAACGTAAATCAAACTTCATGGGAGAAAAAATATCCAAAATGGATCAAAGTGTATATTTTAGCAAAAGTGTACCAACAAGTACACTTAACCTCACTTCTAATAAAAAACGCTCCTGAGCAAAGCAGTAAAGCATCGCTTTAACTGCTTGCGCAAGAGCGCTTTTTTACCTTAATTCAAAAAAGAATTAAAGTTTAGATACCAATTCAGGTACAACAGTGTTCAAGTCACCCACTAACCAGTAGTCAGCAACGCTGTTGATTGGCGCTTCTTCGTCTTTGTTGATCGCAACAATAACTTTAGAGTCTTTCATACCCGCCAAATGCTGAATCGCACCTGAAATACCGATTGCCATATAAAGATCAGGCGCAACGATTTTACCAGTTTGACCTACTTGGAAGTCGTTTGGTACGAAACCAGCATCAACCGCAGCACGAGACGCACCTTGAGCAGCGCCAAGTTTGTCAGCCAATGGATCAAGTACTTTGTGGTAGTTCTCACCAGAACCAACACCACGACCACCAGAAACTACGATACGTGCAGCAGTTAATTCTGGACGATCAAGTTTCACGATTTCTTCGTTTACGAACTTAGAAATACCCGCATCATTTGCTTCCGCAACTGTTTCAACAGCAGCAGAACCGCCTTCAGCAGCAACCGCATCAAATGCAGTACCACGAACTGTACCAACGATGATTGCTTCATCAGATTGAACAGTTGCGATTGCATTACCCGCATAGATTGGGCGCTTGAATGTATTTGCAGAATCAACAGCAATGATATCTGTGATCATGCTTACATCAAGAAGTGCAGCAACACGTGGGAGTAAGTTTTTACCCGTCGTAGTAGAAGCAGCAAGTACGTATTTGTAACCGCCTTTCGCGATGTCAGCAACTAAGCCAGCAACGTTTTCAGCCAATTGGTTTGCATAAGCAGCATTGTCAGCAAGCAATACTTTGCTCACACCAGCAACTTTAGCAGCAGCATCAGCAGCAGCTTGAGCGCCTGAACCTGCTACTAATACAGTAATATCACCACCGATTTTTTGAGCTGCCGCAACAACGTTTAAAGTTGCACCGTTAAGTGTCTGGTTGTTGTGATCAGCGATAACTAAAATACTCATGATTTTATCCTTCTGTATTAGATCACTTTCGCTTCATTTTTCAATTTTTCTACAAGCTCGTCTACAGACTTCACTTGCACGCCAGCTTTACGTTCAGCAGGTGCTTCAACTTTAATTGTTTTAAGCTTAGTACCAGTTGAAACGCCATAATCAGCAGGTGATTTAACATCAAGCGGCTTTTTACGAGCTTTCATAATGTTTGGAAGCGCAGCATAACGTGGCTCATTCAAACGCAAGTCAGTTGTGATGATTGCAGGAAGACCAAGCTCAACAGTTTGTAAACCACCGTCGATTTCACGCGTTACTTGAACCTTTCCACCATCAACTTTAACTTCAGATGCGAAAGTACCTTGACCAGCACCAAGTAAAGCGCCAAGCATTTGACCTACTTGGTTAGAGTCATCATCAATCGCTTGTTTACCTAGAAGGATAAGTTCTGGTTTTTCAGCATCAACAACGCCTTTTAAGATTTTAGCAACTTCTAAAGCGCCGACTTCATCAGCAGTTTCAACTAAAATACCGCGGTCAGCACCTAAAGCCATTGCAGAACGAATTTGTTCTTGAGCGTCTTTAGAACCCACTGAAACAACAACGATTTCTGAAACCGTTCCTTTTTCTTTTAAGCGAACCGCTTCTTCCACTGCGATTTCACAGAATGGGTTAATTGACATCTTAACGTTGGTAAGGTCAACCCCACTATTGTCCGGTTTAACACGAACTTTAACGTTGGCATCAACCACACGTTTTACAGCAACAAGAGCCTTCATGTAATCCTCGGCTGTTCTAAACAAGTAAATGTAGTAAAGAGCATTCTAACTCTTCGATCGAAACTTTTTAGGTGCCCTATCTTGCAATGTATTTGGCATTTTGGTCAAGTCACAATTTCCGCTACGACCAGAAAAAAGATGAAATGCCCAGTTCACAAATTTAAAACACCTATTCAGCATATAAAGCTGGGGTTTGATTAACATTAATATTACACTTTGATTTTTCTTATAATTTATAAATTCAACGACCTCGAATCGATATATTTTATCGAATAAACACGATCCGCAAGCGATCATAGCCAGTGAGTTTAGCGATTGCATCTATTTTGCAAAAACTTGGCAATAAAGTAAGAATACCAATTAAACAAATTTTCATGACAAAGTTGAAAATAGTCGGCTATTAAACACTCAATTTTGCAACATAATATATCGCTTCAGCCTAATTGCTTGGTGTTAACAAATCAAATTACCATTTAAACATCGGTAACGGGCTCCACGGTTTTTGCAATAAACGCTTCATACCCAAACAAATCAAAGTCTTGTGAAACCCAGAGTTTGGAAACTGTTTGGTTAATTTTTTAAACTCGCGCATTGGAATATTTGAACGTAATAAACCTAATGAAAAATCTGCATAATCGGCCTGTCTAAAATATTCAACCAGTGGATATTCGGAAGATTCTGTTTTGGTTAACTTATGATGTTCGGTAATCATCAAGCCGATTTCTTTTTCCCAATCTAACAAATCATTTGCAACAAGGTATTGATGCATTTGTTCTACTGATGGGGAGAGATAATCAATGGTTTTCGCAGTCCAAATACCAATATCGTGAAAAGCAGCAGCGATCGCTATTTTATAAATTGTCTCGCTTCCGTTATCTTGGCATAAGGTCAAACAACATGCTGCAACACGCTTACAATGATTGAGATAACCCTGATAATCTAACTGAATAACAGTCTTGTATTCCTGCAAGATCGTTTCAATCCAAGTGCTACATTGTATAAATGCATCATCATCTAGAGATAATGAAAATTGTTGTTTAATACTCATTTTTCTGCGCTCTTGGGTGGGCTTGGTCATATACTTTTGCGAGTTGATCAAAGTCCACATGCGTATAGATTTGGGTGGTTGAAAGATTACTATGCCCTAACATCTCTTGTACTGAACGTAAATCCCCACTGGCGGAAAGCATATGGCTGGCAAAACAATGTCTTAATAAATGCGGATGTAAATCGACATCGACTCCAGCTCTTTGCGCTTGCAGCTTTACTCTGTTTTCAATTTGCCGTGGTTTTAATATTTGACCTCGCTGGGTAATAAATACCGCTGAATCTGCAGTAAATTGCCCCGCCCAAATCCGATAGACTTTAAGCCATTCAATCAAACTTTCCTTAGCTTTAGCCCCAAAAGGAACAATACGTGTTTTATTACCTTTACCTGTAATTCTTAGTAACTGTCGATTGAAATCAATATCTTTAATGGTCAAGCCTTGCAACTCAGCCAAACGCAAACCACTAGAATAGAGCAGTTCCAATATTGCTTTATCCCGCAACCACAATTGTTGATCAATCGGTTTTTCAGGCGCTGTTTGGTCTAAGATTTGATTGACAGTTTCAATATCAATCAGACCAGGTAAAGGTCGAGATTGGCGTTTTAATTTAAAATCTTCTGCTGGATTTTGTGCTAAATATTGCCCCTGTTCCGCCCATTTCATAAATTGGCGAATTGAAGTCAAATGCCGTTGCAAACTACTTGCACCAAGTTGATCTCGTTCAACTCGCTCAGCCAAATACTGTCTTAGGTCAGAAGCCTCAACATCTTGCAACTGGAGTTG
Organism: Acinetobacter sp. NIPH 1852; assembly: GCF_022549455.1. Taxonomy (NCBI): domain Bacteria; kingdom Pseudomonadati; phylum Pseudomonadota; class Gammaproteobacteria; order Moraxellales; family Moraxellaceae; genus Acinetobacter; species Acinetobacter sp. NIPH 1852. The sequence goes on along the minus strand of NZ_JAKZGG010000006.1, from coordinate 46,124 downwards.
TTTATATTCACAAAATTGAAAAAAATCGGTTAAATCACGCCGATAAGCCGTAATGGTATGCTCTGACTGATTTTGAATCATCCGTTCTTTTAGCCACATAGAAAGCAGTTTTGCAGGGGTTTCCAAATAGCTCTCCATGTTATTGAATTCATCACGCCTACAGTCTAACAATTTTTTTATGCTGATGTATTAGGGTCTGTTGACATTTCACCTTACGAGCTATAGCTCTCATTGCGACATGAGCCATTTTTGGCGCAAGATTTTTTAGATGGTACAAGGCATGTTTTTCGAAATTTAGTCATTTTAAATGATGAGAAACACTGTTTCGCAAGATAACGTAGTATGAGGAACAACGTTCCGCAAGTAAAATGTCCCTGTCCTCGAACTTCGCCTTGCGCTGCGATCAAAGCAGTGCTTTGCTCTTGTTCAGGGTTGTAATACAATAAATTTCAAGTTTTAGATTTTAAGCTTAGCATAATGACAACAATTCTAATCCCTTATCTGATCGCTATTACATTACTCACCATTACTCCGGGTCTTGATACGACCTTGATTATTCGTACAGCAACACTCGAAGGTAAAGCAAAAGCATTTCAAGCTGCTTTAGGGATTAATTTGGGTTGTATTGCTTGGGGTGTAATCGTCGCTTGTGGTTTAGGGGCTTTGTTGATGACCTCCGATCTAGCCTTTGATGTTTTAAAATGGATCGGTGCCGCTTATCTCGCATGGCTTGGACTCAATATGATCTTCAAACCTAGAGCAGAACTTGCAAGTACAGCGAATTCTGGATCGAATCAAAATTGGTTTATCAAAGGATTTTTTGGAAATTTGCTTAATCCCAAAGTCGGTATTTTTTATATTTCATTTCTCCCTCAATTTATTCCACACTCTGCCTCACCGATTGCATGGACGATGGGACTGGTCATGATTCATGTGTTCATCGGATTTATCTGGTCTATGTTTCTAATTTCTGCCATGCAATCCGTATCACATTACTTAAAACAGCCAAAATTTATTCGCTACATGGATCGAATCACAGGCAGTATTTTTATTCTATTTGCACTGAAACTTGCATTCAGCAAACGTTAAAACTATAAAATGCTGTTCAAATAATGATTTATATGCTCAGCAACAATCTGTGCATGTGTATGCGCAAACTGGTGATCACCGCCCTGAATGACATGTAATTCAGCATGTGAAAAACACTGACTTAGATATTCTCCGACAGTAGGTGGACTCAAAGGATCTTGGTCTCCCCACAACAACAATACGTCGTTTTTGATTAAACCCAATTCAGCTTCAAAATTGATATTGGTTGTCACAAACCAATCTGGATATTGTAAATAATGCTGACGATATCCTTCTCTCCAATCTTGTACATCAAAAGGTTCCAGTGAAATTCCACCAGATGTCGCAACCAAAACCAATCCTTTTACCAGTTCAGGTTTGGTTAATGCCGCAGCCACAGCAAAAATACCACCCATTGATTGAGCAACGATGATACATTCTTGTTGTATTTGACCAACGACATAATCAATCAGTTCATCAAAACTTGTTAAGTCATGATTCGCTTCAACACTGCCAAATCCTGGATAACCGATAATTTCTTTAGTATAAGTGCTTGGCAATAAGTCACTGACAGGCTGCCAAAAGCTCAGATCACCTGAAGCACCGGGTAAAAAGATAATTTTATTCATAAGCAACTTTGTATGAGCCTAAAACAAAAAAGCACCATCATCTGGTGCTCTTTTTGGTTAACCTTGAAAATATCTTAAATCTAACCGTGCGTCATAGACATGTGTGGTTGGACCTGTCATCCAAACCACATCTCCTTCACGCCACGCGATATGTAACTTCCCACCCGCAAGCTGAACCTCAACTTCACTGGCAAGTAGACCACGGCGCATACCACTCACCGCTGCTGCACACGCCCCTGTTCCACAGGCTAAAGTTTCACCAACACCACGCTCGAACACACGTAAACGTACATGTTTTTCATCTAGGATTTGCATAAACCCAGCATTGACACGTTGCGGAAAGCGAACATGAGATTCGACTTGAGGCCCCATCCCTGCAACATCAGCAGTCAGCACATCAGGAACAATGGTAACGGCATGCGGATTGCCCATATTCACCACATCAATGTTGATACTTTTATCGTTGGCTAAACCAAGTGCATAAAGACCTTCAGCATCTTCATGTGCATCGGTTAAAAATGGGATCTCTTGTGGTAGAAACTTCGGATAGCCCATATTCACACGAACCAAACCATTTGCACCCAGCTCAGGCTCAACAATACCCGCTTTGGTCTGCACACGAATTTTGGTTTTCGTGGTTAAACGACGTTCATGTACAAATCGTGCGAAACAACGCACACCATTACCACACTGCTCTACTTCAGAACCATCCGCATTAAAAATACGATATTTAAAATCCACATCTGGAAAATCAGGTGGTTCAACAATCAAAAGTTGATCAAAACCCACACCAAAATGGCGATCTGCTAAACGCTGAATCGTCACGGTATCTAAATAAGCGCGCTGGGTAATCAAGTCAACAACCATAAAGTCATTGCCTAGACCATGCATTTTGGTAAATTCTAAATACATCCCCATTTACTCCTCAGGTAACAAATGCTCTCTTTCCCAGAGTGATTCTATTGTTTCACGTTCACGAATTAAATAGGCTTGATCACCATTGACCATAACTTCAGCAGCACGACCGCGGGTATTGTAGTTTGAGCTCATTACAAAACCGTATGCGCCAGCACCTAATACCGCTAATACATCATTTTCCTGCAATGCCAAATCACGCGCTTTACCTAGAAAATCACCTGTTTCACAAATGGCACCAACTAAATCCCAAGTTTTAGTTTCAACATCGGCATTCGGGTTTACGGACTGAATGTCCATCCATGCTTCATACAAAGCTGGGCGAATTAAATCATTCATTGCCGCATCAATAATGGCGAAATTACGATGATTGGTTGGTTTGAGTAAATCAACTTTAGTCAGTAATGCACCCGCATTGGCAGAAATACTACGACCCGGCTCCATATATACTTTTAAACCTAACTGTTCTAAAGCAGGTCGCAGTGCATTGGCATATTCTGCAACAGTAGGCGGTATTTCATCTTTATAACAAACACCCAAACCACCACCAATATCAATATGTTTTAGGGTGATACCTAGGCTTTTCAACTGCTCGATCATCAACATCACACGATCAAGTGCATCCACAAAAGGCTTGGTCTCAGTCAATTGAGAACCGATATGACAATCAATCCCGACGATCTCTAAGTTCGGAAGTGACGCTGCATATTGATAAGTTTCATTTACGGTATCGCTCGGAATACCAAACTTATTTTCTTTCAAACCCGTTGAAATATAAGGATGGGTTTTAGCATCGACATCAGGATTGACACGCAAAGAAATCGGGGCTTTTTTCCCTAATTTAGCCGCAACTTTTTGAATCCGATCAAGTTCGGCATAAGATTCAACATTGAAGCACGCAATACCGACATTTAAAGCTTTTTCAATATCTGCTTCAGATTTACCCAAACCAGAGAATACGATTTTTGATGGCTCACCGCCTGCTGCAAGCACACGCGCCAACTCACCGCCCGTGACAATATCAAAACCAGCGCCGAGTTTCGCCAAGACATTCAGAACAGCGATATTTGAGTTTGATTTCACCGCAAAACAGATTTGATGATCAATAAAATCAAAAGCACGATGCATATCCAAATAATGCTTCTCCAAAGTCGCTTTTGAATAAACATATAAAGGTGTACCGAATTGCTGTGCGAGCTGATCTAATGAACATTGCTCAGCATGCAATACTCCATTAATGCGCGTGAAACTCATGAAAATGTCCTTGTTTACAAACTTAAGGTGACGTTGGTTGTGATTCAGTCGTTGATAATGTTGCTTGGCTTTCCGCTTTCACTTCATCCTTATTTAGATCAGATGATACTTTGGCTGTAGATGCTTCATTTTTATAAAGCAGGTATTTTGCACGCTTATCATGGTTTGGATCAGAAGGAAGTTGCAATGCACCCGACTGACCACATGCGCTTAATACAACACAACTCAACAACACACTGATAGAACAAATGACTGGACGCATCTGAGCACCTAACTTTTACAATTCGCAGCAGTATAGCGTGATCAATCGATAGGCTAAAGTCTAAACATAAAAAAACAGCCACAAGGGCTGTTTTTTTATGTTGGGCGATACTTAACTAGAGAAAACTAGATCATTTTTTTTGTTCTTGTTCTTTTTCTTTCTTCAAACGATCTTCCCAGAATGTTGCATTACGGATTCCGAGTTTGACTGGATCAAAAGTAAACTTCGTCACGCCTGCTTTTTGTTGTTGCTCGTAATCGTTGAGTGCCTTGATGGTTGGTTTCCAAATGAAATAGGTCATGATAATACCAATGATATTAATCCATGCCATTAGACCAACACCGATATCACCGATCCCCCAAATATAACCCGTCGCACTAATCACACCATAAATAACGGCTGAAAGAATGAAGCATTTAGTCAGGAACATTAATGAAGGTGTTTTGGTGATATAGCTGAGATAAGTAATATTGGTTTCAGCAATATAGTAGTAGGCAATAATTGTCGTGAAAGCAAAGAAGAAAACTGCGAGTGCGACAAAGATTTGACCAAAACCACCAAAGACCGTACTTACAGCCATTTGAGTGAATGCTGGTGAACCAATTTCAACAGAAGCACCGACATTTTGCACAATAAATTGACCTGCTTCTAAAGTACCTTGAACGTTATACATCCCCGTAATCAAGATCATGAACGCGGTCGCTGAACAAACAAATAAAGTATCAACATAGACAGAGAAAGACTGTACTAAACCTTGCTGTGCTGGATGTTGAACTTCAGCCGCTGCTGCTGCATGAGGGCCTGTACCTTGACCTGCTTCATTTGAGTAAACACCACGTTTTACTCCCCAACCAATCGCAGCACCGATACCCGCCATTGGTGAAAAAGCATCAGCAAAAATCATTTTAACCACACCCGGAAGTTCCTGAATGTTCATAAAAATGATCACCAGCGCCATGATAATGTAGCCCAGTGCCATAAATGGTACAACAAACTGAGCAAATCGAGCGATACGCTTAATACCACCGAAAATAATGACCGATAATAACGTGACAATGATAACAAGTGCCAACAACTTATAAGCACCGACATTGCCAAAAACAATGGCACCGTCACCTGTAATTTGCGTAAATGCATTTCCGACTGCATTCGCTTGAATGCCCGGCAAGAACAAACCACAGGAAATAATTGCAGCAATCGCAAATAGAATACCTAACCAGCGCTGCCCTAGACCTTTATCAAAATAAAAAGCGGGACCACCACGATACTGTCCTTGATATTCAACTTTATAAATTTGACCTAAAGTCGATTCGACATAAGCGGTACTTGCACCTAAAAATGCAACCACCCACATCCAAAATACAGCACCCGGACCACCAAAACCAATCGCTGCGGCAACCCCAGCAATGTTACCTACACCAACACGACCAGAAAGTGAAACGGATAACGCCTGAAATGATGAAATACCCTGTGAAGAGGATGTTCCTTTAATTAATAGCCTTCCCATCTCCTTAAGCTGTCGTACTTGGACAAAACGCGTAAGAATAGAGAAAAATAAACCTGCACCTAAACATAAATAGATTAGCGCGGGGCTCCAGATAATGCCATTTACCCAATTAACAATTTCTGCTGCACTCATATATATCAACCTTTTTTATTAAAATTGGAAATATAACAACCGTTATATTTCCATTTGCTTGAGCATCAGCAATATCTATGCCAATCAACCGGAGTATCATGCCAAGAATTGAACAAATGCTCAAAACCGTCCATGGAAAAAGTGAACTGAACAAGTATATTAACTCAAAAACACACTGTATCTTACTTGTAAAAGTCTTATATCATGTTATTTTGCTGAGCACTTCCCTTTAACCAGTGAGTTACGAAAATCGCCCTTTTCTCTTCATCCTTATTAAGAGAAATACGATTGGCGCAATGTTTTCGTAATTACTTTACTTTTTAACTAATTTACAGAAAATTTTCAATTTTAAATATGGCAAAAATTAAAACTATTTACCGTTGTGAACAATGTGGCGCAGATCATCCGAAATGGGCTGGGCAATGTACCGAATGCGGTGAATGGAATTGTCTCACTGAAATCCGTATAGAACCGAGCGTCACTCATCGTAGTCAACCCAAAATGGGCGGTGGATATGCAGGTCAAGCAGCAAGTATTACCACCTTAAATCAAGTCTCCGTTTCCAATGAAACTCGCTTAGCCACAGGGGTGAGTGAGTTTGACCGTGTTTTAGGTGGTGGCTTAGTCACAGGATCAGTGGTCTTGATTGGTGGTGATCCGGGGATTGGTAAGTCTACCATCTTGCTGCAAACCGCCACCCACATGGCCAGCAAAAAAAGCTCAGCACTCTATATCACTGGCGAAGAATCACTTTCTCAAGTTGCATTGCGGGCACAACGTTTAGATTTGCCTACCGATCAACTCAAAGTCATGGCTGAAACTTGTGTTGAACGTATCTGTGATGTTTTAGCACAAGTGCGCCCTGCTGTTGCCATTTTGGACTCCATTCAAACCTTATATACCGAAACCTTACAATCGGCACCCGGTGGCGTCTCTCAAATTCGAGAATCAGCTGCATTACTCACCCGTTACGCCAAAAATAGCGGCACAGCTTTGTTTCTCGTAGGTCATGTCACCAAAGAAGGTGCACTGGCTGGCCCTCGTGTTTTGGAACACATGGTCGATTGCGTGCTCTATTTTGAAGGTCAATCTGACTCACGTTATCGCATGATTCGTGCAGTGAAGAACCGTTTTGGTGCAGTCAACGAACTTGGGGTCTTTGCTATGACCGATAAAGGTCTACGTGAAGTCGCCAATCCATCCGCAATTTTCCTGAGCCGTTATGATGAAGCCATCCCGGGTTCAATTGTAATGATCAGCCGTGAAGGTACTCGCCCACTCCTAGTTGAAGTTCAAGCCTTAGTCGATGATGCACATGGTCAACCTCGTCGTGTCGCACTAGGTTTAGAACAAAACCGTTTAAATATGTTGCTTGCAGTCATGCATCGACACGGCGGGGTTCAAACTGCTGGTCAAGACGTTTACATCAATGTGGTCGGTGGCTTAAAAATCACCGAGACAGGTTCTGACCTTGCGGTTCTACTTGCCTGCGCATCCAGCTTACGTGGCAAAGCCTTACCTCAACAATTGGCTGTTTTTGGCGAAGTTGGGCTATCAGGTGAAATCCGCCCAGTGCCAAATGGTCAGGAACGTTTAAAAGAAGCCGCTAAACATGGTTTTAAATATGTGATTTTACCTCGAGGCAACGCACCACAAAAACCAATTGAAGGTATCCAAGTGATTGCAGTTGCACGATTACATGAAGCCTTGACTGAAGCGATGCAACTTAGTGATGAATTGTCATAAAAAAAATGCTTTTCTAGTTGAAATTCAGTGCAAATGCCTGCATAAATACACTTACTAATTGGAACTAAATAGGGATTTTCGATGCAAGTACACCAGCGTGGCTTGATGGCCGCTTTATTAATGGCAACCTTGGTTGCTGCACCACTCGCAGAAGCGAAACGTGCAGGCGGCGGAAAGAGTCATGGTATGAGCAGATCTAACTCATCTAGCCAGTCTTATCAACAACCTCGCCAAGCGACTCCACCAGCACAACAACAAGCCGCTCCGACTGCTGCACCTCAAAAAGCAGGTCCTGGTGTCGGTGGTATGGTTGCCGCAGGTGTCGCTGGCGCAGCATTAGGTGCCGTTGCAGCAAACGCAATGGCAGATGATAAAGATCCAGCTCAAACAGAACAACAAGCTGTTGCAGCCGAGGAGGAGAAACAAGGGCTTCCTAGTTGGATTTGGGTTCTACTTGCAGCCGCCGCCGCCTTCTTTGTGTTCCGCAGATTAGGCGCAAAAAAAAAATTAGCAGCAGATAATCCGTACGCTCCGAACAATAGCGGTCGAAATAATTTTAGCCGTCAAACAACATCACAACCAACTGCTCGCCAAACAGGTGACAACACCAATATCTTTGGTCAATCAGTTGGTGGTGGTGCTGCGACTCAAGCACCGTTCGGCAATGCTCCAACTCAAGCACCATTTGGTAGTGCTTCGACCAGCAATGGCAATCAACTGCCAGATGGTACTGAACCAGCGGCATTCTTGCGTACTGCACGTCAACGCTTTAACCACATCCAATCAGTGAACAACGCAAATAATATCGAAGAAATTCGTCGTTATTTATCACCAGAGCTTTACAACTCGATGTATAGCGACATTATGGCCAACCAAGATCAAGATGTGGCTGAATTTAGCAACCTCAATGCAATGGTGGTCGAAAGTTCAACTGAAAATGGTCAATACGTTGTCAGCGTTCGTTTTACAGGTACTGTGAGCGAAGATCTGAATAGCTTGCCACAGCCATTTACTGAAATTTGGCACTTTGTTAAACCTGCTGGCTCACAACAAGATTGGGTTGTTGCAGGCATTCAACAAGCTTAAAATCTAATAAATAAAAAATGGCTACTTTAGAGTAGCCATTTTTTGCCCATTTTAATCTAAAAGAAGATAGAACATACTAAGCCAAAAACAACGTATTCCTTTCTATACAAGTATCTTGCTTCTTATCTCAATTGTTTTGAAATTTGCTTAAAACGATCACTATCCACTTGGTAATACACGGTTTCACAAATTTCTTGATTACCAAAACGACTCCCCACAGCCATGACCAAACGACTGTCTTTTTGGTAAACAATATCATTTTGGGTAAAGCCTTTCTGTTCACTATAACAATCAGCAAAGGTATCAGGCAAAATAAAGCTCTGCCCTGTTTTGGCATTATAGGCTAAAGCAAAGCTGCATCCCCCACCGCAACCAACCGTTTCCATAACATAGTGCCCTGCAAAATTTGGTTTTTGTTTGGACATCTCTTTAAATAAAGTGCGGTATTTCTGGCTATATGGATTGAGTTTTAAGGGGTAATTTTTTCCTGTGTACTTTTTCGCAGGATAATCCTGAAACGTGGGTGTTTTGGCATAGAGTGATGATGAGCCCAAAACCAATAGGATCGTATAAAAAACAGCGCGTAATTCAGCCCAGATTCTAGATAAAAAATACATTTCCATTCCCCCTTATACGCCATATGCTTGTCAACTTTAAAACGCTTTACTGCGCTGAAGAACTATTTCAAAGTGGTTCTCTCACTTACTGTTTGGCTCAGCATAGCATTGAGCCTCATCGTTATATTTGCTGATTAACCAAAACTTCATCATAGAAAAATGATGAACAGTACAAGCGTTACAAGCTTATTCATTTATAAATTATAGGCTTGAATATGCCGTTAAGAACAGATTTACGCAAGAGAGCCAATTAAAAACAAAAAAGCCTTGCCGAAGCAAAGCCTTTAACATCTAAAATCGAATCGTTAAATCAAGAAACAAACTGTAGGAATAACCAGTATAGGCCACCTGATAAACAGATCGTTGCTGGTAAAGTAAATACCCATGCAGACAGAATTGTTCTTACCGTAGCGAAGTTCAAGCCTGACTTATTCGCAACCATGGTACCCGCAACCGCACTGTTTAAGACATGCGTCGTTGAAACTGGCATGCCGAAACCATCAGCCGCCGCAATGGTACTCATCGCAACAAGCTCAGCAGACATCCCTTGACCATAGGTCATGTGATTCTTACCAATACGCTCACCCACAGTCACTACAATACGTTTCCAGCCCACCATCGTGCCGAGACCAAGCGCAAGAGCGACTGCTACTTTTACCCAAGTCGGGATGTACTGTAAAAATGAATCCATATTGCTGCGATACTCTTTCACCACTTTCTTTTGTTCATCATTCATCACTGGCAATGCTTCAGCTTTGTCTAGACGTTTAAAAGCAGTCGTACTCAAGTACATGTCATTACGTAACTCTGCCACACCTTCTTCAGGGATGCTTTTGAGGTCACCATAAGCTGCAACTTTCTCGCCTAAATGATTGGTCATACTTGCCAATGCAGGTATAACTTCTGGCGTTTGTTCTTTGGTTTGAATATAGGTGGTCAGCACTTCACGCGCTTTTTCATCAGAATAATCTTGTCGATCAACATTTAAAACCAAAGCCGTTTGAGAAGACAATTGTTCAAATGACTGTAGATGTTTTTCATCTAAATTTTTATTTAATGAATATGCTAATGGAACCAAGCCAATCAAGATCAACATGATTAAGCCCATGCCCTTTTGACCATCATTTGAACCGTGAGCAAAACTGACCCCAGTACAAGTGAAAATCAAGATACCACGAATTAACGGTGGTGGTGGCTTATTGCCAACAGGCGGTTGGAACAACTCCATTTGGTTTTTAAATATTTTCTTAACCAACAAGAATAGAACCGCAGCGAAAGCGAAACCAATCATTGGCGAGAACAGTAAAGCCTTACCAACTTTAAGCACCTGATCCATGTCAATGCCACTGGTCGCGCCAGTCGAAGCATTGAGCAAGTGGTTCATAATCCCCACACCCAAAATTGAGCCAATCAATGTATGTGAGCTAGAAGCAGGAATACCGAGGAACCATGTTCCCAAATTCCACACAATCGCTGCAATCAGCAATGCAAAGACCATCGCAAAGCCTGCACCACTGCCTACATTCATAATCATTTCAACAGGGAGCAATGCAATAATACCGTATGCAACTGCACCACTGGCAACCATAACCCCTAAGAAGTTACAGAAGCCCGCCCACATCACCGCTACAGGTGCAGGAAGCGCATTGGTATAAATGACCGTCGCTACCGCATTGGCAGTATCATGGAAACCATTTACAAACTCGAATGCCAAAGCAATAAAAAGAGCCGTTGATAATAAAATGACAGAATATAAACTTAAAGCAGGAACATGTGCTAAGTCAGCACTGACCTGAAAACCGATATAAATAAGTGTTGCAACAATAATCGTCAAAAACACCGGCATAAAAAATTTCGGTGTTGGTACATGTACATTCGTTGATTTTGCCGCTGGGTTGGCAAGTGGTGAATCCGAAGCAGGGGGAAGATTAGAATTCATGTAGACGGACAGAGGATGATGAAATCCCCCGTATTGTTTAATTAAATTATGACAATTATATGACAAAGGAATGCCATATGAAGCCAAAATTTCATACTTTTACATCAATTTTTCATGTTTTTTGGCGATAAATCCACCTTATTAATTTATTAAAACCAATAAAAACAAACAATTAATAAAACAAAAACACCTTAAAAACTGTTTGTCTGATTTTGCAACAAATGCTACGAAAGATGACATGTTATTGTCATATTTCAGGGCACTGTTTTATTTTTAAACATTATTACTTTTAATTATTGCAGTTTAATGAAACGTTGAAGACATTTTTAATGTGAACTGACAGATCATCACTCTACTGTACTGAAAATATACGCATTGATACGGCTTCTGTTACAATGCCCCTGCTTTTTATCTTCATCATATACTGGGGTTCCTTATGTCCACACTTGCCACCCTAAAATCACTTCTCGCCCAGCGCATCCTGATCATTGATGGTGCGATGGGAACTATGATTCAACGCCATAAATTAGAAGAAGAAGATTATCGTGGGGAACGTTTTGCAGACTGGGCATCGGACCTTAAAGGTAATAACGATTTATTGGTTCTAACACAACCACAAATTATTCAAAGCATTCATGAAGCGTATTTGGATGCTGGTGCAGATATTATCGAAACTAACAGCTTCAATGGTACTCGCGTCTCAATGTCCGATTACCACATGGAAGATTTGGTTCCTGAGATCAACCGTGAAGCTGCGCGTTTGGCGAGAGCTGCCTGTGATAAATACTCAACGCCAGAGAAACCACGCTTTGTGGCTGGTGTATTGGGTCCAACATCACGCACCTGTTCAATTTCGCCAAATGTAAATGATCCTGCATTTCGTAACATTACTTTCGATGAACTTAAAGAAAACTATATAGAAGCAACCCATGCTTTGATCGAAGGTGGTTCGGACATCCTCCTGATCGAAACCGTTTTTGATACCTTAAACTGTAAGGCTGCGATCTTCGCGGTCAAAGAGGTCTTCAAGCAAATCGGTCGTGAACTGCCATTGATGATTTCAGGCACGATTACCGATGCATCTGGTCGTACCTTAACAGGTCAAACTGCCGAAGCATTCTGGAACTCTGTCCGTCACGGCGATTTACTTTCTATCGGCTTTAACTGTGCTTTGGGTGCAGATGCGATGCGTCCGCACGTTAAAACCATTGCCGATATTGCTGATACCTTTGTTTCAGCGCATCCAAATGCAGGATTGCCAAACGCGTTTGGTGAATATGATGAAACACCTGAACAAACGGCTGAGTTCATCAAAGAATTTGCTGAAAGTGGTTTAATCAATATCACAGGCGGATGCTGTGGTACTACACCAGATCATATTCGCGCCATTTATAATGCCGTAAAAGATATTAAACCACGACAAATACCTGAAACCGTTCCTGCCTGTCGTTTAAGTGGTTTAGAGCCATTTAACATTTATGATGATTCGCTCTTTGTGAATGTCGGTGAGCGTACCAACGTTACAGGTTCAAAAAAATTCCTGCGTTTAATCCGTGAAGAAAACTTTGCAGAAGCCTTAGAAGTTGCTCAGCAACAAGTGGTGGCAGGTGCACAGATCATCGATATTAATATGGATGAAGGGATGCTCGATTCGCAAACTGCGATGGTCCATTTCCTGAATCTTGTGGCATCTGAGCCTGATATTTCTCGTGTACCGATCATGATTGACTCATCAAAATGGGAAATCATTGAAGCAGGTTTAAAATGCGTGCAAGGTAAACCCGTCGTCAACTCGATTTCCTTAAAAGAAGGTTATGACGAGTTTGTCGAGAAAGCACGCTTATGCCGCCAGTATGGTGCTGCTGTGATTGTTATGGCATTTGACGAAGCTGGTCAGGCGGATACCGCTGCGCGTAAACGTGAAATCTGTAAACGCTCTTATGACATTTTGGTCAATGAAATCGGCTACCCTGCTGAAGATATTATTTTTGACCCGAACGTCTTTGCCATTGCAACGGGTATTGAAGAACACAACAACTATGCTGTGGACTTTATTGAAGCGACAGGTTGGATCAAACAGAACTTACCTCATGCGATGATTTCAGGTGGTGTCTCTAACGTCTCATTCTCGTTCCGCGGAAATGAGCCTGTCCGTGAAGCGATTCACTCAGTGTTCCTCTACTATGCCATCAAACAAGGCATGACCATGGGAATCGTCAATGCTGGGCAAATGGCCATTTATGATGATATTGACCCTGACCTCAAAGCAGCGGTTGAAGATGTGGTTCTCAATCAAAACCAAGGTGAGTCGGGTCAAATCGCCACTGAAAAGCTGCTTGAAGTTGCTGAAAAATACCGTGGTCAAGGCGGTGCACAACGTGAAGCGGAAAACCTTGAGTGGCGTAATCAATCTGTAGAAAAGCGTCTTGAATATGCCCTTGTTAAAGGCATCACCACCTATATTGATGAAGATACAGAAGAAGCGCGTTTAAAAGCAAAACGTCCACTTGATGTGATTGAAGGCGCATTGATGGATGGTATGAACGTCGTCGGCGACCTATTCGGTTCGGGCAAAATGTTCTTACCACAAGTGGTCAAATCTGCGCGCGTGATGAAACAAGCGGTGGCATGGCTGAATCCGTATATCGAGGCGGCAAAAACAAATAGCAAGCCTAAAGGTAAAGTCCTGATGGCAACCGTCAAAGGCGACGTTCATGATATTGGTAAAAATATCGTGGGTGTGGTACTTGGTTGTAATGGCTACGACATCGTTGACCTTGGAGTCATGGTTCCTTGTGAAAAAATCTTGCAAACTGCAATTGATGAAAAGTGTGACATCATCGGTTTGTCGGGTTTGATTACTCCTTCACTCGATGAAATGGTCTTTGTTGCCAAAGAAATGCAACGCAAAGGCTTTAATATTCCGCTATTGATTGGTGGTGCGACCACATCGAAAGCACATACCGCAGTAAAAATTGATCCACAATATTCAAATGATGCGGTGATTTATGTTGCCGATGCATCGCGGGCAGTGGGTGTTGCAACTACCCTACTTTCACCTGAAATGCGTGGTAGTTTTATCGCAGAACAACGTGCTGAATATGCCAAAATTCGTGAGCGCTTAGCCAATAAGCAACCAAAAGCGGCAAAACTGAGCTACCCAGAATCTGTTAAAAATGGCTTTAAGGTCGATAAAGACTATGTGCCGCCGATTCCAAATACATTGGGCACACACGTTCTCACCAACTACCCACTTGCAACCTTGGTGGAGTATTTTGACTGGACACCATTCTTTATTTCTTGGAGTTTGGCAGGAAAATTCCCGAAAATTTTACAAGATGAAGTTGTGGGTGAAGCAGCAACAGATTTATATAACCAAGCTCAAGCGATGTTAAAAGATGTGATCGACAACAAACTGTTCGATGCTCGTGCCGTGTTTGGTTTATACCCTGCGCAACGTACTGGTGCGGATACGGTCAGTGTATTTGATGAAACGGCTCAACAGCTCACGCATACTTTTGAACATGTACGCCAGCAATCTGACAAAGTCACAGGTAAACCAAATCTGTCTTTAGCTGACTTTATTAAACAATCTGAGCAGCCAGAAGATTATTTAGGTGGTTTTACCGTGTCGATCTTCGGTGCGGAAGAATTGGCAAATGAATATAAAGCCAAAGGTGATGACTATTCTGCAATTTTAATTCAGTCTTTGGCAGATCGTTTTGCTGAAGCATTTGCCGAGCATTTACATCAGCGTGTCCGTAAAGAGTTTTGGGGTTATAAAGCGGATGAGACTTTGGGCAATGAAGAATTGATCAAAGAGAAATACGTCGGGATTCGTCCTGCACCGGGTTACCCTGCTTGTCCAGAGCACTCTGAGAAAGCAGTGCTATTTGACTGGTTAGGTTCGGAAGAAAAGATTGGTACGAAACTGACTGAACACTTTGCGATGATGCCACCTTCTTCTGTCAGTGGTTTCTATTATTCGCACCCTGAAAGTGAATACTTTAACGTAGGCAAGATTTCTCAAGATCAGCTTGAGGATTATGCAAAACGTAAAGGTTGGACACTGGATGAAGCGAAGCGTTGGTTAGCACCAAATTTAGATGATTCGATTGGTTGATCCTTGTTAAGCAATGCTTCTCACTTCCTTAAAAAGAGGGAGATGTCATGTGATTAAATGAATTACGTGACAGCTCCTCCCTTTTTTAAAGGGAGGTTGGGAGGGATTTTTTACAAGTTCAAATAATTTATTCTATATATTAAGTTTGACCAAACTTCCAAAAATACACGTATAATCTATATACTGACAAATAACATTAGTTCTTCAAAAATAGAAATGAATCTTGGCTTTAAACTAAACAATCATCAAAAAAGCAATCTAGCACAAATTATAGCTTTAATATTAACTACAATCATACTTTTTACAATTACGCTAGGTATCTATAAAATATTAAATCCTCAGAAAATAGTTAAGGTAATTCCACACCTACATCTTAAAACTAATGATTCTATGATTTATGAGTTTAGTATTAAAAGGTTCAATAAAGCTGACACCATATTCATCACTCAAAATAAAAACCGTTTTTTTCTCATTGGCTGTTCAAGCTACTCTGAAACCATTTGTAATAAGCAACAAGTAGAAGAACAGAACTATATAATACAAGAATTAGATATTGTAAGATTGGGAGACAAATTTTTTATCAAAAATATCAGTTGGATTAATTCTTTAACACAAGAGAAAACTCAGCACACTTTGAATAATCAACAACTCATTGATTTTCACAAAGTAAAAAGTGAAATCTCAAAATTATCTATTGCTGTTTTTTTACTTTTCACTTGTGGGGCATTTTTTTTAATAATTTTTGGTGGTATTTATAAAATACTTCTAAGCAAGCTAAGCATTCGTCCAACCCATTGATGCTATATTACAAAATAATAAAGGCAACTTCAACAATAAAGTATCAAACCACTATTTTCTATACAAAAAATATTTAATCTAAGCTACAACTTAAAGTAAATCACTTAAATGACAACTTTTTCTTTCTGTAATATCACTAATCGAATCAACTAAAAGTATATTCTTATTTCCATCACCTCTATAAGCTCCAACAACCTCAGCATATACAGTTTTTATCATATCTTTTTCCTTAGATAAAAAGTTTGATACTGCTTTTTCATCACTCCATTCAGCATCTTTTAGTTCATATATATTTCTACCAATATCACAACGCGTCAAAATCACTTTCTTGTTTTTAACATCCAACGTCCCAATAAAAATATCCATCACCTCATTTGATTCAATAGACTCAGCAAAAGCAGCCAAAGGATTCAGCAACATATACACAATTAAAGCTAATATGAGGTAAGTTTTTCTCATTGAAACGTTCCTAGCGTATGACATCAAAAAATATATTCGTCTGATGATTCATTCAATTTTAGTCATTAAGTTTAATATGCTTTTTACTAAACTACTTTCATAAATTTAAGGATATAAATAATTATAATCCTCCCCAACCCTCCTTTACAAAGGAGGGAGTGCCGCGAAATCTAAGACCTACATTCAACTCACGGCAAGTCCTCCTTTGCCAAAAGTGAGAATCTAAGTTTCGCAAGAGGGAGATTCCAATCTCTGCTGAACCCCCCAATAAACCTGCTCCACCACAGCCTCAGTTTCAGTCAAAATCTGATGATTAGAAAACCTGAGAACCAAAAGTCCTAACTCACTTAAAGTTTGATCTCGATTCTGATCCGCTTCCAAACCATCTTCTGTATAATACTGACCACCATCACATTCAACGACCAAGTTTACTGATGGACAATAGAAATCCCTTAATTTTAGGGATTAAACCAGTGAACCTCCATTATCAAGTAGCAGTTGCACGAGTTCATCCTGTTTATCCTCTTCAACTGGAATGAGATAAACTTTATTATTAATCTTGATGCCTACACAATTAAAATATTCTTTTTTAAAACCATTCCAATGTCCAATACGATGTTTAGCAATGATAATACCAAAATTTTTAGACTGAATATTTTTAAACCAACAAATATTAAAAACTATAGAGCTGTCTTTAGAACAGAAATTAAAAATGGTGTGACGATAGAATTTAAAAAAATTTCTAAACAAATAGGTCAGCCCTAAAAATCCAACAAAAACAGGATAAAAATAATACAAAGACACATGGTAATCAAAAAAATTTATTACCCATCGATCTGAGTCAAATACGGCTGGTACTAAGCCCCCCAAACAAACTATAAGAAATATAACTCCCAAAAATTCTCCCTGTATTAATTTAATACAATCAGTGTTTATAAAAGAGTTATATTTACTTAACTTGAGTACGCTCATTAGTTTTTCCTATATCAACTCAAGCAAGAACTGATATTTCTACACTTTTAGTTTATCTATTGGGTTAAATTCAATTACTATTAAAGCAATTACTCAGCATCAGTCATATTGCTTCGTAAATCCTGTGCTGGCTGTTTTATATTTTATTATAAGGCTTCATTAATCTCCACTTTTAAGCAGACATCCGCTCCACAAACAACACACCATCCAAATGATCAACTTCATGTTGAACGATCCGCGCAGGAAAACCCTCATAAGTGGTTTCAACCACCTCACCTTGCAAAGTGTAATAACGTACTTTAATCGCTTGTGCTCGCTCCACTACACCGCGCTGATCAGGAACACTCAAACACCCCTCTTCACCCAAACAAGTCGCTTGAGAAAAGGCTAGAATCTCAGGATTCACCATCACTACCGCATCCATTTCAGGCGCATCCGGATAGCGTATATTTGGACGAGAAGCGACAATAATAATTCGTTTTGAAATATAAACCTGCGGTGCAGCAATCCCAACACCATTACGATCAAGCATGGTCGCATGCATCGCTGAAGCAAGTTGCATCAACCATTCACTATTAAACTCTCCATCCCCAACGGTTGCAGCTTTAAGGGTTAAAATATCTTCACCACGCTGTGCTACAGCTAAAACCACACTCATAACAATGACCTTATTCTTGATCAAATAGTAAATAACATAGTATTGGATATTTCATGTGGCTTCTATCATTTTCACGCTAAAATAAAAAAACGCTTCGTATTGATGATACGAAGCGTTTTTTCTAATCTAAGTTAAATTAAAGATTTTTCTTTAATTCATCAGCAACAATTTCAATTTCGAGTTGGCTAAATTTACGAATTTCACCTTCAGCATGTCTTTCTAGCATACCGCCGATCAAAGGCACTTTCACTTTTACAGTCCAAGTCAAAGAGATATTTACTTTCTCATTGTCACCCGTAACACTACGCTCACCTTTTGCTTCTAAAGGTAAATTTGCACCCAACTCTACTGTTGAGGTTAAATTTTTCAAATGGGTAATATCAGAGCGTTTTAAGCGGAATGCATTTTTTAATAGCTTTTTCGCAACATCTGGAATATTTACATCAAGATTATATTCACGGCGAAGCGTGTAAATATCACCATTTATTGCAGACTCAATAATTTCTAAGTTTTCCCCAGGAATACGTTTACACACTGCTTCATGCAATGCAGTATTTGCAACCAGTCTTGAAAAGTCTTCAATTGAAACACCATGAATTGTTTCATTTACCGTAAATTGATGTGCCATTTTTAAATTTCCATTTCGTTTTATTTAGGATTTCATCACCGTCCGAAGTATATCATTCTCATCAGAATCACAAAGTCTGAACCAGCAAAAATTGGTGACTGCTCCGATTAGTTATTCTTATTGTGATTTTCTCGTGTGCCTAATTTTACAGCAATTGAGGTTGTACGACTGATCGATAAATATTGATAGCCATATTCAATCACAGCATAGAAATGTTCTGCACCATCGTCTAAGCCTGTTGCCGACCATGTCGTACCTTGAGGAAACTCATCTAACCACGTCGCCTTATAAAAATCTGAAACCGAATCAAAACATAAATATGTTTCAGGATCGGCGATTATTTTAGTTGCTATCTGGTCGAATTTTTGCTGTTTAAAAGCATCTAAGCTGAGTAACACAAAGGTTCCTATTTTTATTTGCTAGAGGCGGCTCAAGTATGTTATCAACATATTAGGGTGTTCAACAAACCCAAATGATCACAACGATAAATTATAAGGAGTAACCATGTCTTATCAAAATATTTTAGTCCCTGTGGACGACTCTCCAATTTCTTATGCGGCGGTTGAACATGCACTGTCTTTGGCGAAATTATCCGGTGCAAAAGTCACAGTGCTGAGTGTGGTTGCAGTTGATCCTTATGTGGGCGTGGACTTTTACCAAGTTGCACCTGCAATAACTGAGCATTTTATGCAAGCTGAAGCACATGCAAAAACGCAGTTACAGGACATTGCTCAATCATTTAGTCAAAATGATATCAATGTTGCCACTAAAATTTATCATGGCTCGGCCAGTGAAGGCATTCTTTTTGTTGCTGATGAAATTGGAGCAGATTTGATTATTATGGGTTCGCATGGTCGTACTGGGGTAAAACGTTTATTGCTCGGTAGTGTTGCTCGTACCGTCCTGACTGAATCACACATTCCAGTTCTGGTCATAAAGCAATAAAATATCTTTTGATTCAAAAACCTTGTGCTAAATCACAAGGTTTTTTATTGCATTACCGCTATTCTCGAAAAGTATCCCAGCTTTCAAAAGCATGCTGCTTATATATCTTTAATTCAGAAAACTGAGGGATAATTGCCTCACTTTGTGTCGGTCTTAAAAATACAAAATCATCTACTTGAATCTCACAATCCTTCGGGACATTAACCAACTCTTGATTGCTACTGCGCCCATACAAAACATGTGGATGTGCTTGTTTCGGATAGACATAATTTGCTAGCCAATATCCTCCATAAATAAACAACGCCTTAGATTTATGTGGCAATTTATCGAGTAAAGACATAGACGGAAGCTGAGTAAAAGGCAGTACTTTTAATACAGGCGCAGCGATCCATAACGCAGGCTGCAAAGCTTTTAAAAAATCACTGTCAAAATCACTCGGTTTTAATAACATCGAACCAAAAGATAAGTCATTACAAACACTTTCAGTAGTATGAAAACTAAAAGTTGGACTACCACCACCATTAAAACAAAGTCCATCATTCCATAGCGTTGGGAACTGTTTTTGAATGAGATTTTGATAATTGGAATAGATCTGTTGTGATTCTATATAAGCAAGTTCAGGCTTTTTAATGATGGCTGGAATTTTGGTGACATGTGCGTCGTAGCCCATTAAACCTGATAGCTTTAAATGCTGTGGATATTGCTGAATCAGTTTCAATATTTCAGCCAGTTGCTGGGTGGACTGCACTCCACCACGATGTAAGCCGATATCAATTTCAATATTCACGTTTAAGCAAATTGAATATGCCTGAGCAATTTCCAAATACTGCTGTAGGCGTTGTTTGGTATCAATCAACCACTGAATTTTGGCGTGTGACCATTCCGAATGCTTTTCATAAAAAAAACGTGCAGCTTGGGCTGGCATGGGCTTGCCTAATAAAATATCAGCTTCAGCAAAGTTTTCTAAGATTGAAATAATATGTGGTTGGTGAAACACCATAAAGCGTTGCGTATTGATCTGTTCAGACAACATTTTTAATAAATCTAGACAGGCAAGCGATTTCACCACCAAACGTGCTTTCAAGTGCTGAGCATGTGACAAACGCACTTGTACATGTTGGATATTTTGTTTTAAAGCGGCCGCATCTACGATGAGTTGTGGTGTCGCAACCCCCTGTTTTTTTAGATCGAAATTGAGTTGTTTAAAATAATGATCCAACATTTTCATATCCTTTTCTTTATCGTGATTCTAAATACAGTCTGATACGAAGACTCTTCCAACTCATAAAAAATTCTATTTAACCCCAAAACAACTTTTCTAAATATGGATTTAAAAACTTGCCTTGCGGATCAAGTCGCTGACGCACGGCCATAAAATCATCCCACTTTGGATATAAAGCACGAAGCTGCGTGGTGGTTATATTATGCATTTTCCCCCAATGTGGACGACCTTTATATTTTTGGAAAATCGGTTCAACCACATCAAAAATCAAACGTGGATCTTGTTTGTGATATTGATGAACCGAGATCGAAATCGAGTCTTGCTGATAAAAAGGACTCAGCCAAATATCATCACCTTTGACAAAGCGAAATTCGAGAGGGAAAAAAGTTGAGACTTTATAATTTCTTAAGGTATGTAAAACCTCATCTAAGCATTCAATACCTTGCTCAACAGGAATCTGATATTCCATTTCATTGAATTTGGTATTTCGCGGTGTTGGAAATATCTTACTTGACCAATCCACGTAAGTTATTGGTTTAACCAGTACGCCCAATAGCTTCTGCAAATAGGGATTGATTGGTGGGAAAAATCGGGTGAGCTCAGAGCACATAGTCAGCAAAGTATCATCCGATGGGAAGTTTTCTTTACGTGGCATGATCTCCTCATCAGTTTCATTTAAGGTTTTTAACATCACCTGTTTTTCATAGGAAAATACAAAACACTCAATGTGCCGATGCTGATGCTTCCATTGCTGAATATGTTGCATCATATCTTCGAGGGGGCAAAGTTCGATATGCTCTTTCAGCTTATATCGTGGACGATTTTGCATGGTGATCTTGGTCAAAATCCCTAAACTGCCTAAGGAAACACGTCCTGCGGCAAAAATTTCAGGATGTTCTGTTCGGCTACATTTTAGGATTTCACCTGAAGCCGTCAGCAACTCAAAGGCTTCAACATAAGCTGAAATACAATGCAAGTCTGCGCCTGTGCCATGCGTTCCTGTTGAAACTGCACCTGCCAGACTCTGCTGATCAATATCGCCCTGATTCATCAAGGCTTGATTGATCGGGTTTAAGTGTTGGTCTAAATTGTATAACCGTGTCCCTGCATAAATCGTACTCTGGCAGCGGTCAACATCTGAAGACTCCACACCTGCGATACGATCTAAAGACAATAACAAAGCATCGGTACAGACCAAAGGCGTAAATGAATGTCCAGCACCAGCCACCCGTATTTTTGGATAATCTTGCACAATTCGCTGTAACTCTAAAATATTGGTCGGTTGTAAAATCTGCTCAGGATAAGCTTTTTGAAAACCTGACCAGTTCGACCAAGTTGCCTGACTAAATTCATTCATACTGCCTCTCCTTGGCGTACGGCAGTTTTTAAATTACCGTGATTGCTTCGCTTTGCGAGTTCTTGTTCTGGAATCGGCTTTGGTCGCGTCGTTTGATCATAACCTTGACCATCATTACGTTTATTCTTATCTCGCAATAATTGTTCTGCTAAATGTTTGAATTTGCTTTGACAAGCGGCAAGTGTCCATTGCCCAAATAAGGTATGCCCACCTTCATAAGCTTGTTCTTGGTATTCCTCATAAGTGGTGACATACCCCATATAATCATTGCAATAAGAACTTAACCAAACTTGGTCTATATCAGGCTGATCAGCCAAAACTTGCTTTACAGTATGAATAACGCGTTGTCCTGCAATGGTCGTAAACTCACCCGGACAGCACACAAGTGCTAACTGACCTAATCGAATGATTTGTAATGGCACTACACTCGGCACTAAAGGACTTTGCTGTATTGCCCCTACTTTGACTTGTCGATTCATTTCTGCAATCAACGGATCAAGCATACTCGGCGGAAAACCAATAGGCTGCCCTAAAATCTTTTTTGCGCCTGCTTCTAGTAAAATTTGCTTAGGTCCTTGTGAAGCATATAGTTGTTGATAGGCAGTAAAATCAGACGCTAAAGGATGCTTGGTTTTTTGTTTTCGAAATTGATTGGCTAAAAACCGCATCGCTTTGATTAAAGGCTTTGGCGCACCGAGTCCATCGACAGGCGTTCCTGCAAAAAAAGCAACGCCATGACACGGTTGACTGGTTTTTGCACCGACTTGCCCAGCAGCAAACTCAGGCGGAATTTCAATATTGCTTAAATCCACATAAGACAATACTGCATCAATTTCCCCCTTTATCTGTTGCAAAGGATGCTGAAATGCTATTAAAGCCAAGTCACTTTGATAACGTCCATTTTGCTGTGCATATTGGTACTCTTGTTCGCCTTTAATTTTGTTACGAATCTTGAGTTGGTTTTTGCCATGAAAATGCGGTGAAACATCGCCTGCCGTTGCTTGCGCAAAAATCGTGACAGGATTTTGAATCCCTTGATCAATCAAAGCCTGCTCTGAAAATGCAGCGGCATAGCCCTTATTATCGCCATCATGTGCCTTTAGCTTATTTCCAAGACAGGTGGCATGCACCCCAAACAAAGAAATAAAGGATTGTAATTTTTGCTCCCGATAAAATCCGATCAACTGCATTTCACGGTTTAAAGCTAAATTTGTTTCAGTTTCTGAATATTGGATGACATCAGGATTACGGTTATAAGCGTTGATTGAACGATTCCATGCCACAGGTATATTTTCTGCAAAATTCTGTGTGGTGAGAAAAATCTCAGTCTCTTGTTCTTGCTCTAAGGCAGTCAGAATACTCAGAATAATCGCATCGACAATCGCACTTAAATGTTCGGGCACAAAACCCGGCGTTGGCATGTTATACAAGGCTTCATGTGCACAGCCGCCTGGCCCTGAATGGGTATGGGTTGCGGTCAAGACCAATTGATTTTCATTAAACGCTGAACCAAAGCTTTGCTGAAGTCTCGTCACCGTTTGACTACGCATCGCATGGGTAATACAGCCTAAATCGAGACAGCAAAAAATAAGCCGATTTTGCTGCTGATCGACAATGCTAAAACTGCGTGCATATAAAGCCGTTCGCTTTTCATAAGCTCGATGTGACCATTGACCATAGCCAAACATGGCATAGCCTTTCGGCGCTATTTTGATTTCCTGCTTATCCCAACCAACCTGATACATTGGTACGTTCCCTTATTAAATTCTTTTTCTAACTGTCTGTTATAAAGCATGTTTAAAGTTAAACAAAATTATGTGGTAGCCAAAAGCGTTAAAGAGAACTTATTTTTTTATAAAAAGGGATTTCTGTCTAAAAAAATGTATTTTTTGTCAAATGTTCAACAGATTATCATTTAAACATAAAAAAGCTTAGGACTCATTACGATCCTAAGCTTGCTTTAAATAACCAAAAAATAGAGACTTAACTTGCAGCTTTATAAAACGGCACATCACCGTTAATAGTGGCTCGATGCATAATCCGATGCGCATCACCATAATCAAATAAAGCCTTATGCTGCGTGCAACGATTATCCCAAATTGCCACGTCACCCGCTTGCCACTGCCAACGTAAATGGAACTGCTCACTGGTCGCATGCGCAAATAGATACTGTAACAACTCAGTACTTTCGGCTTTATCTAATTCATTAATACGCGTGGTAAAACCTTCACTCACGAATAAAATCGGCTGACCTGTGACAGGATGCGTTCTCACCACTGGATGAATGACTGGAGGATTACGTTTAAAGGTTTGTTCCAGTTTTTGACGCTCAACTTCATTATGTGCAAAACGTTCAATCGGGAAAGACTGACGAATATCATGCGTAGCCGTTAAGCCTTGTAACTTTTGCTGTAAGTCTTGATCCAGTGCAGCAAATGCAGCCGCGCCGCTTGACCACAGCGTGTCGCCACCCACTGGTGGAATCTTGATGGCTTGCAATACACAACCCAACGGTGGTTTTTGGCTAAACGTGACATCGGTATGCCATAACTCATTGTCACGTAAGTCTTGTCTCCAACTATCCAATACAATGATTTCAGGTACATTTTCTACTGTTGGAAAAATCGGATGAATATGCAAAGAACCAAAACCACGTGCCAAATCAGCTTGGGCTTGCGGTGCCAACTGCTGATGACGGAAGAAAATCACATGATGATCAAGCAACGCCTGTTGAATGTGTTGGGTGGTCTTTGCATCAACCATGTTTAGATCTACATCGTGAATAATTGCACCAATGCTTGGTTTAATGATTTCAATATTTAACGTCATTTTTACATCCACACTTATCACTGTTGACCATACCAAGGCGAAAGTTGCTGTTGTAACCAACGCAAAAACAATTCAAAACTGACGGCGACAATGGCAATCACAATGATGCCGAGTACTACTGTATCGGTAATCAGGAACTGCGCAGCTGACTGCACCATAAAACCAATACCACGATCTGCTGCTACCAATTCCGACGCCACTAAGGTTGACCAGCCCACACCTAAACCAATACGAATTCCTGTTAAAATATGAGGTAAAGCCGTTGGTAAAATCACATGCCAAAACACTTGTGACTGGCTCGCGCCTAAAGATAAAGCAGCACGCTCACGATTAAGTTGATGGCTCAACACGCCATGGGTACTGCTGATAATCACGGGTGCAAGGATCGAAAAGAAAATCAAAAGCACTTTGGTGGTTTCACCAATGCCGAACCAGATCACCAATAAGGGCAAATAGGCCAAAGGAGGAATCGGACGCAATAATTCAACCAAAGGATCAAATACCGCACGTACCCATTTATTCTGCCCCATCCACAACCCTAGGGGCACACCAATCGCAATTGCTGCAACAAGCGCCAATAAGACCCGTGAAATACTCGCAGCCAAATGTTGCCATAAGGTGGCTTGCATAAAGCCTTGTTGGCTGACTTCAAGGAACTTCTGCCATACCGCCTGTGGACTTGGTAAAAATAGGCTTGGGACAATCTTTAATGCGGTGATCAGATACCAAATCGCCAATACACTCAAAACACTCAACAAACTAAGAATCAAACTACGGCGGCGAGCTACAAACCCTCCTAATGCATTCAGAACGAAACGTGATTGCTTGGGCTCGGATGGATGCAGCTCAGTCGTCTTCGTAACTTCATAGACGGTATTTTTTGCTTGACCCGTCATACAGTCACCTCATTTACTGCTTGTTTCTGTACACGTAACCGTTCAAACAATTGCTCGCGTAATTGAATAAACTTGGAATCGGATTTAATCGCGCGAATGGATTCTCCCCGTTTATAACGATCAGCAAAATCTAATTTTAAAGTTTCCACGATCTTGCCGGGACGAGACGTCATTAACACCAGTTGATTGCTCAGTAACAAGGCTTCTTCAATATCATGTGTGATCAGAAAGAAGGACTTATTTTGTTCAATCCATAAATCTAAAACCAACTGCTGCATGGTTTCACGGGTAAACGCATCGAGGGCAGCAAAAGGCTCATCCAATAAAATAAAAGCTGCATGGCTAATCAAAGCACGTGCAATACCAACACGTTGCTTCATGCCCCCTGACAGTTCCCAAATATTAGCTTTGGCAACATGGCTCAAGCCAACAATTTTCAGAATAGTATCAACTTGCTGTTGTATTTCATGTGCTTTTAAACCTTTGAGCTGCAAAGCAAAACCAATATTTTCAGAGACATTTAACCAAGGCAGCAAAGCATGATCTTGGAACACCACGGCACGCCGCGCATCAGGTGCTGTAAGCACTTCATGATCCAGTTTAATTTGCCCTGAACTTGGCTTTTGAAAACCTGCCAAAATATTCAACAATGTTGTTTTACCACAGCCTGACTCTCCCAAAACTACAGTTAACGTGCCTTCTTCAATCTTGAGATTAATATCTAGAAGTACAGGTACATGCTGCTTTGGAAAAGTTAAATGAAGATGCTCGGCAGCTAATATGCTCATTTTAGATCTCCTATGGCTGTAAGAAACGGGTGGTGACATTGCCTTGATAATCAGCCTTGACTTGATCGACTTTGCCCTGACTATTTAAGAAAGTTGCTGTATCAAAAATATTTTTGGCAAACTCACCCGCTAAAGTGGCTTGTTGTTGCTGACGATCTAGATAAATATTTCCTGAAAGCAGTAATGGAATATCTTTGCTATCCGACCCCGTCAGTTGCGCAATTTTCTGGATATTGTCCGTATTTTGTTGAAAGGCTTTGGGATCTTGGTTATAGGCTTCGATCTGCTTCAAGCTAGTTTTTACGAAGGCTTTGAGGAACTCAGGATTTTTCTCAGCAAAATCTTTGCGTACCACCCAAAGATCATAGGTTGGTGCGCCCCACTCACCGACTTGCTTTGAATCGGTAAGCACCTGTCCGCTGGCTTTGATTTTGCTTAATGCAGGTTCCCAGACATAAGCGGCATCAACATCCCCGCGTTCCCAAGCCGCAGTAATTTCAGGTGGACGTAAATTAATGATTTTGATTTGGTTCTCTGAAATATCCCAATGCTTTAACGCAGACAATAAGCTGTAGTGTGTGGTTGAAACAAAGGGAACCGCAATGGTCTTACCCACTAAATCTTGTGGTGTTTTAATCCCCGATTTATGACTCACCACCAAGGCCTCAGAACCACCTAACTTTGAAGTCACTAAAAAGACTTCGATGGGTAAATCACGACTCGCGGCGGCGGCAAATGGACTTGAACCAATATTGCCGATCACCACATCACCTGATGCCAGTGCATTGATCACATCTGAACCTGCATCAAATTTACGCCATTGAATAGCTTGCTGACTGTCACGCTCATAGTCTCCATTGACCTGAGCTACCTTGGTCGGATCAATGCCTGTCTGATAGGCGATCACAACAGGCTTGTTGTTTTTAGAATGAATAGGCACAGCATCTTTTTGATTTTGATAGATAATAAAAGCAACAATCGCCACAAGGACGATTGCTGTAACAACAAGTGGCTTGGAGTTCTTAATGCCCATAATCAGATGATCTTTCAACAATATCTGATTATGGTATGCGCCATGCTTTATGATTAAAAATAAGAAAAAGTGCGTTGTTTATTCATTTAAAATCTATCAACTTATGAAGCACATCCAAATAGACTGTAATAGACTCCTTTGATAAATCCCTGAAGGCGACTTAATAAATTCATCATTTTGAATCATTAAACGCATAAAGTAAGTAATACTGCGCTTCGATAAGTACGGTTGATGTAATATCGTGATCTTATTCTGAAGAAAAATCCAACGCTTGCTGAGACCAATCATGCAACAACCCGATGTCGTACCAGAAACTCCAACCATCCCCTTTTGGCAAGCTTTTTTATTTTGGCTCAAATTAGGTTTTATTAGTTTTGGTGGGCCGGCAGGTCAAATTGCAGTCATGCATCAAGAACTGGTTGAGCAAAAACGTTGGATTTCAGAAAAGCGGTTTTTGCATGCACTGAATTACTGTATGTTGCTTCCTGGTCCAGAAGCACAACAATTGGCCACCTATATTGGTTGGCTCATGCATCGAACGATCGGTGGTTTGGTTGCAGGCATTTTGTTTTTTCTGCCCTCATTATTTATTCTGATCCTACTTTCTTGGGTTTATATCCAGTTTGGTGATGTCCCAAT
Organism: Acinetobacter sp. NIPH 1852; assembly: GCF_022549455.1. Classification (NCBI taxonomy): domain Bacteria; kingdom Pseudomonadati; phylum Pseudomonadota; class Gammaproteobacteria; order Moraxellales; family Moraxellaceae; genus Acinetobacter; species Acinetobacter sp. NIPH 1852. The sequence goes on along the minus strand of NZ_JAKZGG010000006.1, from coordinate 17,622 downwards.
TATTGCAGGACTTTTTTACGGCATAAAACCGGCTGTCACCGCAATCGTATTCCATGCAACTTATAAAATCGGTCATCGTACCCTAAAAAATAAGTTTTTATGGTTTATTGCCAGCGCAGCATTTATCGCTATATTTTTCTTTAATATTCCCTTTCCAATCATCATCCTCAGTGCGGCAATATTGGGCTATCTGACCAGTAAAAAATATCCGCGCTTATTTGCTCAACAAACTACGCATACAAATAGCGCAAAAAGTTATGGTACAGCGGTAATTGATGATGATACTCCTCCACCCAATCATGCTATTTTTCGTTGGGCGAATCTACTCAAGATTTTAATCATTGCAGGATTATTATGGTGTGTGCCGATATTAATGTTGTCCTTAACATTGGGATGGCAGCATACTTATACCCAAATGGCATGGTTTTTCACTAAAGCGGCTTTACTGACCTTTGGTGGCGCTTATGCAGTTCTGCCTTATGTCTATCAAGGCGCAATCGAAAATTATGGCTGGCTCAGCCCAACGCAAATGATCGATGGCCTTGCATTAGGTGAAAGTACCCCTGGCCCACTGATTATGGTGGTGGCTTTTGTCGGTTTTCTTGGCGCTTTCAATGCTGCCTTATTGGGAACTGAACATTTATTTCTTGCGGGTGCAATTGGAGCGGTGATCGTGACTTGGTTTACCTTTCTCTTTTCTTTTGTCTTTATTTTGGCGGGTGCGCCCGTGATCGAATCCACCCATAACCAACTTAAATTTACAGCACCACTTACTGCGATCACTGCCGCCGTGGTTGGGGTAATTTTAAATCTCGCACTGTTCTTTGGCTACCATGTAATGTGGCCTAATGGTTTTGAGCAAGGATTTAATTTTGAAGCTGCACTGATGACTCTTGCTGCTTTAATTGCATTATTTAAATTCCAGATCAATGTGCTGTATGTGATTTTTGCATCTGCGCTGTGTGGATTAATGCTATATCTCTTATAAATACCACATCACATCTGTGAGCTGCTCGATCTCTGCTTTATCATGGCTGACATACAGCATCGGGATTTTGATATCCTGTATTACCTGCTGAAAAAAAGGAATAATCTCAGCCTTATGCGCTGCATCCAAGGCTGATAAAGGTTCATCTAATAACAATAAATGTGGTGAATAAAGTAACGCTCGACCTAAGGCAACGCGCTGCTTCTCGCCACCTGAAAGCTTAATCGGCATCCGCTCGACTAAATGGCCTAACTTTAATAACTCAATAATATAGTACACATCAAACTGCCGTTGCTGCGGCTGAATATGCTTAAACCCAAAACGTAAATTTTGCATCACATTTTTATGTGGAAACAGTTGTGCATCTTGAAAGACCAAACCGACACGGCGTTGTTGCGTCGTTAAATTAATCTTTTGAGCATGATCAAACCAAGTCTGATCCTGAACCTTGATCCAGCCTGATTGTGGCGTGATTAAACCAGCGATACTGTGCAAAATTGTAGTTTTGCCTGAACCCGATGCACCAAATAAACCAATAACTGTATGATCGGACTGGAAGTGCTGATCAAGACAAAATTGACCTTGCTGTAAACGAATATGACAATCGATCATCACGCATAACCACGCTTATTTTTCTGATAGCGATTGAACCACTGCGCAAACCATAAGGCAAAAAAGGCAACCGTCAATGACAAAATAATCAAGCGCCAAACCGCTGCTTCAGTATCAGGTTGTTGCATCAAACTATACATGGCTAAAGGTAGCGTTCGCGTTTCACTGGCAATGTTACCAACAAAGGTTATGGTCGCACCAAACTCCCCTAAACTTCGACAGAAACATAAAATACTACCGACTAAAATCCCACTACTGGCCAATGGCAAAGTCACCTGCATAAATGCACCAAATGAAGAAGCACCCAAACTCTTTGCCGCAATTTCTAAACGCTGATCGACCAGTTCAATTGCGAGTCGTATCGATTGTACCAATAACGGAAAACCCATCACTGCCGATGCAAGCACCGCTCCTTTCCAGTTAAACGCAAACTCTATTCCGAATGGTGCAAGATATTTTCCTAAAAACCCATTATTTCCAAAAACTTGCAATAATAAATAACCAGGTACTACTGGTGGCAACACCAACGGTAAAAACACCAGCGTCTCTAATAGTGATTTTCCCCAAAACTCTTTTCGCGCCAATATCCAAGCAATCAAGGTGGCAGGAATTAAACTAAAAATGAGACAAGTTGCTGCCACTTTACATGACAGCTTCAGGACTTCGATCTCTTCAGGTGTGAGCATCATTGCGGCAGTACACTAAAGCCATGTTTTTTAAATATAGAAGTTGCCTCTCGGCTTTGCAGAAACTGATAGAACTTTAAGGACTCTGTATTGTTCCTAACTAATCCAACTGGATAAATAATCGGTTTATGGGTATTCTCAGGAAATACGGCGGCGATCTGCACATTCTTTGTCACCGCGGCGTCAGTGGCATAAACAATGCCTGCTTGACATTCACCACGCGCCACAAAGTTTAAAGCAGCACGAACATCTTCTGTTGCAACGAGACGAGACTCGACACGCCCCCACCAATCCAGCGAGATTAAAGCTTGCTTTGCATATTTTCCAACAGGCACACTTTTGGTATCGCCTGTACAAATTCGACCTCGAATCACACTGAGTGGATCAACGTTATTTTGCATTTTAATATTGATTGGGCGATCTTTCGGACTAATCAATACCAAACGATTTGCGAGTAAATTAACCCGATGATTTGCTGTGACTCGTTTTTTTGTTTGCAAATAATTCATCCAGTCCACATCCGCAGATATGAATACGTCAGCTGGCGCACCTGCTTCAATCTGTTTGGCTAATGTTGCAGAACCTGCATAAGAAGTTTTTATTTTGACTTTATTTTTATGTTGATAATATTGGGTTAATTCATTAATTGCATCCGTCAGACTCGCAGCAGCATATACCGTCACCGTATTGCTCGCCGATACATTAGCACTAAACAATAAATTCCCTACGAACAGTATTGTTGCAAAGCACGCTGCTTTAATCTTCATAGATGTTTAATCTTCCTCGGATTTCGCTATGTTTCCACAAACATAGCGCCTAATAAAGATACACGAAAAACCACAATTAGCCAGTGCTTTGCTTTTAGATCATTTGCGGAAGATCAAACTAAATAGAATTAGCCTTTCACAACCAGACTCTGCTTCGGCAACAATTTACAACCACAAGACAGAGGATCATTGACCCGTGCAGCCATTTTACCCATCACCTGCATATTTGGATCGCCTGCAATAATCGTCGAAACCGTTTGATGCTTTGGACAAGTTGCTTTATCACCGACACATGCAATGGGGATACCTTCAATCAAGAAGCTACTATTTCCAGAAATGACCTTCCCACCACCAGTTGTTGGACAACCAATCACAATATAGGGTGTTGCCATAATCACATCCCTCTCATCTTTGATGCTATAAAATTAAAGTACTTCGAACTCAATTCGACGATTTTTACGGCGACCATCTGCTGTTGTATTATCAGCGATCGGTTGACTAGAACCCTTACCTTCCGTACTTAAACGATCTGTTGCAATATTCTTAGCCACTAAATAATCTTGTACAGCGACAGCACGTTCCTTACTCAGAAGCGTATTTTTATTGGCATCGCCCGAACTATCGGTATGCCCAATGATTCGGACTTGCTTACCGCCTACCTTATTTAAAGCAACGGCCATTTCATCCAAAATTCGTTTACCTGCGTCAGTTAAAATCGCACTACCTGATTCAAACTCAATGATGCGATCTTTTAAAGCATCATCAATGACTTTCTGCTCAGCTAGATTTACAGACAGTTGGGCATTAAACCGATAGGGCTGTTGCACTAAAGACTGAAAATTTGATGCTGTGGGTTGGATTTCATTTGGATTTGTCATTTTCCCAGTCAGTTCAATCTGAGTCCCTTGTACCCGCAGTTGCCCCTGCTTCACTTTCTTGAGATCTGGTGTAATGACACGTGTCACCGAATCACTCCAACCGTTTGGCGCTGAAACAGGACGAACCTGAATCTTGTCGACCACTTGATCTGCCCCATAAACCGACTGCATTTTAACCAAAATCGCCTGTTTACTTGCTTCATTCGGAACAACGCCTTCAACCACAATCGGTGCTGCCATTGTCAAAGGACTCAGCGCTAAACCCAATAAGGCAACGGCCCAACCACCCAATATAAACTTCGTATTATTTGTCATATTTATTCATCTAAAAAAGTTTGTCGAAATAGCTTTAAACCTTGGTTAAGGCTTAACTGACGTTGACACAATGATTGCTCTAAAGTGGCGAGACCTGCATTCTGTTCAAGATAAGCATCAATCCATTCTGCTTGAATCAAAGATACCCAATGATCACTCTGCATATTCTGAGTAAACAAATCACTTAAAGCCATGATATCTGCCCCTTGAAAACCGATGAATAAAATCGGTTCTTCCCGATGCAAGATACCAATCAATATTTCGGTATTACTTTTCTCTAAAAAGCGTCCAATCATGCCTACCCAAAAAGCAGCAATTTCATAGCAATACATATGATTATTGATCGGCAAAATTAGCACTTTATTTAGACGACTGGTGCCATTTTTCAGGATGGGTTGAAGCAAAAGCCCCAATCCAATCATACTTTGTACAAGTTGATAAACATTGATTTTCATCAATTGGGCAAATGAGTGCAAAGTATGATTTTCATAAAAACTATTGCATTCTGATGCGGTAAAAACCTGCACTAAATTGGGTAAATTGTTTAACTTATCCAACATCACATCCGTATCGCGGATACTGCGTAATACTCGATTTCGTTGAAATAAATCCACCAACACCGACTTATAAAAATAAGGTGCAAGCAACAGATTCTGATAAGGCTGTTCAATCTCTAGTAATTGACTCAACACCATCGGGAACGCTCGTCCTGAACTATCTTGGCTGGCAATCAAGTTTGCGACCAAGAACATCGATTCTGAAGGATTTGCAATAAAGAAATCGAGTGCAGGCAATGCCTCATAGCGCTGCTTAAACTCAGGTGCTTGCATTGCATGTTCAAGTGCTTCAGTGATCCACTGATCAAGCACTTGAATTAACGCATATTGACCTTTGGATTTAATAAAATCCCCACGAGCAGGCGTTTTTCCATAATATAACGGCGTGGTTTTTACTGCTTGCATACGCCCTCCCCACGGTACTGCGTGATCATCCTAATCATTACGGTGTTGCTCCTTGAGATGGCGAAACAGTAGAAGATTGTGATGCTGCTGCAACACTATTGTTTGGAGTCATTTGAGCAGAGACAACGCGAACTGCTTTCTCAGTCACCACTTTATCCACAAGTTTTAAACCTGTATAACCACGGCTCGATCCAACATTGCCTGAGCTATTGCCACTGATTAATCGGAAGTTTACTTTCAATGATAATGCTGGATTTGCCTTGCTCTTCCAAACCATCTCAAAGCTACCATTTTGCTCTTTACGTTGTGCACTATCAATCAAACGATTAATCCCGTACTCACCAGGTTCATCAAAGATAGTATGCGTTTGTCCTTCTAGATCGATCGCAGTGATACGCGCACCAGGAATCGCGCCTTTATTTGGCCAAACAAAATTCACCCATTGTTGAATGCCATTTTCATAGACCATACGTTGACCATCAATATCAATGGTATAAGACAAGAATTGTGGGTTCTGTAATGGATAAAACTGGAAGTTAGATTGGTTCGATGCTGGCGCAGCCGCAGGCTGATCTAAACTACCTGTTGCCATACCATTGATCGGTGCAACATATTGTTGGAAAGCCATCACAAATTGTGGATTCAGGCTGATGCCTAAATCTTTCCACGTCTTAGAAGTCAACACATAACCACGGCGAATCACAAATGGATCTAAAGCCTCTTTCACAAAGCGAGAAATACTGCCTGTTTCACCAAAGATCTGACCGATTTCATTACTGGTGGCTTGTAACGTTACACTCGAATTGAATGGATACTTCTGACTAAGATTGGTTTGGAACGGTTGATATGCTTGTATCCCCCAAAGTTTATTTAACTCATCCTGAGTTGGCAGGATCAAACTTGAAAATGCCTGCGTCAACGGACTCATCAATAATTTCTGTGCCACTTGCTGATCGGCTTCTTTCATACCCACCATCATTTTCTCATCAACATACTTCTGGGTAGTGTTAAAGACAGAAGTTTGATCAGTAATGGTCTGTTTCACCAATGCCATTGCACTTGGTCCAATCTCACCTGCTGTTTTGAGGTCATTGAACTTACTACGCACCTGCGCGAGATGATTCATATACTCATCAAATAATGATTTGTCTTGTAGATCATCACGCTTACGTACCAATTGATAGAACATTTGGTACTCTTGCGAAATTGCACCCTGTGCTTTATTCATGGCTTGAATAGTACGTTGATCATCAGAGCTTTTTAAGACTTTTCGCTTGAACCACGCAACAAAGCCTTTTTCAGGGATCGCCAGTTCTGCTTGCACAATTGGATTATCCCAATTGGTTTCAATGGCAATACGTTGTAATAGCACACGAATTGGTGAGTTTTGTGGTTCACCTAGAACATCAATACTTTTGACCTGTTGGCTAAACTGATCCGCTTTTGCATAATAAATACCATTCAGGAACTTCTTCCATTCTGCTACATATTCTTGCTTATACAACGCCACCAATTGTTTACGAATCTGCTCAGGGCTACCAGAGAACGTGAGATCGTCCGATTGACGGCTATTCAACACCCAATCTTTGCTATCTGTTGGTTTGTTTGCTGCATCATCGATGGCGGTTTCCACATATTCATCCCATGCTTTCTGAGTGAAAACACCTGGCAATGCATAACTACCTAACACGATACCTCGATTTTGCTCCCCAACAATTTGACCAACGGTCACCGCTGGAAAACGCACTGCAGCACGCATTTTAATTTCATTATAAACACGATCACGTGCTGGCATACCTTGTACGACAGACAACAATACTTGACGCGTTTGATCAACCACTTGTGCATCTGTTTCCAAGATAGGGAAACCACTTTGATTGGCCAAGGTCATCGCATAAGAAAGAATCTTTTCCGCATCCTGAATCATCTCGCCACGTGGCATTTGTCCACGGTTACTGTCTAACCAAGAACGCCAAAAACGAGAGACTTGATCACTCAAATGACTACTGTCCATGTATTCAGGATTGCTCATCATCAGATAAGCTTTAAGCGCGTTATAAGCATCTTGCGGGTTGCTATCAGACGGCTCTAAATACTGTTGGGTTTTAGCAACCTGCTTGATTTCGACATTGACATGATTTTCTTTCAACGTTGTTTCATTATTTTTAACACGTTGTAAATATTGCGCGATATTTTGCTGAGTTGGCGTCAACACGATCTGCTTGATACCTTTCAAGTATTCAGCTTTTAAACTTTCACGTAATTGATTGCCTTGATACAAACCGAAACTAAATTTGAGCGGGCGATTGTTATCGAACTCATCCAGTTGTTGTAGACGCTCTTGTAAGATTAACAAAGCTTCAAGTTGCGTTGAGAGTTGTCCACCAGATGACTTTTCCAAATGCACAACTTTATCTAAATCTGCCTGTACGTCGCTGATCAATTGTTGGTTATTGCGATATGACCAGACCCATACTCCCAATATCAGTGAAACGCCCACCAATGCGCCAATAAATGCGATATAGCGTTGACGTTTTTTAGCAGGGTTAATGTGCTGTTTTACTAAATCCTTATCTCGCAAAATGACATTCGAGAACAATCCATGTAAGAAATAACCATGATTCGGCGCAACTGATGGTGTGATGCCTTCTTGGGTACTGCTTTGGATATGCTCAAGCTGAAACTCTTGTGCAATGTTCTCTGTCATTGGGCTTTCAATAACGCCCTCTTGCAAAGCACTGGTAAAATAGAAACCACGGAATACCGGTTGGAACTGATATGGATTATCTTCAAACAACGTCCCAATAAAGCTCTTAAGTGCAGGCTTTAATGTTTTGAACTCCAGTGGGAATGTCATGACACTTGGTGAGATATTTTGCGAATGACGACGACTTAAATGCGTCGTGCTGACGCTTTTCAAACCGTCATAAAGCAAGCTGTAATGTTTATCAAATAATTCGACGGCATTTTGTGAGGAGTTCTGTTCATACGGCAAAGTCGCTCCCCAAGCTTGGTTGTATTCTTGCGATTCATAACAGTCGAAGAACTCCGTAAATCCAGCAATCAAATCCATTTTAGAGAAAATCAAATAGACAGGAACCACAACTTCTAATTTCTCGGTCAAATCTTGAATACGAGCGCGTAAGTTTTTGGCCAATTTCAATGAGCTTTCAGGACTCTGACTGACCAATTCAGCAATACTCACAATCACAATCAAGCCATTTACAGGGGCTTTAGAGCGATTTTTCTTTAAAATATTCAGGAAGCCTAACCATTCAGAATGATCTTCTGAATAGACCGAATAACGTCCTGCGGTATCCAGTAAAATTCCCTCTGTAGAGAAAAACCAATCACAATTACGTGTCCCACTCAGACCAGCAGACACCATTTTTTGATGCGTTTCTTCAAAAGGAAACTTTAACCCAGAGTTATAAATTGCAGAACTCTTTCCTGCCGCGGGGTTACCAATCACCATATACCAAGGCAATTCATAAAGCGCAGCATTGCCTTTTTTATCGCCTAATTTTGATTTGCGAATCAACTGAATCGACTCTTTCATCTGCTGATGGATTAACTGTAATTCAGCCTTATCTTTTTGTTGACCATGTTCAGCACTACTTTCTTGCTCAATCGCGTTGGCTAACTCTTCACCCTGTGCAGCATGGCGTTTTCTTTGGATCAACCAATAGATGCCATAGCCGATTAAACCCAGTACATAGGTTGCAGCCAAAGCCAGAAAAATATGACGTGGAATAACCGAATAGGAAGAAACAAGTGCCACAAATAAAGACAAGGCAATAATTGCTTTCGGATTAGTGATGTACTGCCACAGATAACCTAAAATGATGTACATTGAGTTCTCGAATTCTTAAAAAGTTAATCAATCAGCAATCGCAACGCTTTCCTGATCTTGCTTAATCTCAGAAAAAGTTTGAATAAATGCTTTTAAATCTTGGCTATACACAAAAGCAACCTGTGGATCTGGAAGCTGTGCTCCCAACATCAATCCAAAAACTTTTGCGACGTTTTGAGTGTGCCCAGCCATCGGTTGGCAATAAAGATAGTGATGCGGTTCAATTGGACTCTCTGCAAAAAACTGCGTTAGTTTTTTAACAACTTTGACATCGGAACCATCTTCAATCACCAAGACAAAAGGCACCTCATCCTCATATTGTGGTAAATCATGAATATCTAGCTCATCAAAAATTTGCTTTAAATTATTTTGATTTGATACAAGCTTTAAGGTTTTTAAAGGTTGTAACTGTTCTATCTCAACCACCGCAGGTGCAACACAAAAACTGCTGACATATTCAGCAGGTATGTAGGCTTTTTTGCCCCACATTTTTTCATCGATAATTTCTTGATCAAGTTCAGAATCAGCTGCAATGATCAAGGAAATGTCGTGTGGCTGTTTTTGGATTCGATCAAACAACTCAACCACATACTGATCCACAGATGATCGACTGACAAAATGATATTCGATATGAAACTTCTGTGGAATGATCCCTAAATCATAGAAAATGGTCTGAATACCTTCATTACTGCTTTGATCATTCCAAGTGTGAATCACATCCTCAGAAAGTATAATATGCAGGTTGAGCTTCTCTAACCGATAGACCTGCTCAATCTGTTTTAATTCAGTTTCCTCATCACTCGACACGGTTGGATCTATCCAAGCAGGATGCATACGGTACTCATGCAAATTCTGGCTTTCATAAAACAAACTAGAACGTTGTAAATGATCTGAGATAGCACTCAACATTTCATTATGCTGTTGAATTTGATGATGAATAAGTAACGTGATTCGCTGCTGTCGCATGCTGACAAATTGCATATCTAAAGCTGTATCTTCACTGAGCAACTGATCCAATGCCTCAATACGATAAGACAAAACTGGCGATCCATGCGCATCCGATAAATTACTATCCAACAACGGCCCCGCAAGCGTCTTGATGCCCTCAAGCGTTGAATCATTTTCACCTAAAGCACTGTATGCTCCTGCCGCATAAATGTTCAGTTCTAACCAAGTGCTTTTTTGGACTTCTTTTTGCTCAGTAGCTTCAATATTTTGACTTTGCTCAGTGGCTAAGGCTTGTTGCTTTTTATCTTTATACTTTTGAAAAGCCAGATATATCAACCACGGTAAAATCAAAACTGAGGTGATGATTAAAGGTAATATAAAGAAATAATGGATGAGATCGCCTGATTCTGGTTGATATTGGGTATCACGCCAAAAATAAATCACAACCAACCCGACCAAGATGAAACAAGTGATAAATATTGCGATAATCTTCTTGATCATTATGCCGCCCCTAACAGTGCATAACGCGTTTCGATGTTATGTTGTAATTGTGTGGATGGCATTAAAAACGCCCCTTGCCCTAAACCAATATTATGGGTCGAATTTAAACCCATTGGGCCAATTTCACTTTTATCCAAGATCAGTCGAACATCGATAAACAACGTTGGGCTACACCACGTTTGGATCAAATGCTTCAATTTTTTATTTAATGGTTGTTCGGGTAAAAAAGCCAAATACTGCTCTCGTTTTAATGGGCCAATTTGTATTTCAATCTTGCCATCGATTTGTTGTACCGTATCCCCACAAAAGGTATTCACCCCCAACAAGCTTGGATTTTTCCCACCCAAGCTGGTCTTCTGTTCGTCACCTAACTGGAATTTTTCTTTCACAAATTCCTGAATACAAACCTGCTCATTAAACACACAAGTTAATACCGTTTTTAATGCATGAGCAGTATTGTTCTGTCCTTGCATCAAGCCTGCAAATTCCGCAAAATATTCGTCTAAATTCTGCTGCTCATGTTGGGAACTAATATAACCATTTAAGGCATGCAGAATATCGAGGTAATGATTATCCTGTTCGATTTCATAACGGATCGGTAAATTGTAAGTCAGGCTTGCATCAACATACTTCGCGGTCAAAGTATGATTAAACAATCCCAAAAACTCTTTCGCTTCGAGTCTTTGCTGTCTCGAACTTTGTTTTAATTTATTGGTATAGGTATAAGGCAGCGTACCTTGTGTGCCTGTTAAACCCACAACAAGATTTGTCAAATAAATACGTTCATCTTGATAGCGTAACTCTTCAATTTCAGTGGCAGGAAAACTTAAACTAAATGATGTTTCAAACTTAAAATCTTCTGACCAATTTCGAGACACAGGTGCATGAGGCACATGCCGCAATAGCCGAGCTGACTGAATAAACTCAAAAGTGCCCGCCTTTTTAAAGAGCTGATCAACTACAGAAGCGTCTTGCCACCAACGTTCTGAACGCATTGGTATATCTCCTGTTGGTTAAGACTATCTTTAACAACCACATCAACAAAACTATTGATCTGCACTTTAAGATTAAAGATATGGCTGAGTAACTGGCTAAAAATATATAAGCTATGCCCTCTAAAGACGCTTCGATTCACACCTAACTCTACTTTCACTCCCCGAATAAACATCGGAAATGGTTTGGCATTGACCAATTTATTGGTCGTCGAAAAACTTAATGTTTTCAATGCGTCAATCAATAAAATATTTTCTTTTGAATGTGGCAAATTATATAAAGCTAACAATTCTTTGAGGTGGCTCAGCGCATCCCCTTTCATCAATGCCAAAGTATTCAATGACAAATGCGAAATAATTCGCCACTGTTCATTTTTATTTTTATCAAACTCAAAAGGAGACGTTGGACGTTTGAGAATCAAAGCACGTCGAGCCAAACTGCTATCATTTAGATTTAAAATATTGTTGCTTTGACCCAAAGCCTCATGCGCTAAATCACCATTTGAGCACAACAATTTAGTGCTAATAAAATCTGATTTTATTTCATACGGTTTTAAATGCTTCGAAACAATTGAATATCCCATCTGCATGGTTTTGTTGGACGATGGAAAGTAATTCAATGCATAAAAAAACTGTACTTTATCGTTATGGTAATGGCTCATAGCGAAGAAAGGGAGCACAGGTAAATAGGTTTGTTCCTGATTGGTTTTTTCCCGCACCATATTCATCTCAATCACTGAATACACTTGATATAGCTCAGGATGATGCGCATCTGTTACCAATGGATATTGCAATTGGGTATGGGCTATTTTTTGTGGCTCAGCCTGTTTCTCAAACAGATTAATTGCGGGTGTGGTAAATAATTTGAAATTTGCGATATTCAATTCTGAGTAATTACGTACCACAGCCTGATCATTTAGATTCAATTTAAGATGAATCAAAATTTCAAAACTCGAATGTTGTTGTTGCAGGATGCCTTTTAACTGACTTAAGTCGAGATTGAGATAGTTAAATTTTTCAGGAAAACAAAAATATTCCATCAACAACCGATAAGCATGATGCGTATGTTGATCAACAGGAAGTAAACTTTCTTGCTCAGTGAAACCCATCACCAAAAATGGATTGGAAATCTCGACAATACGTGATCCAATCCGTACTGAAAAAGCTGTTTCTTTCTGAAAAATACTATCCAAGACTTGTAATGGAAAATTTGAGATCGCATCTAAATAAATTGGCAATTTTTCATCAAGCACACAAGACTGAGCGTCATTAAATACTTCAAATTTCAAACTCAAAGTTGCATTCTGATTCAGATGCATATGGGTACTGGGTGAAGTCTGAAAATCCAAATCCGTTAATGCGATAGGTAATAAACGAACTTCATTGCTGGTATTAAACTCACATTGCACGCCTTTAAAACTACGTGATCTTAATGCCGTTTTTTGAGGAATAATATGTGGTGATGTGAGTTGTTTAATTTTATTAATATCTTCAAAACTGACCACAGTACAGGCTGGAAAATGACGTAAATATTGAGGAAACATCACCTCAAATAACGAATAAGTAAATACGTCATAGCTGTCTGCTAACTTTTTATCGATTCGTGCCGCAATCAATGAAAAAGCCTGAATTAACCGCTCAATATGAGGGTCATCAATTTGTTCTTGGTTCAGTGATAATCGTTGAGCAATCTTTGGATACTTCTGCGCAAACTCTCTAGATTGTTGACCGAACTCTTGTAATTGTTTTTCATAATACGGTAAAAGTTGTTCTATCACAGTTCTCTCGCGCTAAGCTCTTGCAGAAATAACATATTGTTGTGTCGTCGGTTTTAATAAAGCATCAAAAAAAACGGGTTCATATAACGGATGGATATTTAAGTAGGCCTGAATGCTTAAACACAATGCTCCCATATTATGCCCATCTAACAACATCTCGACTTTAATCTGCCGCAACCTTGGCTCATGTGCCGCAATAGACTGCTCAATAGACTGACAAATCTTATCTCGATCCAACGGGTTCGCGGTTGAAAGTCCAACGAAATCAATGATCCCAAACTGCAAAATAGACTTTTTTGCGAGTGGATATTCATCCATATCAGTATCAAACTGCGCAATTCTAGTATTGAGTAGATCCTCCAAATCACGAGCAACCGACTCCCGTAATTGTTGAATCGACAATCCCCTTAAATAATCTTCATGCTCAGGCAATAAGCGATCAAACAATGTTGACCTAAACCCATATGGATATAAATGATCTAAATTCATTTTTGATAAAACAGAAAGATAAGGGAAATAGAGGTTAATGAATCATTAACCTCTATGAAAAATCACGATTCTAATTATGCAGCGTAAGATGCTGTATTGTTAGAAAGTGACCATTTCTTAGTTACAGCACCTTTCGCAGTACCGTTAATATCTTGTTGGTTATATGTCCACTCAACAGCAGCATATTTCAAACCGAACTGTTCAGTTGGAACGCCTTCTTCATTTACAATCGGGGTTACACTTGAAACTAAAACGTGCTTCAATTTGATTTGTAAGTACTTGATACGCTTATCACCGTTTGCACGATAAAAATCAATCTGTACTTCATCAAAAGTATAACCAGCAGAACATGCTTCCCAAAGTTTAGGACTAGTTGCATCCAAATCTTTAAGGAAAATCATATCTTCGTGCTCAACACGCTCAGCAGTATGCCCCCCAACACTACTTGAAGTCGCAGACTTAGGCTGACGGATTTTGTGAGACCAAGAGTTAACTTCTAGCCAACCTTTGTGCTCTGAATCACGAGATTCTCCATCAACCTTGTATTTGCCACGAAACTCAACGTATATATCTTTCATTTAAAAATTACCTCTGTTTATTTAAAGTTATTTTAGGGTCTGTTGACACCTCAGCTATGTCTTGAATCGTCTAAAAAACATCTTTAGTCGCAAACATTTGTGAAGTACCAACCTCCCCTTTTGGCTGATCTCATTTTTTAATTTGAGGACTGCGGTAGTTCAGTCACGAGTCGCAAAGAAACAGACAACTCATCCAGCTGGAAATGTGGTCTTAAAAAGACCACAGATTTGTAGTGACCTGGCTGTGCAGGATCTTCTACAACTTTTACTGATGCCTCACGAAGCGGATATTGTGCTTTCGCCTCTTGTGATGCACCATCATCAAGCAAAACATATTGTGAGAGCCATTCGTTCAAAAAGGCTTCAACATTGCCTGCTGATGCAAAGCTGCCCACTTTGTCACGCATCATTGCTTTTAAATAATGTGCGATACGTGAGACAGCCATGATGTACTGGATCTGACTTGAAAGTGCAGAGTTTGCGTTGGCAGTATCACTGTCATATTTCTTCGGTTTTTGTGCCGATTGCGCGCCAAAGAAAGCGGCATAGTCTGTATTTTTGCAATGAACCAGTGGAATGAAACCGAGGTCACTGAGTTCTTTTTCTCGACGATCAGTAATCGCGATCTCTGTTGGACACTTAAATACAACTTCACCATCGGAGGTTTTAAAAGTATGCACTGGCAAACCTTCAACTAAACCACCACCTTCTACACCACGAATCGCAGCACACCAACCATGTGCATCGAAAGCATTGGTTAAACGTGTACCAAAGGCATAAGCGGCATTCATCCACAAGTAATCATTATGGTCTTCACCCGTTACCGCTTCGATGAAGTTAAAACCTTCCGTTGCGGTGCCTTCTTTCGGATGATAAGGCAAGCGCCCTAAAACATGCGGCATGGTGAGGGCAACATAACGTGAATCTTCGCTCTCACGGAAAGAGCGCCATTGCACATATTCTGCGGTTTCAAAGATTTTTGAAACATCGCGTGGACGATCGATATCAGTGAATGATTCAAGACCTAAAATATTTGGGCTCGCAGCAGAGATAAATGGCGCGTGGGCAGCCGCTGCAACATGCGAAACTTGCTCCAATAAATACATATCAGAAGGCGTGCGATCAAATTCAAAATCACCGATTAACGCAGCGTATGGTGCACCACCAAATGAGCCATATTCTTCTTCATAAATCTTTTTAAACAAAGTACTTTGATCAAAGTCTGTTGCACCTTGGAAGTCCTTCACTAACTCTTTTTTGGTCGTATTTAACATACGAATTTTAATCATTGAGTGCGAAGGTGTTTCTTGACAGAAATAGTAAAGTCCACGCCATGTCGATTCAATTTTCTGAAATTGTTCATGGTGCATGATTTCACTAAGCTGCTTTGAAATTAAAGCATCAATTTCGGCAATACGCTTATCAATCGATAAGGTCATATTTTCTGAAACTGTGATCGTCCCTGCCATCACTTCTTTGGCTAACTCACCAATCAAACTTTTAGCGCGGACATGCTCGTCATCATTACGGGCAATACGACTTTGCTCTACGATCGAATCAAGCAAATTTGCTGATTCAGCTTCTACATTTGATGCAGTTGCAGCTTGTAAATTACTCATTTTCCGCCTCCGCGCTCAGTTGGCGTACTTGATCTGTATTTTTTAGCACGTCATCCAATAAATCTTCTAAACGTTCACTATTCGAAATCTTATTTCGAAGATCAGTTAAACGTTCACGTGCTGCAACCAATTTACGTAAAGGATCAACCTGTTGTACAACTTGCTCAGGTCTAAAATCTTCCATTGAATTAAAAGTTAAGTCGACAGACATACGTCCGCCCTCTTCAGTCAATGTATTCTCAACTTGAAATGCCGCTCTCGGTGCTAAAGACTCCATCACTTCATCAATATTGTCCAAATCAACATTGATGAATTTCTTGTCTTTTAATTTGGTCTTTTCAAGCTCTGAAGCAGCAGAAAAGTCGCCCATCACCCCAACGACAAAAGGCAATTCTTTAGACTCTCTACCATCACCCACTTCGACATCGTAAGTGAGCTGCACACGAGGAGGACGAATACGTTGCAATTTTTTCTGTACGCTTTCTCTTTTTGCCATAACTCTATACCCTTGATTATTTTTTCAACGAAGCGAATGGATTCGTACCTGTCGGTCGAACAGCACTTGGTGTTGTGGTTGTCGGACGACTTGCTGGTGCAGCAGTCTGTGTGGTGTTACGCGGTGCAGAAGTGGTTCGTGCTTTAGGTTGACTTACTACACGTCGATTCGCGGTGCTCGTACTTCGAGCTTCTTTTTTAGGTGCTTCCTCTACAACCTTGGTCGTAATCACAGGCGCAGGTAATGCGGTACGAATATTCTCGCTAAGCTGTTTAGCAGGTGGATAAGTTAAATCTGTACTGAGATAACGCATTTCATCGGTTCGCATGTGTTGTAATGCATTATTTGCAATATCAACACTCGCTAGGAAAGTGACATCAGTCAACGTCGCGCCTTGAATATTTTTTTGTTGCAATTCATTTGCCAACGTCAAAGCATTCATGGGTTGTTTCAGCTCATACATTCGCATCGCTGCTTGAGCCAATAAATCATTGACTTGACTAGCATTCGATTTATCACAAACCTGCTGATAAATTTTCAATAGTGCTTGATCGGTTTGACCCGCGACCAACGGGTTTTGTTTAATACATTTTCTTGGCTTTGTTGCACAAACCTATCTGTAAAGGCTTTTTCAGCGATATAATTTTCAAATGAAGAAGCCTACACACAAAATCTACCGCACAACCAATTGGCCCGCATATAACCGAGCACTCATTAATCGCGGAAATATTGCCCTTTGGTTTGATCCTGCTACGCAATGGTATGCTCCATCAAAAGGCAAACAAGGGCGAAATCAAACCTACTCCGACGCAGCCATCCAATGCTGCTTAATGATTAAATCCTTATTCCGTCTATCTTTACGTATGGTCACTGGCTTTGTGCAAAGTCTGATTAAACTTTGCGGATTAAATTGGACCGCACCAGATTACAGTACGCTTTGTAGAAGACAAAAGCATATTGATATTGTAATCAGCTACCAAAAAAGTAGCGATGGGCTGCATCTACTCATGGACTCTACAGGCATGAAGTTTCTAGGTGAGGGCGAATGGAAACGCAAGAAACATAGACCTGAATATCGTCGCCAATGGCGTAAACTTCATATTGGTATAGATGCTAAAACCCTACAAATACGAGCAGTTCAGCTTACAACCAATAATGTC
>NZ_JAKZGG010000005.1:0-191135 GCF_022549455.1 Acinetobacter sp. NIPH 1852 | reverse complement strand
TCTAAACTAAGTGGTACAGAAACAATTCGAGGCATGTGTGAACATCTGTTAACTAAAAAAACTTTTTCGCATGATTAGTTATTTTTGTCAACTTACGGTAACGTTTTATCTACAAGGGGAAGAGTCGCCGAAGATTAGTTTAGGTGCTGTGAAACTTGATGATATTTCTAAATTAAAAATGCAAACTCCATCTCGTATGAGAGTGATTGATCTGGCGATGGCGCTGACTGGGAAAACACCGACGACTTTGGATGAGACGGATGAGACCATTGGTGTCGCGATGGCATTGGTTAGAATTTTCCAAAGTTTAGGCGCTGAGCAAGGTA
Organism: Acinetobacter sp. NIPH 1852; assembly: GCF_022549455.1. Taxonomy (NCBI): domain Bacteria; kingdom Pseudomonadati; phylum Pseudomonadota; class Gammaproteobacteria; order Moraxellales; family Moraxellaceae; genus Acinetobacter; species Acinetobacter sp. NIPH 1852. The sequence continues at coordinate 190,809 of NZ_JAKZGG010000005.1, read as the reverse complement.
GTAATGTTATTGGTGATATTCAACCAACTGAAATAACGCAAGAAAAGAAGAATCAACTTGCGGGTATTGCTAGCTCGATTGGTGTCAATGAATTGAGTAGTGGTCAATATGTTGAGCTGATAAAACCTTGGGTCGATGTCAGCCCAGTTTCTAATGAGCAGGCATTGGAAACGTTGACAACATTATTAAACTTTTCTAATACTGGTGTGTGGGTCGCGAACCGAACAGTTTTTAAATCTGGGGACAGTACTAAAAACACACTGCTGCCAGAAGGCTTTTTTGGCTGTAATACGGATTATTCAAAATGTTTAGATGCAAAGGTCAATAATTTATTACATGCGATCGGAGAGGCATTGTTATTGACAGATCGCCAAGGTTATATCTTTGGTTATGGGCATCAATGGCGAGGAAGTGCGATTAAAGATGGGAATGTGATTGCACCTACTATTCTCACAACGACAACCAAATCTGTGAAAATGCAAGTCAATCCTCAGTACAGTTGGTTAAATCCATTTACACAAGCGATTGAAGTGGATCGACCTTTGTCTTTTAATTTTAATTCGAATGCATCCGATGATTTGATTGTTAAGCAAGGGAAGTTGATGAATGGAACGACGATTGCTGGAACAGAAGGATTCTATCGAGGTTTAGTCAATCTTAAAGATAGTGACAAAGTCGATAGCTCTCATTTAGGTCAATGGCAACAAGCCCTCGGCAATCAACCTTTTAGAGGCACGGTTGATATCATAAAAGTGAATCCCACCAGTTTCCTTTCAAAAGATATTTTTAAAACTGAGCTAAATGTTGCATCGGGACAACGATACGTATTTCCACTCTATGCGACATTAACCTTTAGGTTTGATGAAGTTGCAAAACTACCGCCAGTAGATTTAGGTATCGTCATTGATGAACATGGGGATATTCGGACTGATATTCGGAAAGACGCTACCGCAACGGATATGTCTGGACGATGTGCAACAGTCAAGTCTGTAAATGCGAACGGAACATATACAGATGAATATGATGAAACCCAATACCGTATTGGTACAACGGGTGCAACACAGTTTTCAACCAATGATAAATCTGTCTCTGTACGTATGATCTTATCTCATCCAAAATTTGAGACCATTGATGGTGCGTTATTTGGTTTAAATATTGATGGAATCGGTGGGGCAAAGATGAATATCCATAATTTATTGGATGGACAGCCAGCAGGGATTAACTTAACGAACTTCTCAAATAATACCGTTGTTTGGAATAATATTCATGCAATTGCTTTGGATAGCTATATACGGTTTTATGACGGACTAAAAACGGATAAGGATAAATATGTTGCGCCTACCGCAGAAGAGCGTGAGTTGGCGAAACGTTGGGCTGGTACAGTAACCATTAAAATCGCAGATCAAAATATTCCTGCGTGTACTTCCATTAAAACCAAGTCTTAGATTTTAGTGATCTAAAAGACCGCGATTTGCGGTCTTTTTTATTTAACCAGTATGGTCTAAGCGTGTGCCTAATGTTTCTAAATGAGGTGGAAAGAAACCGCTTTTACGGTCAGCAACATAGTGCCTTAATGTTTGTTCCACACTAGGAAAGGCAAGTTCGTTCCAAGGGATCTCATGTTCTTCAAACAATCGGCATTCTAAACTTTCCTCACCTGCACCAAACATACCTTGTTTTAATATCGCTTTAAATAGCACATAGATTTGACCAATACGTGGAATATTGTAGGTGCAATAGAGTTGTTCAATTTCAACTTCTGCTTCAGCTTCTTCACGGGTTTCTCTCGCTGCGCCTTGCTCCATGGTCTCGAATAATTCCATATAGCCTGCGGGTAATGTCCATAGCCCGTAGCGTGGTTCAATTGCACGACGACAAAGTAAAACCTTATTTTCCCAAATGGCCAATGCACCACAAATCACTTTAGGATTTTCATAGTGAATGTGACCACAATGGGTACAAACAAGTCGTGATTTATGATCACCTACTGGAATTTTTTGTTCGGTTTGATGCCCACACGCAACGCAAAAGCTCATAATTATCATCAGCGATAGAGATAGCTCAGCATAACTGAATTTTTATGACTGCGCATCATCTCTATATTTGCTGTTCAAATTTCAGCTATGATGCATAATAAAGAAAATGCGAAAAAGAGATGAGTCATATGGAAGAACCATCGTTAATACAACTTTTACAACAACGGTTGCGTTTTTCCAAACGAATCCAACAGGCGGATGCGGCTGTTTTAATTGCGATTACGCAAGAGGCTCAACCTAAAGTGTTGCTGACACGCCGTTCGATCCATTTATCCCAACATGCGGGTGAGGTTTCTTTTCCGGGTGGGAAGCGTGATCCGAGTGATACCAGTAATATTGTGGTTGCTTTACGTGAGGCCCAAGAAGAAACTGCATTAAATCCATTTGATGTGAAGCTGATAGGTGATTTGCCGATCCAACGTGCGCGTAGTGGTCTGTTGGTTAAGCCAATTGTGGGATTGATTCCTGCGCAAGTTGATTTAATTGCACAGCCTTCTGAAATTGATCGGATTTTTTTTGCTGAGCTTCAAGCACTGATCGATGCCCCACCTTTGCCGTATGAAGTTCGTTTAGCGCGTCAGTCATTATATTTTCCAAGTATGCAGGTTGAGAGCGAGGTGGTTTGGGGCTTAACAGCGAGAATGTTGGTTTCTTTGTTCCAATATGGTTTAGGGCATAAAAAAAACTGGCCTTTTCTAGTCAATCCACCTAATTTTGGTCTGTCTAAGTTTTAATTTTTTAAAGAAGTATTTTCTCATGATGTATACGTATCAAGGATTGAGTCCGAAAGCATTGCATGAACCTTGGGATGGCTGGGTTGCACCAACAGCGACGGTTATTGGTCAAGTGGAGTTTGGTCGCCAAGTGAGTATCTGGTTTGGTGCTGTAGTTCGCGCAGATAATTGTGTTATTCGTATTGGTAATTTTTCCAATATTCAGGAAAATGCTGTGGTACATACGGATGCTGGGATTGAGCTGAATATTGGTGAGTATGTCACTGTGGGTCATAAAGCCATGTTACATGGTTGTAGCATTGGCGATAACTCTTTGATTGGAATGAATGCTGTGATTCTGAATCGGGCGGTGATTGGTAAAAACTGTATTATTGGTGCGAATGCCTTGATCCCTGAGGGTAAAGTGATTCCTGATAATTCTGTGGTGATGGGTTCACCTGGCAAAGTGGTAAAGATGATTGATGAGCAGGATGTTGAGCGCTTGCGTTGGAGTGCTTTGCATTATGCGGAACACTATAAGCATTTTTTAGCATTAGAAGAGTTTCATTTTTAAGCGTGTCTTAATCAAAGTAAAATGTGCCAAACAGAAGTTTGGCTTTTTTGTATCAAAATAGAGAACAACTCGAATATCAGAATGGAGTGGGGTATGATATCGCTCGTTTTTCATCATACTTCGCCTAAGGTTTTTGCATGAAGTTGCTTGCATTGGAAACTGCCAATGAGCAGTGTTCCGTATCATTAATTGATGCGACTCAAGAGCTCTATTTTCAATTAGATGGGCGTGCAAAAGCACAAACACAAACGATTTTACCTTTAATTGAACAAGCTTTATTACAAACACAAAATCAACTTAAAGATTTGACCGCAATTGCCTTTAGTCGAGGACCGGGTTCATTTAGTGGTGTACGGATTAATGCTGCGGTTGCACAAGCATTGGCTTGGTCACATGATCTGCCCGTCATTCCTGTTTCCAGTTTACAGGCGTTGGCACAAGCCGCATATCGTTTGCATGGTTTAACTCAAGTAACTGCTGTGTTAGATGCGCGAATGCAAGAAGTGTATATCGCGAATTTTAGCTTGGATGAGCAGGGTGCCATGCGGGCAGTTGATGATGAAAAATTATTGCGTTATGAGCATGCCTCAACCTATTGCAAATATATCGCGGTGGGTTCAGGGGCCGCGTTGATTCAGTCAGAAAAAACACAATCACAAGCAGTTGTGGCAACAGCACAAGATATTGCCAGTATTGCGATGGTTTATGCAGCAGAACAAAAATGGGTAGATGCAGCATATGCATTGCCTGTTTATTTGCGTGATGATGCGTGGAAAAAGATTCCAGAACAAGGTAAAGCGGGTTAGGTATGGATTTGTTACTGCTGCTTAAAGCAGCGATCATGGGTATTGTTGAAGGTATTACCGAGTTCTTACCGATTTCAAGTACAGGTCACTTGATTTTGGCATCGGAATTAATGGACTTTTGGACACCTGAAAAAAGTGCTGTTTTTGTCGTCTTGATTCAGATCGGTGCGATTGCTGCCGTGATCTATGAGTATTGGTCACGCTTGTGGAATGCTGCAACAGGTATGGTCACTGGCGAAGAGAAAGGGCGCCGTTTGGGCTTTAGTCTCATTTTTGCTTCGATCCCAATTGTCTTGGTCGGTTTAACCTTTGGACAAACGATTAAAGAAGTGCTCTTTAATGATCTTGTAGTTGCTTTAGGTTTGATTATTGGTGGCTTAATCATTATTTGGGTGGAGAAAAATCCACCTCAGATTAAGGCCGTTGAAGTTGAAAATATTACCTTTAAGCAAGCCATCTGGATTGGTTTAATTCAGGTGTTGGCTTTGATTCCCGGGACATCGCGTTCAGGCGCAACGATTATCGGTGCAATGTATTTAGGCGTATCGCGTAAAGCGGCAACCGAATTTTCATTTTTCCTCGGTATCCCTGTGATTATTGGTGCAGGCCTATTAGACTTGTATCAGAGTTATCATGTACTTGATGGTTTCGATGATTGGATCGTACTTGCGGTTGGCCTGATCGTTTCGTTTATCTCGGCTTTACTCTTGATTCGTGCATTGGTTGCTTATGTGGCTAAGCGTGATTTTATGGTTTTTGCGTGGTATCGGATTGCTTCAGGTTTACTCATTTTATTACTTTTCTTTACTGGTTGGAAATTATGGTAGGCGAGTTTCGCTTATTTTTTGAAAGCTCAGAAGTCGAGAAAGCACAGCATTATCAAACTGTGCTTTCTTTACGTGGGGTGGTGGTCGAGCTTTGTCTGATCGAGCAATTAAATGCTCGATTTTTGCGTTTGAACCCTGAACTTGCTTTATGCGTTGATGCATCAGGTTTGTGGTTATGTGCCAACGGTATGAAAATGCGACCTGATTGGCAGGCAGAAATTCCACGCTTAAAGCGTGCCAGCCTTAAGTCGGAAATGCTCGCTCGAGCATGTCAATTGGCTGAGAAACCGAATTTGGTTGATGCAACAGCTGGTTTGGGGCATGACAGTTTACTGATGGCGCATTTAGGCGCACAGGTTCATTTGGTCGAACGGAATCCGATTCTATTTTGTTTATTAGAAGATGCGAAAGTTCAAGCACAGCAAGATCCATTTTTACAGCTAACGATGTCGCGCATAGAACTCATTTTTGCTGATTCAGCGGTTTATTTAGAACAGCTTAAACAACAAGATCAGTCCGTTGATGTGGTGTATTTAGATCCCATGTTTCCTCAACGTGATCAAAATCATCAAGCAATCAAAAAACAAGCCCAAGTGAAGAAACAAATGCAATTATTGCACTTGTTGTTACCTGAGCATGGTGAAATGGATTTAGGCGATCAACTGCTTGCTTTGGCTAAGCAAGTGGCAAAACGCGTGATTGTGAAGCGTCCACGGCATGCTGTTTTTCTCGCTGAGCAAGTTGCTGATCATCAGTGGTTAGGTGATGCTTGTCGTTTTGATGCTTATTTTTCAAAAGATTAATTTTAAAATAGATTCAAATGATTGTGTGGCTTCGGTCAATGCTCAGTAAAGATTTGTGATATAGTGCCAAAGCATAATTGCTAAAAAAATCTGCTCCAGCATACACTAGCATTTCGCACCGCATCTTTTTAAAAAATGAAATTCATTCTGTAAAAGATTGGCATATTTTGAGTTTAATCCCGAAGAATTTTATGATAGACCTCAAACCATCGATAAATATCTGGCATGATTTTAAAAGTAACCAAATTGCTGGAATGTGGTTGTTTCTAGGGTCGCGTCGATCTTTACAAGTGGTTCACCCATCGATCACGCAGCTGATTTTGTGGGGGATTTTGGGCGCTTGTACCAACTCACTTTATAGTTGGTTGGTGGCGGGGCAGGTTGGAGACTTTAACTCTCAAGGTTTGATTGGTTATGCACTTTGGCCTTTTATTGCCCTAATTGTCGGTATTTTTCTATCACAACGGATGAACCAACCACGCTTGATGCTCGTTCCTGCATTACTGTGGTTAGTGCTTGATACCAATATCCTGCTTTTACAGTGTTTGGTCCAATATCTTGGTTCCAATGGTTATCTCAATTTTATTCCCGATAGCATTTATAACGGTTTGTTGCCGCCATTATTTGCAGGACTTTTTGTTTGGCAAAGTTTGGCTGTGATTTGGGTTTTTTCTCGTGCGTTGAATTGGCCATGGTGGGAACGTGCTTTGGTCTTCGTGGCGACCATTGCAACTTTGGTGGTTTGGCAGTTATCGGTAAAAGATCAACCGATTTGGAAAGTTGAAGAAAGACCAGCCACTTTTGCAGAAGACGCCTTCTATGCCCAAAGCCATTTATTAAATAATGCGTTAGATCAAATTCAATACAGCGATATTGCCAATAGCCATTGGTATTTTTTTGGTGTGGCTGGAGACAGTTATGCGGATGTATTTAAGTCTGAAATTGAGCGAATAAAAGAACAATTTGATACCCGTTTTGGCACTTTTGGTCGCTCTATTATGCTGGTCAATAATCCTGCAACACGTTTAGATATCCCGATTGCATCTAAAACCAGCATTGAATTGACTTTGCGCCGTATTGGTCAGCAAATGAATCGTGATAGTGACGTTTTATTTCTTTACATGACCTCGCATGGTGAGCGTAATCATTTTGAGCTTGAAAATGCGCCTTTAGATTTGGGGCAAATTGATCCGAAATGGTTACGTGAGACACTTGATAAATCAGGGATTCGCTGGCGTGTAATCGTTATTTCAGCATGTTATTCAGGCAGTTTTGTTCCAGCATTACAATCGCCAGATACCTTGATTATTACGGCTTCTGCGGCAGATAAGACCTCGTTTGGTTGTAATAGTGAAGCGGACTATACTTATTTTGGTCGTGCTTTTTTTGATTTAGCCATGCGCGAACAACATTCGATGAAAGCGGCTTTTGATCAAGCAAAGCAAACGGTAACCAAATGGGAAGTTGCACAAGGGGTTGAGCCTTCTGAGCCACAGTGGTCGATTGGTCGAAATATGGAACTCATGCTACCGCAATTGGAGCCGTATTTATTCCCAACGCAGAATATGGCAACAACTGATATTACAAAAACACAGGATAATGAACATGCAGCTACTACAAAAAAATCGTTGTTTTGAGGGTGAGCAACGTGTTTATCAAATTGAGTCTCAACATCTCAAAGGCTTAACTAAAGTTGGGGTTTATCTGCCACCTGCAGCTTTAGAGGGCAAAGCATGTTCAGCTTTATTTTATCTTGCAGGTTTGACGTGTACGGAAGACACTTTTGCGATCAAAGCCCATGCACAACGTATGGCTGCTCGACTGAGTTTGATTTTGATCACGCCTGACACTTCGCCTCGAGGCGATGATGTTGCACAAGGTGATCATTGGGATATCGGGCAGGGCGCAGGATTTTATCTGAATGCGACGCAACAGCCTTGGGCAGCGCACTATCAAATGGAGTCTTATCTGGTTGATGAGCTGTATGCACAAGTGTTGCATGCGTTTCCAATTACTGAAAACCAAGTCGGAATTTTCGGGCATTCAATGGGTGGTCATGGCGCATTGACCTTAGCGTTTAAATATCCAGAACAATTTAAATCTGTTTCTGCATTCGCCCCAATTTGTGCACCAAGTATTTGTCCTTGGGGTGAAAAGGCATTTAGCCAATATTTAGGTGATGATCGACAAGCTTGGTTGGCACATGATGCAACCGCTTTGGTTCAGCAAAAAGGGAAGTTGTTTGAGGAAATACTCATTGATCAAGGTATAGATGATCAGTTTTATAGCCAACTCAATCCCGAAGCGTTCAAGCAAGCGTGTTTGGATGCAAGTCAACCGATTACCTTGCGTTTGCACCAAGGCTATGATCATGGATATTACTTTATCCAAAGTTTTATGGATGATCACTTACAGTTTCATGCCATTCAACTCGAAAAAGTAGGCGATTAACCTAAAAGAAGCTCAAATGGAGCTTCTTTTTAACTACGTTGCCATTCAGCAGTAAATTCTTGCTGTGCCATGCGATTTAAATGATCAATCACCACTTGTTCTAAACGTTCGACATCTTCTTGTTGGTTTTCAATAAGGACGTCTAAATGTTGTTGTTGAGGTGTTAATGTCACGGTTGCAGTCGGCATAAAGATTTTTGAATGCGTTTCCGTTTCAGCCACTTCAAACTTATGTTTCCAGTGATTTACTAAACGTTTGCTAATGCGTTTTCCTTCGATGGTTGTAATTTGTGTGGTGCTATTCATTTCTCTAAGTCTTGTTGTGGCTTGATTTTCAACTTAGCAAATTTGATTTTATTTGAAAATAGCATTCCTGCAACGTGCTGTTGCAACTTTGCAATGCTGTATTGATGACTTTGTAACAGACGGAGTTACGGTAAATTTGTTATACTTAATCCATCATTTTCTTAGTTTTTGCCAGGTCATCCATGTCCAAGCCGTATTTAATTGCTCCTTCGATTTTATCTGCTGATTTTGCACGTTTAGGTGAAGATGTAGAAAAGGTTTTAGCTGCGGGTGCAGACGTTGTACATTTTGATGTGATGGATAACCACTATGTACCGAATCTGACTTTTGGTGCGCATATTTGTACCGCATTAAAAAAATACGGCATCAAAGCACCGATTGATGTGCATTTGATGGTGTCACCTGTCGATCGTATGATTGGTGATTTCCTTGATGCAGGCGCAGACATTATTACCTTTCATCCTGAAGCATCCCATCATATTGATCGTTCTTTACAATTGATTAAATCGGGTGGTGCGAAAGCAGGTTTGGTGTTTAATCCTGCAACGCCGTTACATTATTTAGATTATGTATTAGATAAAGTTGATCAAGTTCTTATTATGAGCGTAAATCCAGGTTTTGGTGGACAAAAGTTCATTCCAATGACTCTGGAAAAGCTACGTCAAGCTCGTAAAATGATTGATGCGAGTGGTCGTGATATTCGTTTAGAAGTTGATGGTGGTGTAGGTCCAGCCAACATCCGAGAAATCGCAGAAGCAGGTGCAGATATGTTTGTGGCGGGTTCAGCAATTTTTGGTCAACCAGACTATAAAGCCGTGATTGATCAAATGCGTGCAGAGTTGGCTAAAGTTGGTGCGAAAGAAGTCTAGTATTTTTTTAACACAGGGTGTGGATAACTTTGTTTATAACTAGGTGGATAACCGTGTTGATAAGCAAGGGGATAACATGTTGTTAAAATAAACAAAATGATTTCAACTGTTTATATCCACAGCAAAATGATGAAAAAAGGACAATTTTTTGTCCTTTTTTTGTGCGCTAAGATGTTTATTTTGCTTTATTTTTATTCATGCGGTTCTTTGGGCACAATTGTGTGATTAAACAGCAGCTTTAATCTAAACGACGATTAAGTTATTACAATTTGAACATGAAGATGATTGTGCAAATCAATGAAAGAAATTATGCTAAACATATCGAGCAGCTTTCATCATTGAAACCAAGGACATTCAGTGCAACTTCGCAAACAATACAAACAACTGTGGTTTGTATTCCTGATGATTTTTTTCATTGGGGGAAGTGGTGTGGTTGCTGCTGCAGTTCCAGCGATTCAATTTGAACAAAAAGCGGATATAACAACACAAACGATGCCGTGTCATGAACTATACATGGCAGATCAACATCATCAGATGCACATGCCCGATACAGATGTTTCGACTTCAGCAAAATGTCATGAAGCACATCTGCAAGATGGTCAGCATTGTCAGGACTGCAATAGTCCAACGCATTGTCAAACGACAAACTTTGCGTTAGATCAACAGACGCTGAAGCTTTCTTCCTTAGTGTTGTTAGAGCTGCATACGCATAAAAATACCGACTATCAAGCCCGACATCTTGCTGGATATTGGCAAGAGATATTACGCCCTCCTAAAGCCTGATCTGCTTTAAGTTTCCCTCTTTTTCCTTGCGCCATATCTGGCTTGGGTCTAGTGGAAATTTATACCGCTTAAAGTCAGTTTTATTAGATTAGGAAAATATCATGTCTTCAAAAATGTACGCTGGCGTTGTTGCCAGTCTGAGCCTATTGTTTGCACCCTATAGTTGGGCTGCGATTAAAGAATATCATCTCAATATCAATCAAGAGATGGTCAACATTACTGGGAAACCAGTCAAACGAATGACGGTAAATGGTAAATTTATTGCACCGCTTTTAGAGTTTGAAGAGGGCGATGAAGCAGTCATCCATGTCCATAATCAATTAAAGGATCAAGATACCTCTTTGCATTGGCATGGTTTACTTTTACCCGGTCTGATGGATGGAGTCCCCGGGTTTAATGGTTTCAATGGAATTAAACCAAATGGCAGTTTTGAGTATCGTTTCAAGGTACGACAAAATGGAACCTATTGGTATCACGCGCATAGCAAAGGGCAAGAACAAGATGGTTTGTATGGCGCACTGGTGATTTATCCAAAAGGCAAACAGCCTGTTGCGGCACATGAAAAAGCACAACGTGACTATGTGGCGATGCTCTCTGATTTTCATGAAACGGACAGCGATCAGATCATGGCAAATCTAAAAAAGTCTGCGGAGTATTATCAGAATCAACGTGAAACGGTTGCCGATGTTTGGAAACAAGTCAAACAGCAGGGTCTAAAAGCGACATGGCAAGACCGTTCGATGTGGAATCAGATGCGGATGCTTAAAACTGATTTGTCTGATGTCACAGGCTATACCTTTCTTGTAAATGGAAAAACACCACAACAGAACTGGACGGGGGCATTTAGAACAGGTGAAAAAGTTCGTTTGCGTTTTATCAATGCCTCGGCTATGTCATTCTTTGATGTACGTATTCCAAATCTAAAAATGACGGTGGTGAGTGCGGATGGTCAGCCAGTACAACCTGTAGCAGTCGATGAGTTTCGTATTGGTGCAGCAGAGACTTATGATGTGCTGGTTGAGCCAAAACAGCCACATTATCAAATCGAAGCTGAATCGATTGATCGTTCGGGTTTTGCCATCGCTTCGTTACATAATGAAATTCAAACTCAGCATACGATTGAAATGCCTAAACCACGTCCACGTTCATTATTGACGATGGATGATATGGGGCATGGTTCGCATGCTCAGATGGATCACAGCGCTCATGGTCAAATGAAGATGGCTGAAATGGATCACAGTGCGCACGGTCAAATGAATATGGCCAAAATGGATCATAGTACCCACGCGCAGATGAATCATGATGCTCATGACCAAATGGATCATAGCGCCCATCAACAGCAGACAACTGCTCGTAATGAAAAATCAAAACTTGAAACAGTATTTGGTTGGGCCAATGCAGCAACGCCTATGGGACATAAAGCGTTACAGTACGCTGATCTGAAATCCTTAACACCGCAAGCTGATACGCGTCCAGCTGAAAGAGAGTTGGTCATTCGTCTAGGTGGCACCATGGAACGTTATATCTGGACCATCGATGGTAAGAAATTTAGTGACAAAGATTTTGAACCGTTGAAAGTACAGTATGGTGAACGTATTCGCTTGAAGTTTGTGAATGAAAGCATGATGGCGCATCCGATGCATTTACATGGCATGTTTATGCAACTAGAAAATGGGCAAACTGCAGCCAATATGCCCAATAAACACACCATCGTGGTTCCACCGGGTCAAACGGTCACTGCTATGCTTACCGCGGATGAATTGGGCGAGTGGGCGATTCATTGTCATTTATTATTCCATATGTCAGCAGGCATGATGAGTAAGTTGATTGTTGCCAATGTCGATGATTCAAAAAACGTTAAGCAAAAAACCAGCCCTGTTCAATCTTCTCAAGGAGAGAGCCATGCACATCACTAAGCGATCTTCTGAGATCAAGCGATATACTCAATTGGTTTTTATTGGTGGTCTCATATCTTCGATCAGTCTATTGACCTCGGCACATGAAGGCCATGATCATCAAATGATGCAATTACAATCGAGTATGCAATCAAATGCATCTGCATCAATGGATCATTCACACCATCCAATCATCCCGACACAGCAAGTCCAGATTACTCAACATGGGCAGCATGATCATCGCCTAGAACATGGCGGGCAAGTTTATCAGGCGACCAGTTTGGAGAGTGCTTGGACTGTGGGTGATGACGGACGAGGACGTGCCAGTACTGAGTTGAAAACTTGGGTGGGCACTGATGAGAATAAAGTTTTTATCAAAGCCCATCTAGAAAAGGCTGAATCCGAACAAGCTGACACTGAAGCAAAGGTATTGTACAGTCGTAATATTGCAGATTTTTGGGATATACAGGCAGGTTTGCGGTATCAATATCAGTCTGAACAACAGCAAGATAAAGATCAATGGAGTGCGGTATTTGGCTTACATGGTTTAGCGCCTTATTTCTTTGAAACGGATGCGTATGTATATGCAGGCCAAGATCAGCGTTGGCAGCTTAGTTTAGAAAGTAGCCGTGATTTCTTGTTCACCCAAAAGTTGATTGCACAGCCTTATGTGAATGCAGATGTGGTATTGAATGATGAATCTAAATATGCACGTAAAACAGGTCTATCTAAGCTGCAAACGGGCGTACAAATGCGTTATGAAATCAGTAAAAAAGTAATGCCGTTTATAGATGTTGCCTACGCTTATCATAAAGGTGTAAAGCAGACGGAATGGCAAACCGCATCGCAGCACGAAAAAGGTGGATTGTACGGTGCTGGTGTTACGCTAAAGTTCTGATATTTTGCTTAATTTTTAACATTTTTGAGATACTGTTGGTTTATACTAGCAGTATCTTTTTTGAGTCATTTATGGTGCATCAATGGCTTTAGAACAACAAAACAATCAAATAACAGAAAGAACAAAGCAATCTGAAAAGGTTGGGCGTACCCAAGATACGTTAGCGTCGCAATTAGAGTTGATTGCACCCGATGGCAGTATGTACGTGAGTTACTATTATATTCCACAGATGAGTAGTGTTGTGGAGGCTCAACGTGTCAGAAAAGCACTGATTCCTTTTGCTGCAATACTGGTAGAACACAATATTGATTTAGAAGTACGTCATTTAACCCTTTATCACGATGACTCTATTGATGAAGTCACGGCTGTATTACAAGCGTTGAACTTAGGTGCAGAACTACAGCAAACAATGTCTCATTATGAGCCATTGGAGCTTGCAAACTTCAAACCACCACAATCTGATGAATCGAGCAACAAACAAGAAAGAGTAGGATTTTATTTAAAAGCAGCTCAAAAATTTTTATATGTGGTTTTAGAAAAGTGTAGACAATGGATTAAAGCATTGCGAAGCAAAAAGGATAAATAATATGCCGAGATGGATGTATGGCCTCATGGGCTTTGCATTGATTTGGCTGGTTTGGACCAATTGGCTTAAACCTGTACCTAATCTCACTCAAGTTACTGCACAGGGTGTGCAAATCGTAGAATTACAGTCTTATGAAGGTACCTTTCGTGTGCTTTCACGCAAAGATTATCATTCGGGGCGAGAGGCTGAGTTTTCTCCAATTGATTTAGCGGTTGGTTGGGGCGATATGGCGAAACCCGATATCTATAAACATGTTGATATTTCACAACGAAATCGTTGGTATTATTGGCGTGTAGATGCACAACCTCCCATTGCGTTACGCGAAATCGCAGTACAAAGTGCCAATATGCATATCGTGCCTGCAACCGCACAGGTCGCCGAACAGCTTAAGAAAATTAAAAAAGATGATTTGGTTAATTTGAAAGGTGCATTAATAGAAATTCAGGCGCCTGATGGATGGCGTTGGAGGAGTTCCTTGTCACGTGAAGATACGGGGAGTGGGGCATGTGAGTTGATGCGAGTCGATAGTGTGGTTTGGTATTGAGTGTTTGGTATAAGTAAGCCATTGAATAAGCATCGTTTAGATACATAATAATTCACATGATTGCAAGATTATAAATTACACTATTGGGTTGAGTAGGACGACCTCTCATTAAAGAATCACGTTGGGACGACCCAACCCTTGCTATACACGAGAGAAAAAATGGCGTGGGCAATTTTAATTTTGGCAGGTATTTTCGAAATTATTTGGGCGTATTCAATGAAACTGTCAGAGGGTTTTACTCGTTTAACTCCGACAGTGATTACCCTCGTTTTTATGATTTTGAGTTTCGGTTTACTTGCGACAGCAATGAAAACTTTGCCGTTGGGCACTGCTTATACCGTTTGGACAGGGATCGGTGCAATCGGATCATTTGTTATCGGTATTATGGTATTAAATGAACCTATGACGGCTATGCGAATGATCGCAGCGGTACTGATTGTATCTGGTTTAGTTTTGATGAAACTTTCATCAAATTAAGACAAACTCCCCCTCTTTATCAAAGAGGGTGAGCTACGATTGAAGTAGCGTAAAGGAGATTTTTTTCATGCAACTGGTTTATATGTATATGGATTCTCCAGTGGGTACATTAAAACTGGTTGCGCATGATCACGCCTTAGTTGCGGTGATGTGGGACAATGAAGATCATAAGCGCGTACGCTTGGCAACGTTGTTAGAGAACACTCAACATCCGATGCTGCTCAAAGCGAAACAACAATTACAACAATATTTTGCAGGACAACGTCAGCAATTTGATTTGCCTTTGGATTTTCAGGGTACCGTATTTCAACAACACGTTTGGAATGCTTTGCTAACGATTCCTTATGGTGAAACGCGTAGTTATAAGGATATTGCGCTTCAGATTGGCAATGTGAAAGCAGTACGTGCGGTCGGTGCTGCCAATGGCAAGAATCCAATTTCAATTATTGCGCCGTGTCACCGGGTGATTGGTTCTGGTGGGGCATTGGTGGGTTTTGCAGGTGGGTTGGATAAGAAGCAGATTTTGTTGAACTTAGAGCAAAGTAAATCTGCTTAGTTTATTGATAAAAACTCGATTTTTTTGATTATTTAGCATAAGCTTTTAAGGTAAGGTTTGATATATAAACCTTAGTAGATTTTTGATACGCGGAAATGTCACCCGCAACCTGCGTGGTTTAAAAAACATGTAAGTTATTGTATTTATAATTTAAATTAAATAGATGCAAAAAATGAACAGGTTTTGCGGGGGACAAATGGTTTTGCCTACTTTTCCCGAAAGAAAAGTAGGTCGAGCCGAAGGCTTATCCTAAAATTGGATGAATGTTCGGCAAGACTCCGATGAGATAGATCTCTTAATTGAATATCAAGCTAAAATCTTTAAAGCTCAATGAATGGAAGTTTAAAAATGGCTGTTGGTGACGTAACGATGCCACTTATGCATGTGGTGCAGGGTGTAAAAATTGGCTCAACTGAGGCGTATGTACGTTATCCAAACCGACGAGATCTGGTCATTTTTGAATTTGCTGAAGGTTCAAATGTAGCAGGGGTCTTTACCCAAAGCGCATTTGCGGCTGCGCCAGTTTTACTCAGTAAAAAACATTTGGCTGAAAGCACTTCACAAAAGCAGCCACGTTACTTGATTATTAATACAGGCAATGCCAATGCCGCAACAGGTACTGTGGGCTATCAAAATGCCGAAGCAACTTGTGCCAAACTTGCTGAATTGACAGGTGTGCAAAGCAATCAGATTTTGCCATTTTCAACAGGTGTGATTGGTGAGCAGTTGCCAATTGAACGTTTGGTTCAAGGTATTCAACCTGCGTTGAATGATCTAAATACTGATCATTGGGTAGATGCTGCATCAGGGATTATGACCACGGATACCACACCAAAAGGCGCGTCTGAACAATTTGAATTCGATGGCATCACTTATACTATGACCGGTATTAGTAAAGGTGCAGGTATGATTCGCCCGAACATGGCGACGATGTTGAGCTTCGTTGCCACAGATGCCCCGATTGCAAAAGCATTGGTTGAGCAGCTTCTAAAAACAACGGTTGAGCATTCATTTAACCGCATTACCATTGATGGGGATACCTCAACCAATGATTCCTGTATTTTTGTTGCAACAGGTTTAGCTGGTGGTGCTGAGATTGAAAGCCAAGATGATCCGCGTTATCAACAGGTACTCGATGTACTTGCTCGGATGATGAATCGTCTCGCACAGCTGATTGTACGTGATGGTGAAGGTGCAACCAAATTCATTACCGTTCAAGTTGAAGGTGGGGCAAATACTCAAGAGTGTTGTGATGTTGCCTATAGTGTCGCTGAGTCACCATTGATCAAAACGGCTTTATTTGCATCAGATCCAAACTGGGGGCGCATCGTGATGGCAATTGGTAAAGCTGGTGTGCCTAATTTAGACAGCAGTAATGTTCAAGTTTGGTTGGGTGATGTACAAATCTGCTTAGATGGTGGCGCAAATCCAGACTATACCGAAGAAGCAGGTGCGGCAGTGATGGTAGAGAAAGAAATCACTATTCGTATTGATCTTGGACGAGGTACTGCACAGGACACCGTTTACACCTGTGACTTTTCTTACGACTATGTGAAAATTAATGCCGATTATCGTTCGTAAATTTGCGTTATAATGCAGCCTCCACAGTGAGGCTTTTTTTATATCGCTTGTTTGTGGATGTGTTTAATCCCAAATCTCAACAGATACCCACGTTATCAGTTTGCAGTGATGCAAGCGCGCAGGATAGAGAAGACGCTTTATGAATGATGCGAATTTAATTGCGAACGACGCCAAAAATATTGTGCAGACGCATTTAGATCGTTTGGGCGAGCCAAAGGACAATAGCCTAAGCCCAGAAGTGAAACAACAGAAGTTTGCTCAAATCGCAGCCGAGCTTAAAAAAAGAAATGCGGTATTGGTCGCACACTATTACTGTGATCCTGACGTACAAGAGCTTGCCGAACTTACTGGTGGTTGTGTTTCTGACTCATTAGAAATGGCACGTTTTGGTCGTGACCATCCAGCGACGACACTTGTGGTTGCTGGGGTTAAGTTTATGGGCGAAACCTCAAAAATTTTATCGCCTGAAAAAACGGTGCTGATGCCAACTTTAGAGGCAACCTGTTCACTTGATATTGGTTGTCCAGTCGAAGAGTTCTCTGCATTTTGCGATCAACATCCTGATCATACTGTGGTGGTGTATGCCAATACTTCAGCAGCAGTAAAAGCACGTGCGGATTGGGTGGTAACTTCAAGTTGCGCGGTCGAGATTATTGAGCATTTAGACAGTTTAGGTGAAAAAATTATTTGGGCACCTGACCAACATTTGGGCCGTTATATTCAGAAGAAAACAGGCGCAGAAATGTTGTTGTGGGATGGTGCGTGTATCGTGCATGAGGAGTTTCGTGCACGGGGCATTATTCAGATGAAAGCACTTTATCCCGATGCTGCTGTTTTAGTCCATCCAGAGTCGCCTGAGGCGGTTGTGGATATTGCGGATGCGGTGGGAAGTACCTCGCAATTGATCAAAGCAGCACAGACATTGCCGCAGAAACAAATGATCGTGGCAACAGATCGAGGCATTTTTTATAAAATGCAACAAGCTGCGCCTGATAAAGAGTTATTTGAAGCGCCGACAGCAGGTGAGGGTGCAACATGTCGTTCATGTGCGCACTGTCCTTGGATGGCAATGAATGAGTTAGATGGTATTTTGCATGTGTTACAACATAGCGATCAAGAAATACACGTCGATCCAGCATTGGCAGAACGTGCCAAATTACCTTTAGATCGAATGTTGAACTTTAGCGCGTCGTTAAAGCGTTAAAATGTTTGTTAAATATACATTTGATAAGGAAAAATCATTTTTTTTAAAACTAGGTGTTGACGTGATGCAACGTCAAGCCTAGAATGCACACCGTACCGCACGATGTGCGATACAATAAAAGCTGAGATAGATCGGAGCATAGCACAGCCTGGTAGTGCACCTGGTTTGGGACCAGGGGGTCGTAGGTTCGAATCCTACTGCTCCGACCAATTAAAACATGTTGAAAAACATTGTTTTAGGATCGGCCAAGTATCGCATGATAGTTTTATCATCGGTTATGCGCCTGTAGCTCAGTTGGATAGAGCATCCGCCTTCTAAGCGGATGGTCACAGGTTCGAATCCTGTCAGGCGCGCCATTTGGTAGCTTGGTACATAGAATCAAAAGTATGTTATGGTGGATGTAGCTCAGTTGGTAGAGCCCCGGATTGTGATTCCGGTTGTCGCGGGTTCGAATCCCGTCATTCACCCCACTCTTTTATAGAGAGTATCGGAGCATGGCGCAGTCTGGTAGCGCACCTGGTTTGGGACCAGGGGGTCGTAGGTTCGAATCCTACTGTTCCGACCATCATCTTAAAGATGAAATAGAAATCCGCTAAATGAGCGGTTTTTTTGTGCCTGAATTTTTAGGCAACTCTCACTCGCTTCTTGATGAAGTCTCTTCTGTTTTGATTGATTCATTTAAATGACCAACGTTTAAATATGAATTTGTTTGTCATAATTTCAAGCTAGTATTTTATCTTTCATATCTGTTGTTATATAACAGACCTAAAAAGTGATCTTAATATTCGCTCGGTCAGAATATGAGATATGAATCGAAAGTTGATCACTCATTGTATTTCATTCCTACTCTATAAATCAGTTTTAAAAACTCTAAAGAGAGTGAGTGCATGCATAACATAAACTATGTCTTTATTAGTCTTTTGGGTGGGCTCATCGTACCGCTACAATTGGCAATGATTAATGCCTTCCGTCAAGCAAGTGGTGCCACTCAAATACAATCAACATTTTTCTTATATGTTGGTGGGGCGATTGCATCATTGGTTATTGCACTATTTGTCGATGGCAGTATTAAGCCGCCGTTGTACCAACAAACCTCATGGTGGATGTGGCTATCTGGCTTATTAGGATCACTTTATATCCTGTGCATGTTCTTAGCTGCTCCACATATTGGGGCAACCAATACATTACTTTGGATTTTCTTAGGTCAAATGATCTTTGCCACAATAATTGATAGTAGCGGTTTTCTCGGAATGCAGATTAAAAAAATAGATGGTCTTAGATTATTCGGTCTGGGACTTATTTTTATGGGAGGATTGATCATGATCTATAGCGAATATAGACATTCGACAGCTTAAAAAATATTGTAAGTATGGCTGAGAAACGATGAATAAATGATTCAGATATCTTGTCATTAAATCGAAAATTTAAAATATGAAAAATCAGAAAAAGTATCGATAGCTTAATCCTTCGATCAGAATGATTATTTATTGCAACTGTCTTGCAGGATTTGGCTATTGTGATTTGATTGTTAACACGTTATTTTGCACTTTATGATTTAAGTCAGTTAGACAACGACAACAGTATTTAAATACCATATTCTGCATAATGCATGCACTTTTTAAAAAGAAAAAATAGAGATAGATATGACGCAAACAGCTTTTGATTTTGTAATTATTGGTGGTGGCTCAGCAGGATGTGTATTGGCTGGGCGGTTATCTGAAAATCCAAACATTTCTGTATGTTTATTAGAAGCTGGCGGCGATGGAAATAGCTGGTTGGTGAATACACCTGCGGCGGCTGTGATTAGTATTCCAACTAAACTGAATAACTGGGCAATCGAAACGATTCCACAAAAGGGTTTGAATCAACGAAAAGGCTATCAACCCCGCGGTAAATGCTTGGGGGGGAGTTCAGCGATTAATGCAATGGTGTATATCCGTGGACATCGTGATGATTATGATCATTGGGCTGCACTGGGAAATACCGGCTGGTCATATGATGAAGTGTTGCCATATTTTAAAAAATCAGAACATAACGAAAGCATTAAAAATGAATATCATGGGCAGCATGGTCCACTCAATGTCAGTGAGTTGAATTCAGATAATCCTTATCAGCAAACATTTATTGAAGCGGCAAAACAGGCTGGCTATCCACTCAATGATGATTTTAATGGCGCTGAACAAGAAGGTTTAGGCGTGTATCAAGTCACTCAAAAAAATGGTGAACGTTGGAGTGCTGCACGAGGCTATTTATTGCCTTATTTAGGTAAACGTCCTAACTTACATGTGATTACCCATGCGACCGTCTCCCGTATCATTATCGAAAATGGTCGTGCGATTGGGGTAGAGTATAAACAAAAAAGCCAAACCACGATCGTTAAAGCCAACAAAGAGGTGTTGTTGTCAGCTGGCGCATTTCAATCGCCGCAAGTGTTGATGCTATCAGGCATAGGTCCACGCCAAGAGCTAGAAAAGCATGGTATTCCAGTCATAAAAGATTTGGCAGGGGTAGGTGAGAACTTACATGATCATCCCGACTTTATTTTTGCTTATAAAACCAAGCTGATGGACGGGACATTCGGTTTATCTGTTGGTGGGAGCTTAGATTTAGTCAAACAAATTGGACGCTATCGTAAAGAGCGCCGTGGTTTGATTACCACCAATTATGCTGAATGTGGTGGTTTCTTAAAAACGCGACCTGAATTAGACAAGCCGAATTTGCAATTACATTTCGTGATCGCCATCGTGGATAACCATGCGAGAACAATGCATGCTGGACATGGTATTTCTTGTCATGTGTGTTTGCTCAATCCACGTGCACGTGGTTCGGTCAAATTGAGTGGTAAAAATGTAGATGATCCGCTATTAATTGATTTTAAATTCCTTGAAGATGAGCAAGACCTTCAAGATATGGTGGATGGATTTAAAGTCACGCAGAAGTTGATGCAAGCACCAGCTTTGAGTGAAAAAATTAAAGAAGATATGTTTACTGCCAATGTGCAATCTGATGATCAGATTCGAGAGATTTTGCGTCAGCGCGTCGATACGGTATATCACCCAGTGGGCAGCTGTAAAATGGGTGTGGATGAGATGGCCGTGGTTGATCCAGAGCTTAAAGTCTATGGTATAGAAGGACTTCGAGTCATTGATGCGTCGATTATGCCAACAGTAGTGAATGGTAATACCAATGCACCCGCGATTATGATTGCTGAAAAAGCAGTTGATATGATTCGTCAGGCTTGGAAATAAAATCAATTTTCATCAAAATCAGGCGAATTTTTATTTATAGAGGGCGAATGCAATTCGCCCCTACGCCGTTTCATTTTCAATAGGGTGTCGTGGTGTTTCTAACATACGTGGAAAGCTAAAATTATAATTTTTAAGTAGTAGTAGAGAGAGCTTGTATTGGTTTAACAATAATAACTGTGAGACAACACTTTTCTTGCTGACCTGATTTGATAGAGATATTGATATTTAAGCCATAGATTTTGACAATGCAGTTTGTCAAGATTAAGCAAGATTTTGTTGGCTATACTGTTTCAGTAGATCAAAAATCTGAAAAGCGAACAAATGCATTAAAAAAATAAGGAAAGCAACCTATGAAGTCTCTAATTTGTCATAACGCTGAGTTAAAGCTGGAAGACAGTCTCCAATTAGTCCCAGCGAAAGGGCAAGTATTACTTGAAGTGGTACGTTGTGGCATTTGTGGTTCTGATTTACATATGCAACATCACTGTGATCACATGCATGATTTAGCGGCGCGAGTTGGCTTTAATGGTGTAGCCAAATCCTCAGATCAATTTATATTGGGACACGAGTTCTGTGGCAAGGTTTTAGATTATGGTCCAAAAACACGCCGTAAATTAAAAGCAGACACTTTGGTTTGTGCCATGCCATTGCTCAATGTTGATCCACAAGGTTATGTACCAACAGGCCTTTCACCAAGTGCATCAGGCGGTTATGCAGAACAAGTTTTAGTTCAATCTAGTTTGATGTTTGAAGTTCCCAATGGTTTAGATGCGGATCGTGCTGCGCTTACTGAGCCTATGGCTGTTGCCTTACACGCCGTGCGTCGTAGCCGAATTAAGAAAAATGAGCCAGCAATGGTAATCGGTTGTGGTCCAGTTGGTTTAGGTGTGATTATTATGCTCAAAGCAATGGGTGTAAAAACCGTGGTTGCCAGTGATTTTTCACCAAATCGCCGTAAGTTGGCTGAGCAATGCGGTGCAGATATATTGATTGATCCTAAACAACAATCTCCATTTAGCAGTTGGAAAGAGCTTGGTTTGCTGGGTAATGTCTCTGAAGCAATTAATATGGGGATGGGCATTTTTGATAAAGTTCAGACTTTCTCATTGCCATGGGTCAATGCAATGCGTGTGGGTGACAAACTCGGTTTGTTACCGAAGCGCCCAGTGATTTTTGAGTGTGTTGGTGTGGCAGGTATCATGCAGCAGATATTGGAGGGTGCACCACTGTTCTCACGTATTGTGGGGGTTGGTGTTTGTATGCAAAGCGATAAGATCGAACCAGCTTTGGCAATCAATAAAGAACTCGAAATCCAGTATGTGCTGGGTTATACGCCACTGGAGTTCCGTGACACCTTGCATATGATTGCTGAAGGAAAAATTGATGTTTCACCACTGATTACAGGTGTGGTGGGCTTGGAAGGGGTAAGCAATGCCTTTGATGCATTACGTGATCCAGAACAACATGCAAAAATCTTGATTGATCCAAAACGAGCAGGATCGGATATTCAGTTGATTAAAGCTTAAAAGAAATTCAAAAAAAGCTGCTATTTTTGGAAATAGCAGCTGTTTTGTTTTAAGTGACTAAAATAGCCTAAGCAATCTCTGTCTCAGCAGATATTGGAATTTAGTTAAATTGACTACTTAAAAACTTTTGGTGAGGGAGAATGTCACAGTCGAATCAATCGGGTTTGAGATTCGGGCATTTGGATTGCCATTACTATATTCTTTGTAATAATCCTCTTTGTCCCATGCTTTGCTATACATGAGGCTAGCAGCAAGATCATAAGGCAGTTCTTTATTGACTGAGAAACTGGCATCTTGAAAGCTTGCGGCCGAAAAGTTTTTAATACGTTGATTGCCATAATGTGCATCGGCAGACCAGCCTTGACCTAACGGTTGATGCCAGTTGACATCTAAATAGCCTGATCCTCGTGAGTGTTGATCATTGCCGACACC
Organism: Acinetobacter sp. NIPH 1852; assembly: GCF_022549455.1. Classification (NCBI taxonomy): domain Bacteria; kingdom Pseudomonadati; phylum Pseudomonadota; class Gammaproteobacteria; order Moraxellales; family Moraxellaceae; genus Acinetobacter; species Acinetobacter sp. NIPH 1852. The sequence continues at coordinate 167,695 of NZ_JAKZGG010000005.1, read as the reverse complement.
TAAAGTCTTTGAGTTATTACCAAAATAATCTTGGGTATAAGTCACTGCATATTTGACGGTGACGGGTCCATAAGCAATCTCTGGAATAATTTCACCATAGTCAAAACTGGTATTACCTGTTTCCGCTGTGGTTTCTGCACCTGGATAAAAATAGTAAGCGACAGTGACACCGAGAGAAAGGTCGCCAAAGCTGCGAGAATAACCCGTATAAACATCCCACTCTACAGAAGCATCACGGATAAAATGATCACTTACCGTTGATGCCCACGTACCCACGAACAAGCCATTGGGATGTGCATAATCAAGACCGCCTTGTAGGGAGGGTTTGCCCCATGTTTGTTGAAAGCCGCGTGATACATATTGGCTTGCAACGGTGAGATTGGCACTAAACGGTGATACTGTTTCAGTTGTTGACTCGGTTGCATGAGCCGTGTGTAAAAAAAAGCCGAAAGGGATTGTGAATAAAATTCTTTTCATTTGAATTTTCCTAATGGTTGGCAGCACCTTAGATCGCTAAGGCGCTGAACATAACTGGACTAGGTTATGCAAATGGACGTAAAGGACTCTGGCGGATAGGCGTTGAGCCTGCTTTGTAATAAGACGCTTGCGAACGTGGTAGCTTTTGTCCACGAATTTGATCGGCAATTTTCTCTGCCATCATAATGGTGGTGGCATTTAAATTACCTGTGATGATCAACGGCATAATCGAGGCATCAATGACACGTAAGCCTTGCACGCCATGAACACGACCTTGTCCATCAACCACGGCCATCTCGTCTTCGCCCATTTTGCAACTACATGATGGGTGGTAGGCCGTTTCAGCATGGTTACGGATAAAGTCATCCAGTTCTGCATCAGTTTGCACGTGTTTTCCGGGACTGATTTCTTCGCCACGATATGGATCAAGTGCGGGTTGGTGCATAATTTCGCGGGTAATACGGATACCATCGCGGAATTCACGCCAATCTTGTTCTGCTGACATGTAGTTGAACAAAATACTTGGATGCTCAAACGGGTCTTTAGATTTTAGTTTAATCCGACCACGGGATGGCGAGCGCATCGAACCAACATGGGCTTGAAAACCATGTTCTTTCACTGCATTACTGCCGTTGTAGTTAATCGCCACAGGCAAGAAATGGTATTGGATATTTGGCCAATCAAACTCACCTGAACTGCGGATAAAACCACCTGCCTCAAACTGATTACTTGCGCCGATGCCTTTGCCAAGGAACAGCCATTCAGCACCAATCGCGGGTTGGTTATACCATTTCAATGCAGGGTAAAGCGAAACAGGTTGCTTACATTTGTATTGCAAGTACATTTCCAAATGGTCTTGTAGATTTTCACCTACACCAGGAAGATCTTGTACTACTTCGATGTCCATAGATTTGAGGAAGGTACTTTCACCAACACCTGAGCGCTGTAAAATTTGTGGCGATGCAATTGCCCCTGCGCATAGCAGCACTTCACGTTTGGCCTGTGCTTGTTTCATGTTGGCTTGATCCGTGCCAATGATATATTCCACGCCAACGGCTTGTTTTTGATTGAACAAGATTTTGTTGGTCATGGCATGCGTAACGATGGTCAAGTTAGGACGACCTTTGGCCATATCTAAATAGCCACGTGCTGTACTTGAGCGACGTCCTTGAGGTGTTACGGTACGATCCATTGGACCGAAACCTTCTTGTTGATAGCCATTTAAGTCATCGGTTCGTGGATAGCCTGCTTGTACGCCTGCTTCGATCATCGCGTGGAACAGTTCGTTATTGCCTTGTTTGGGAGTGGTCACCGAAACAGGACCATGATCGCCGTGATAGTCATTGCCACCGATATCACGGGTTTCTGCTTTTTGGTAGTATGGTAAACAGTCTGCGTAGGTCCAATCTTCAAGACCTTTGTGCGTTGCCCATTGGTCTAAATCCATCGCATTGCCACGGATATAGCACATGCCATTAATTAAGGATGAACCGCCTAAGCCTTTACCACGACCACATTCCATACGGCGATTGTTCATGTGTGGTTCTGGGTCGGTCAAATAGGCCCAGTTATAGCGGCGACCTTGTAGAGGAAAAGCCAAAGCTGCTGGCATCTGAGTACGAAAATCTAAACGATAATCTGGACCGCCTGCTTCTAATAATAAAACAGTCACATCTTGGTCTTCTGTGAGACGTGCTGCGAGAACATTTCCGGCAGATCCTGCGCCAATGATAATGTAATCGAATTCTTGCTTATTCATAATTAGCCTTTATTGTTGCATGATCAACTGAATACATCGTGATTCAGTTGATCAAGTGAAGATAAAGCGCAATGCTTTTTAGAAAATGCTTTGGTAATCACCAAGCTCAACTTGAATGGATTTAATACGGGTGTAATGGCCCAAAGTGGTTAAACCATTTTCACGTCCAACGCCAGATTGTTTATAACCACCGACTGGCATTTCAGCAGGGGACTCGCCCCAAGTATTGATCCAGCAAATACCCGCTTCGATCTGATGAATCATACGATGCGCTCTGCTGATATCTTGAGTCACGATGCCAGCGGCTAAACCAAAGGTGGTATTGTTGGCACGACGAATCACTTCTTCTTCAGTGGTATAACTGAGAATACTCATGACTGGCCCAAAAATTTCGTCCTGTACAATCCGCATATCATCGGTACAGTCGCTAAAAACGGTAGGTTGAACGTAAGCACCTTGTGCAAAATCGCCATCGAGGACACGTTCGCCACCAATCAATAGCTTAGCGCCTTGCTGCTTGCCTGCATTGATATAAGAGAGCACTTTGTCCATATGTGGAAAGCTGGTCAGCGGACCAAAATTGGTTTCAGCATTCATCGGGTCACCGATACGAATACGTTTTACGCGTTCGACGATAGCCGCTTCAAAATCAGCTAACAGGGCTTTTGGTACAAAGACACGGGTACCATTGGTACAAACTTGACCCGAACTAAAGAAGTTTGCCATCACCGCAATATCTGCGGCACGGTCGATATTTGCATCGGCACAAATAATCAGTGGTGATTTACCACCCAGTTCCATGGTGACTTCTTTAAGGGTAGAGCCTGCGGCACTGGCCATGACTTTTTTGCCAGTTTCGACACCACCAGTAAATGAAATTTTTTCAATGACAGGGTGTTCAGTTAACCATTGTCCAATTTCACTACCAGCACCTTGTACAACGTTAAATACACCGTTAGGAAGACCTGCTTCGGTATAAATTTCTGCAAGTTTGAATGCGGTTAGGGGAGTGGTTTCGCTTGGTTTGAAAATCATGGCATTGCCTGCTGCAAGTGCAGGGGCAGATTTCCATAAAGCAATTTGAATTGGGTAGTTCCAAGCGCCAATACCAGCAACGACACCGAGTGGTTCACGACGGGTATAGAAAAAGCTTGATTCACGAAGCGGGACTTGTTCACCTTGAATCGCAGGGGCAAGACCAGCGTAGTATTCAAGTACATCGGCACCTGTGACAATATCAACAGTCGATGTTTCGCTATAGGCTTTACCTGTATCGAGCGTTTCAAGTTGTGCCAGCTCGTCATTACGTTCACGTAAAATGTCAACTGCACGGCGTAAAATACGAGAACGCTCCATCGCGGTCATGGCTGCCCAGACTTTTTGTCCTTGTTGTGCGCTATGAACGGCGGCTTCAATATCTTGTTGTGAGGCTTGTTGAAGTGTTGCGATCACTTCACCATTGGCAGGGTTAATACTATCAAATGTCTTACCACTGGTTGCTTCAACGTAGCGTCCGTGGATATATAATTGGTGAACGTGTGCATCACTCATTCTGTTTCTCCTGCAAAGGTTTTTTCGCAAATTGTAATTGCGTTTTGACATAGTCATAAGCAATCGAACGGGCAAGTTGGCTGTCAAACTCGTCGTGACTGCTTAAACTGCCGCGTAGCCATAATCCGTCAATCAATGCCGCTAATCCGCGAGCAGCAATGCTGGCCTGTTCTTTATCGAGCAACTTGAGAAAATAAAATTTCAAGTTCGAATACAGGCGTTGATCATTAATGCGTTGCAAACGACCAAGTTCGGGTAGGTGCATGCTTGCAGACCAAAAGTCCAACCAAACACGCATGGCTTGTTTATTGACCTGACTAATATCAAAGTTGGAATCAATAATGGCCTTAATCTGGCTTTCTGGATGTGAATCAGCTTCAACTTTATATTGATCTGTTTTCTGACGTAAAACGTTAAGCATTTCCTGCATACAAGTATTGATGAGTCCTTGTTTGTCACCAAAATAATGACTCACAATACCCGTTGATACTTCAGCTTTTTTTGCGATTTGTGCAATGGTGGTGTTGGATAACCCCACTTCATAAATCACGTTGAATGCGGCGCTGATAATTTCTTCGCGTCGCACGTGCTCAGGTTTTACTCTACGTTTTGTCATGTTGATCCATTGAAAGCCCGATTCAGGTACTTTTTATTTAACATTTCTCAATGTTGAACATCATAACATTTTTTTATCATACTTTTTATTGATTGAACGTTCAATCAATAAAAAGTATGATCTGTAAAAATCAATGAATTTTTGATTGGTTGGTCAAGATTTAAAGTAATAAGAACACACCGATTGCAAGGAGCAACCACATGGTGTCAAAAAGTAATGCTGGATTTACATCCGAACGCGTTCGATTAAATTTATTTGTTTTTTGGAGCTCGGCAATCAGTATTGGCATTTTCGGCCTATTGTTTGTGCTGTTTCCAGAACAAAGTCAGTTTTGGCTCACCTATGTGCAAGAGCAAGTCAACCAATTGTTTGGCTGGTATTACATGTTGGTCATCGTTGCTTGTTTAGGCTTTGTTGCATGGTTGGCTTTTTCGCGGGTTGGGCAGATTCCACTGGGAAAAGATCACGATAAACCTGAGTTTGGTTATATGGCTTGGGTGTCGATGCTATTTTCAGCGGGTATTGGCATTGCATTGCTGTATTACGGTGTTGCTGAACCTGTTGATCATTTCCTAAGACCACCTGAAGGTGAGGGCGGCACGGTTCAGGCGGCGCGAGATGCCATGATGTATAGCTTTTTACATTGGGGTATTCATGGTTGGGTGCTGTATGCCTTGATCGGTGTGACGCTGGGTTATTTTGCTTTCCGTTTAGATTTGCCTTTGGCATTGCGTTCAGCCCTTTATCCTATCTTTGGTGAGCGGATTTATGGCTGGGTCGGGGATTTTGTCGATGGATTTGGTATTTTAGCCACGGTTATTTCATTGGTCACCAACTTAGGGATTGGCGCATTAGTCCTCGTCTCTGGCCTTGTTTATCTCGTACCTGACATCCCTAATAATCATACAACGCTGATAGCAGTGGTGTTGTTGATGATGTTTGTGGCAACGATCACCACGGTGATCGGGATTGAAAAAGGCTTGGCTTGGCTGTCGCGTATTAATCTGCGCTTATTGTATGTGTTGTTGTTATTTGTGTTTTTAACAGGACCGACTAATCATCTACTCAATGGTTTAGTGCAAAACGTAGGGGATTATCTGAGCCAGTTTATTGCCAAAAGTTTTGATATGTATTTGTACGATCAGCAAGCAAATACATGGTTGGGTTCATGGACGGTATTTTACTGGGCATGGTGGATTGCTTGGGCGCCATTTGTTGGCATGTTCATCGCGCGTATTTCCAAAGGGCGCACCATTCGTGAAGTGGTTTTAGGGGTATGCCTTGTTCCGCTTGGTTTTACTTTGGCGTGGATTTCGATTTTCGGAAATACCGCCATTCATTTAATTTTAGACCAAAAACAAAAGGTTTTAGGGGAAATGGTCTTGGCTGACCCCGCATTATCGTTATTTAAATTTCTCGAATATTTGCCTTTCAATCCTTATATTGCTGGGATTGTTGTTATGATTTGTTTCGTTTTGTTTTTGACCCCAGTGGGTTCGGGTACACTCATGATCGCAAATCTATCTTCGAAAGGGGGTAGTAATGAGAGTGATTCACCTATTTGGTTACGTATCTTTTGGTCGGTGGTGATTACTATTGTCAGTATTGGCTTGCTCTTAGCGGGTAGCTTTGATGCGATGCAAAGTGCTGTTGTACTCTGTGGATTGCCATTCTCCGTAATTATTTTGCTTTATATGTTTGGTTTAGCCAAAGCATTGAAGCAAGATCAACAGCTACAAGTTGTAACGACGACATCACAGTCATCCCAACAACAGACCAAACCATCAGAAGATATGTAATTTCGGTTAATGACCTTTATTTTTCATTTTTTTATTCAGATGCGTCTTTTCTTTATTGCTTAAATAGGGAAAAGACAACGATGAATATTTTCTTTTTTTCTCGAATTCCTTGAGGATTGTATGGTGACAGATAATCCAAGAGCAGTTGATGATTCATCTATTCAAACAAAAGACCATCTTAATCGTGTGGTCTTTTATGTTTCAGCGCTCATAATTTTAATATTTTCATTAACCACGATTTTGTTTAATGATTTCGCCAATCACGTATTGAATACGGTTTTGGGTTGGGTCAGTTCTACATTTACTTGGTACTACTTACTTGCAGCAACGCTTTATTTAGTCTTTGTGGTCTTTATTGCCTGTTCTCGTTATGGCGATATCAAGCTAGGACCAAAACACTCAAAACCTGAATTTAGTTTATTGAGTTGGTCGGCGATGCTATTTGCCGCAGGGATCGGGACGGACTTAATGTTCTTCTCGGTGGCAGAACCTTTGTCTCATTATATGAATCCACCTGTGGGTGAGGGACAAACCTATGAAGCTGCGCGTCAGGGCATGGTGTGGACATTATTTCACTACGGCTTGACGGGCTGGGGTATGTATGCCTTGATGGGCATGGCTTTGGGCTACTTTAGCTATCGTTATAACTTACCACTGACCATTCGTTCTGCTTTATATCCCATTTTTGGCAACAAAATTGATGGTCCGATCGGGCATTCTGTCGATACGGCAGCCGTGATCGGAACGATTTTTGGTATTGCAACGACCTGTGGTATCGCTGTTGTTCAGATCAATTATGGTCTGCATGTTTTATTTGATTGGCCAGAAGGTTTATGGGTTCAGTCAGGTTTAATTTTATTCGCGGTCATTGTCACGATTATTTCGGTAACGGCTGGGGTCAATAAAGGGATTAAAGTTTTATCTGAAATTAACATTTATGTCGCGATTGGCTTAATGTTATTTGTTTTATTTTTGGGTAATACCGAATTCTTACTCAATGCTTTGGTACAAAACTTTGGTGATTATATTAGTCGCTTCCCAAGCTTGGCTTTAGATAGTTTTGCGTTTGAACAACCGACTGAATGGATGAATAGTTGGACCATTTTCTTCTGGGCATGGTGGGTGGCTTGGTCACCATTTGTTGGGCTATTTTTAGCGCGTATTTCTCGTGGGCGAACCATTCGTGAGTTTGTCTGTGGCACTTTAATTATTCCTTTACTGTTCACTATTACTTGGTTATCTATCTTTGGAAATAGTGCCTTATACAATGTCATTTTTGATGGCAATACGGCATTAGCACAAACGGTTCTCACTGATCCTGCACATGGTTTCTATGACCTATTGGCACAATATCCATGGTTTGCATTTGTCGCTGGGATTGCCACGATTACAGGCTTGCTATTTTATGTGACCTCTGCCGATTCTGGCGCATTGGTGTTGGGTAACTTCACCACCAAATTTTCCAATATTGACAATGATGCACCACGTTGGCTGCGTGTCTTTTGGGCGGTTGCTATTGGTTTACTGACCCTTGCGATGTTGATGGCAAACGGCATTACTGCTTTACAAAGCGCCACAGTGATTATGGGGCTACCTTTTAGTTTTGTGATGCTGTTGGTGATGGCGGGATTATATAAATCTTTACGCTTAGAAGACTATCGCAACGCCAGTCGTAGTCTCAATGCTGCGCCTGTGGTGGGTAATGTTGATATTCTGAACTGGAAGCAGCGTTTACGGCGTGTGATGAAGCATCCGGGGACAACCGAAACGCAGCATATGTTAGATACGGTGTGTCATCCTGCGGTGAAAACAGTTGCAGATGAACTGATTAAGCAGGGGATGCAGGTTGATGTGACCAGTACACCGCTAGAAGAAAACGATGCGCTGTATCATCTTGATCTCACGATTTATTTGGAAGAGGAACATAATTTCGTCTACCAAATCTGGCCTGTGCGTTATACAGCACCAAACTTTAGTGAGCGCGGTAAACGTGGTAAACAATTCTACTATCGTTTAGAGACCTTCTTATACGAGGGCTCTCAGGATAATGATTTGGCTGGCTATACCAAAGAACAGGTAATTAATGATATTTTGGATAAATATGAGCGGCATATGTCTTTCTTGCATATGAATCGTATTGGTCCGGGGAATCGCCTTTTGTACCCTGATTCACAGGATTAGTCATTGTAATAAAGAAAACCTCACAAATTTTGTGGGGTTTTTTATTGGGGTATTATAAAGCGCCGTACTGTTGCCATGTTTCACCTGTGTCATGAGCTGCGTATTTTTCTTTTAATTCATGTAAGGACTGAGCCTGATATAGCGCAAATACGATTAAAATTAAAAACAATCCAGCGAGTTTGATGAGCTTTTTGTATCGATAATTACCTGAATATAAATAGAAAATACAATAGAATGCTAAAATCAAATAAGTACAAAAAAGAGAGTTTAGTGCTAAATAAATCAGCAGCAAAGTCGTGAACAGTAACGCGGTTCGATTTTTAAAAGTGCTTGGTCGGAAACTCAATAAATTAAGTAGCAACAGACCCAACGAAGTCCAAAACAGATAAGCACTGCCACCAATAATCACAATATAAGCGGATTGGAGGCATAAAAGAACCAACCATACAAAGACGGAAAAAATAATAAATTTAGAGAGGCCAGAAGTTGCGGGTAACGAGTCTTTCATATGAATTAGATTACAAAATACCAAGCGCATGATTAGACGTCATAAAGATGCCCCGATAGCGGTGGCGCGTCCAAGTATGCTCTCGGAAAAGGGTAAATTGCAGTTGGGTTTATTGAATAACAATGTTGATAATGTCACACGTAGTCATCATAGTGAGAACCAAGACAAAAAAATACAGTTGTCTGGTAACAATGAAGAATAGCAAACTGCGAGGGCTAATGAGCACAAATAGCTTTTTTTAATCAAGTAATGTAACAGAAAAGTGCGGACTGTATATTGATGGTCAATACGCTCAAGTCTCGACGCGAACATGCTGTAAACATGGGTGATGTAGTAGAGCAAAGCAGGGCATACTCAATAAAAAAGGGATGAGTCGTAACTCATCCCTTTTGATTTATGTAGCGATTTATTTATTGAGCCACAGCTTCCGCTTGAGCTACTTTTTTAGCAGGAACTAAGTTCGCAGGCGTTGAGTAGGTTAAGCCTAATGTTGAGCTGGTGTAATGACGGATTTGATCTAACAACGCTGGATCTGTTGCAAGGTCTTGACCATAAGAACGAACGATCTCATGAAGTTTGCCATTCCATTCCCCAGCCGTTTGCTCAGGGAATGCTTTTTCTAGCAAGTTCAGCATGATGTACGGTGAGGTTGAAGCACCCGGAGAAGCGCCAAGAAGTGCCGTTACAGACTTATCTTCAGAGGCGAAGATTTCTGTACCAAACTGCAATTTAGCAGGTTTGCCCGGCTCTTTTTTGATGATCTGTACACGTTGACCGCCTTGGCGTAAGTGCCAGTCTTTCGGATCAGCTTCAGGGTAGTATTTTTTCAACTCATTGAAGCGATCTTCATCCGACATCAATACTTGGCTAACCAAATACTGAACGAGGTCAGCATTTTGCATCCCAATCGCTGCCATTGGCAACACATTGTTTTTGTTGGTCGATGCAAGTAAATCAAGTTGTGAACCATATTTTAGGAACTTATTTGAATAGGTTGCAAAAGGTCCAAACAAGACATATTTCTTACCGTCGATATAACGTGTATCAATATGCGGTACTGACATCGGAGGCGCGCCAAGATCCGCACGACCATAAACTTTGGCTGTATGCTTTTCAGTGATTGCAGGGTTATCGGTAACAAGGAATTCACCACCGACAGGGAAGCCTGCATATTGTTTTGCTTCTGGCAAGCCAGTCATTTGCAATAATTTAATGGCTGCACCACCCGCACCAATAAACACAAAACGTGTTTTGACATGGTTTACTTCACCAGATTTCAAATCTTTAAACGCAACAGACCAAGTATTGTCATCATTTTTGCTGATGCCAGTTACTTCAGTTGACGTTCTGAGTTTGAAGTTTGGATTTTTTTCCAGATGATTGACTAGCTGAGTTGTGATCGCGCCGTAGTTCACGTCAGAACCAACGTCCATACGTGTTGCTGCGATTTTTTGTTGCGGATCACGGCCATCCATCACCAATGGTGCCCATTGTTGAATTTCAGTTGGGTCTTCACTAATTTTCATGCCCGCGAATAGTGGTTCTTGAGTCATGGCTGCATAACGCTTCTCCATGAACTTCACATTGTCACCCCATACAAAGGCAATGTGTGGCACAGGGTTAATAAAGCTGTTTGGAGTACCCAATACACCTTGTTTCACTTGGTGCGCCCAAAATTGCTTTGCAATTTCAAACTGACTCGCCACATTGACTGCTTTAGAAACGTCCATCTTACCGTCTTTTTCTTCGGTATAGTTCATTTCCATAAAGCCAGAGTGACCTGTACCCGCATTGTTAAAGCCATTAGAACTTTCTTGAGCAACTGCATCAAGACGTTCATACATGCGAACGTTCCAATCGGGTTGTAATTCGTTGAGGTAAGCACCTAGAGTGGCACTCATGATACCGCCACCGATTAATACGACATCGACAGTCGGTTCGTCACTTTTAGTTTTGATTGCCTTAGACGTAACAGGTCTAAAAAGAAAGGCAATTGCGATAACGATTAGCACTAGAAGGAGTGCTAATAAGTATTTCCAAAATTTTTTCATTCAATTTACCTTAAAAATTAAATGACTCCCGATATGTTTGATATAGGGAGAAAAGATTTAAATGAGGATTGGCGCATTAAAGACACATCTGGATAGGTGAGTGCTTTAATTGATGTTGGAGACAATTTTGTGAATTTTACTTTAATTTGGATAGTATTTTTGTGTATTTAATGTTTCAAAATACGTGACTCATATCACTTTTTTAATTCTTGGTCAGGGTAACTTATCTGAATACTTTAGCTTTAGGGTTAAAGCACTTGGGAGAAAGTGAGTGGAGAGTACGAAGCATTCGCTTACATATCCTAGACAATGGTGGAAATTACATCCATGAAATTCGTGCATGTGTGTCTGTATTCAAAATTACTGAATTAGACGGATCTTAAACCTAAGTTTTGACTTAAGTTTCTTTAAACGCAGTAAATGTTATGTTATAAATACACCTTTATGTTGAAATGTTATAACATAACCTTTTGGCTTGGTGAGTTTTCCCGTGGTTAACGTTCAAGAGCCATCAGAGTGAATACAATTACAAGACGAATTGGTTCGGATTTTGATGGTGGAAAAAGAGAATTAGATGCTTTAAGTGCTTTACTTCTTTATAAAATCAATGATGAATTATTTACTTCTCTCTCGATTGAACATTCAAAAGATGATGGTAAGCATGACGATCAAGGCATGCCATATTTTCATTTTTGCTGAAAAACTTAACAGATGAAATCTATGCCACAACAGCAAGAAGAGATGCGCAAGTCTTTCTTGGGGAGGCTAGGGGTTTTGAATTGGGTCTGAAATATAAGTTTGAAAAACTAATTATTGATTACAAAGATATTTATCAATACTTGTCGCGAACTATATCGGTATTACAAGCATCTAGTGATTGGTTATGATCGCTAAAGTACAAACAGTATGCCATTTGTTCGTTAGTAGCCATCCAGTGTGAGCTTCACACTTTTGATTGAATAAAAGGGTTTCGAGTGAGTATAAACAAACTAAAGCTACCTTCTACTGTCATTGATTCTAGTGATTATGTGTTAGAGGCCAGTACAGTCGTTGCTGGTTATGGCAACAAAACGATTCTGCAACAACTAGATTTACATATCCGTTGTGGTGAGATTTATGCTCTGCTTGGTGCCAATGGTGCAGGTAAGACCACGACGCTGAGCTTATTTCTTGGTTTTCTTGCACCTCAAGCGGGGCGAGTACGTGTACAGGGTGTTGATCCGGTTACACAAGCTGCTGAAGCTCGACGTAATATTGCCTATATTCCAGAAAATGTTGCACTGTATGAGCATTTGAGTGCACGGGAAAATGTTGCTTATTTACTTGATTTAGCGGATCAAAATGTAAGTCAGGACAGTATTGACCAAGCATTGGCGGCGGCAGGGTTGGCTCAAGACGCTTTTGATCGCCGTGTCGGTGGATTTTCTAAAGGGATGCGTCAAAAAGTTGCGATTGCTTTGGCTCTAGCTCGTAAAGTACCAGCATTGCTTTTGGATGAGCCGACTTCTGGACTTGATCCGCAGGCAACGACTGAATTTAACCGATTATTAGGTGTGTTACGTGAACAAGGCGTTGCTATTTTAATGGTAACACACGACCTACTGAGTGCGGCTGATGTTGCAGATCGTATTGGCTTCTTGGATGCTGGACGTTTAGTTGAAGAGGTTGCTGCAACGGGTGTTGATCGCTTTGACGTACGTGCATTGCATCGTCGTTATGCAGGATATGAACTATGAGTGTTGTGAAGCGAATCGCCCGCGAAGAATGGCGCTATTTGTTTCGAAACCGAGTTGCAGTTTTTGGTTTGTTATTACTCTTGGTCTTAATGTTAGTCGCAACATTTAATGCTTGGGAACATCAAAATCAAACCAATGCTGAGCGAGCGCATTATCAGGCGCAGGTTAATCATGAATTTGAAGCCCAACCTGATCGCCATCCCCACCGAATGGTTCATTATGGACATTTCGTATTTCGACCACTCAATCCATTGGCCGCGTTTGATACTGGTATTGATGCTTATACGGGTAATACGCTGTTTTTAGAAGGGCATCGGCAGAATAGTGCAAACTTTGGTGACGTACGTCAATCCTCTTTGTTATTACGTTTTGGTCAGTTGACTCCTGCTTTTGTTCTGCAAGTGTTGGCACCACTGCTATTAATTTTTGTTGGCCATTCAGGGGTGGTACGTGAACGTGAATCAGGCACCTTGCGGGTTTTATTGGCACAAGGGGTGAGCGGTCGGCAACTGGTTATGGGCAAGTTGCTTGCACTTACTGGCTTTGCTGGATTGATCATTTTACCTGCACTTTTAGCGTTAGGCTGGATGGCGATGAGTGGGCAGACATTATGGTCATTCGTTTTGTGGCTTTCGGCAGGTTATATCCTCTGGTTACTCATATGGACTTTTGCTGTTGTATTGATGTCTAGCTTATTTGCACGTACCCGTGATGTGCTTTTAGCGATGTTAGCGGTTTGGGCTGTAATGGTCATTTTATTACCACGCTGGATACCTGATATTGTCAATACAACCATTGAGCTTCCAACCCGAATGGAAAATGAAATTAATGCACAACGTGAATATCGAGCATTAGGCGATGCGCATAATCCAGATGATCCGAAGTTTACTGAGTTCCGAGATAAAGTGTTAAAAGAATATGGTGTTACACGTATTGAGGATTTGCCAGTCAACTTTAAAGGCTTAGTCGGCATGGAGGGTGAACGTCAATCTACAGAATTGTTTAACCGCTATGCAACAGCAACGCTTGACTTGCAAGCACAACAAAACCAAATCGTTGATCGGTTTGGATGGCTCAGCCCAACATTGGCATTACGTCGTCTTTCGATGACAGCCTCAGGCACAGATTTAGATAATTTCCGTCGTTTCTTAGAGCAAGGAGAGCATTATCGTTACGACCTGATTCAAGGATTGAATCGGCTTCAAGCAGAAGCCTTAAGTTATGCGGACGATACTGATAAAAATAAGGAAAATCGTATTGACCACAAGCATTGGCAGTCTTTCCCAACATTTGAGTTTAAACCTAGAACAGTCTCTGAAACTGGGCAACAAATTGTACCTGCTGGCAGTATTTTATTGCTGTGGTTAGTCGCTCTCGCTATTGCCACATGGTTCCAAGCTAGCCGACTCGGGAGAATTGTACGATGAAATGGTTAATACATGAATGGCGTTTGTTTCAACGATCAACTCTCTCTATCGTGGCCATTCTCTTACTATTGGCTCTGACAACCATGTCGGTATGGTCTGGCTTAAAAGAAGTTGAACGGCAACACCAGACAATTGAACATTTAGCTTCTATTCATGAACAGGATGTAGCGGCCATAGCAGATCAATATGCCGATGCAGGGGATGTTGGTTATCCAGCGTATTATACTTTTCATAATACTTGGGATACACCGTCTGATGCTGCTTTTTTAGCGTTGGGATTACGGGATGCAGCGCCTTATGTGTTGCGAATGCGGGCTTTGGGTTTACAGGCACAGTTATATGAAGGAGAAGTATTCAATCCTGAATTGGCATTGTCGGGTCGATTTGATTTTGCATTTGTACTGATTTATCTGGTTCCTTTATTTGTGATCGCACTGTTACATGATCTGATCTCTGTAGAACGTCAGTCTGGTCGTTTAGGTTTGTTGCTCTCACTACCTGATGGAACACGTATTTGGCGACGTCGTGTTGCATTGCGATATGGTCTGCTTTTAACTTGCTTGGTTGTACCTGTGTTAATTGGTGCAGTTGTTGCGGGCACTGCATGGACGACGGTGAGTATGGTTGTATTCATCGTGGCAAGTTATTTGGCTTTTTGGGTTGGACTTGCGTTACTTGTTGCTACACGTGGTTGGCGCTCAGTAACCAATGCTACTGCATTGATGGGAGCTTGGGTGATGTTGACGTTAGTGCTCCCAACATTAGCGAATGTTACTTTGGTTCGAACTATTCCTGTCCATCAAGGGGTAGATTTAATGCTAGCACAACGTCAGATCGTGCATGGTGCTTGGGAAGTTCCACGAGAACAAACCATGCAACGTTTTTTCGCGAGTCATCCTGAGTGGAAAGATACTGCGCCTTTGGCAAAAGGCTTTCAATGGAAATGGTATTTTGCTTTTCATCAAGTAGGGGATGAGAGCGTGGCTGGGCAAGCACAGCAATATCGTGAAGGTTTGTTGAAACGTCAGGCATGGACTGATCGTATCGGATGGTTCTTGCCGGGTGTTGGTACGCAAGTTGCCTTACATCAATTTGCAAATACCGATCTACCTGCGCAATTGCATTATCAGGATCAGATTACGAATTACCATAAACAGATTCGAACGTATTACTACCCCTATTTGTTCCATGATTTGGAATTTAATTCTGCTGAGTTTGATGCACGACCTGTGTTTAAACCAGAGTCGCATGATGCTGGACCAATCCATATGCATACTTGGATTATGTTAATCCTTTGTTGGTTGATCGCAGGGTTGGGGATAAGACGTATCTACAATTGATGATTTTTAGGATAGATGGCGTAGTACGCCACGTCGTGATCTTGCAAACTTCGACTCCGATTGTTGACTTAAAAAAATAGAGCCTGATGGCTCTATTTTTATATGGACTGCTACCAATTTATTAGATATGAGACAGCCTCATTTTGAAGTTTGCGTGTATCTAGAATAAAGGTAGAAGATTTTTTGTAGAAAAGTTAAAAATTTAACTTTTCCATTATTTTTACTTCATATTTTCTAATAATTGATCTTGTCTAATAGTAAATATATTTTTTAAGTGATATAAATATCAAAATTTATAAAAATTCAGTGCAATAGGTTTTTTAATGGTTGGAAAATCAACGGATAATTATTCCGCAGGTGAACAAGGACTTGGTTATATTTATCAGCCTAGATTTGCCTTACTTCAGCTATTAAAGTTACCAGAGGAAACATCCTTTTTGATAGAAAAAGATGATGATTTAGACTTTCTTGATCAAAATGGAATTAAAACTTTATCTTCTCTTAAGCACAAAGCTATTGGTGAAAGACTGACTGATTTGGATACGGATTTTTGGAAATCTATTCGAATATGGCTTGCAAGATATAAGCGTGATGATCGCATCAACTCAAATTTACGTTTTTATTTATTTACAACGAGTTCCATAGGCGAAAGTTCTTTTTTAAATAAATTCTCATTTGAAAAATTGAATAAACATATTAAGGAATTTGAAGAGACAGTTTCAGAAGTTGAAGAGGCTATTTCTAGATCTAAATCTAAACTTATTAAGGCTATAGCTCTTGAATTTAATGAGTTAAAATATTTTGAAAAAACAGATTTTCTTTCGAGAGTCATTATTTTTGATAGTGGCCCAAGAATTATTGATATTCCCCATATAATTAAAGATCAACATATGAGGTCTATTCGTCCTGAATACAGGTCTAGTATTTTTGAGCGGCTCGAAGGATGGTGGAATGATCTAATAATTGATCAGCTTAGTGGAGTTAAGCCTGACGCAATTTATGGTTTTGAAATTTCTGACAAACTGCATCAGATAGCTGAGGAATATAGAAGTGATAACTTACCAATTACATTTAGGGATAAATCTCCAATCCAAGAAATCGATGTTGAAAATGATAATAGGTTATTCGTAATTCAATTAAGAGAAATAGGAGTTGCTTCAAATCGTATCCGTAATGCTATTTTAGATTATTACCGTGCATTTGAGCAGAGATCATCATGGGCACGTGAAAATATTTTAATCTCAGGTGAAATAGAGAGTTTTGAAGATAGATTGGTTGATGAATGGAGTCGTTATAAAGACGTTGTATTTGAAGATTTAAATGAGAGTGATGCCGAAGATGTACTTAAATCAGCTGGTAAAAATGTTTATAGATGGGCTGATTTAGAAAGTGGAAATATTCATTCATTACGAATTAGAGAACGTGTAACAGAACCTTATGTTATTAGGGGCGGTTTTCATATTCTTGCTAATAACCCTTCAAATGTACGAATTTTTTGGCACCCACATTTTATGGATAGACTTGGTGAAATTTTGGGAATTTCTAAATGAAAAGATGGGATCATCGCCCGTTTGAAATAAAAAATCTTTTTAATCCAGCTTTTTGTGGGTTGATCTTATATAGGGCAATGCAAGCCTACGAAGAAGTTGATTCAGATGGAATGCCATTTTCATTAGCCTTATTAGTGCTTCCTTTATGCTTACACAAAGATACACGTGAAATTATTGCTGCTAATCCAAGAAGTTATTTATTAAAAATTGTTAATGGACATCCTCAAATTTTAATAAATTTTGCACAAAGGGCTAGAGATTTAATGCCTTACACACTTGAAGCGCTGGGATTCTTAATGGAAAGAGGATGTTTTAGTGTTTCGGAAATGGGATGTTTAAAATCAATGCCGGAGACAGTGAGAAAAACTATATCAGGTTCTTATGAAACAAAAGCTTGTCAACGTGTAGCACGTTTAATAGGAAAAGAATTTTCTCATATTGGTGACAGAGCTACGATTTATACAACATTTGGGGTTAGACCATGAAAATAAAATCTGTTCATATTTATAGTCATGATGGTCGAGTTCGTAGCCTTAAATTTAATGTAAACGGTTTGAATATTATTACTGGGCGTTCATCTACTGGAAAATCAGCACTCTCAGAAATTATTGAGTATTGTATGGGGCGTTCTTCTTTTAATATTCCAGAAGGTGTCATTCGAGATAAAGTTTCATGGTTCGCTGTAATTTACCATTTTCAATCTGAGGAGGTATTGGTTGCTAAACCTGCCCCCTCGAAAGGATATTCGAGTTGCCGTACAGTAATGATGAGAAGAGGAAATAATTTAGAAATTCCCAATTATAAGGATCTGGTGGTAAATACTGATGATGAGACTGTTGTTACCTTATTGTCTGGATTATTGGGGATACCTGAAAATAGGACTAATGTAGCTTTAGAACATACTAGAAATAGTTTTGATACGAATATTAAGCATACTTATTATTATCTTTTCCAGAAACAGAGTTTCGTAGCTAATAAAGATCAGCTTTTTTATAGACAAAATGAAGCTTTTCAACCTCAAGCTATTCGCGATACATTACCTATCTTATTAGGGATTTCTTCAGATCAACGCTTTGAGGTCGAGGCTAGAATTAGAAACTTACGAAGAGAACTTAAATTAAATGGTAAATTATTAGAACAAGCTAAAAATGATAGAGATGTTTTTTTAGAAAAAGGTTTGGGTTTTTTATCTGAAGCTAAAGCTGTGGGTGTTATACATTCCGACACCAAATATTCTAACCTTGAAGACTTAAGAGATATTTTAAATAAAATATTGGATTGGAGACCTAATTCTATTACAGAAGATACTGGAAATATTATTTCTAGCTTAGAAAATGATTTGCTCGAACTAAGAAAAACACGTAAGGGTATTCAATCAAGAATAGATTCTGCACAACAATTTTCTAAAAAAACAGTGACGTTTGAACAAGAAGCTAATGAGCAAAAAAGTCGATTAGAATCAATAAAGGCTTTGCCTCGTAATCCAGAAACAAATGAATGGCAATGGCCATTCTGTGAGAATAATTTATCATTAGATTCTCCTATAGCTAAATTATTGCTTAATGAGCTTGAGTCTCTAAATCGTGAAATGAATCAAGTGGGTGCACAGAAGCCTAAGTTGGAAGCATATTTAGTTGGATTGAAAAATGAACTACAAGAAGTTGTTGAAAATATAAACTTAATTGAGTTGCAATTGTCTAAAGCAATAGAAGCTAATGAGTTAATGGAAAAAGCGAAAACACGTAATAATGCAGCACTACGTGTTATTGGAAGAGTAAGTCTTTTTTTGGAAAGCTTAGTTTCTAATACAGATATAGTTCTGCTTGAATCAGAAAATCAAAGATTAAAACTAAGAATTGAAGAACTCATGCAGAGTTACGTGGGTGATGATAGTAATGATCGTTTTATTTCAATAATGAATAATATTTCATCTCAGATCTCGAAATATATAGTTAAATTTAAAGCAGAGTTTTGTGATTTTCCCGTAAGGCTTGACCTATCTGTTCCTACAATAATTTTTGATAGACCTGATAGACCTGTTCCAATGAGTCGAACAGGTGGGGGAGAAAACTATTTAGCTTATCACTTATCAGCACTGTTGGGTTTACACTCATTCATGGTAAAAAATGATAGACCAGTTCCTAGATTCCTTATGATAGATCAACCTACGCAAGTTTATTTCCCATCAGAAAAATTGTATCAAGAAGCTGATGGAACAGTACAAAAAACTGAATTAGATGCTGATATTAATGCTGTTAAATTATTATTTACATTATTGTTAGAGTTTACTCAAAAAGAAGTCCCTGGATTCCAAATAATAGTTACTGAGCACGCAAATTTAAGAGATCAATGGTTTCAGGAGTGTTTAGTCGAAACTCCTTGGACAAAACCACCAGCGCTTGTTCCTGATGATTGGCCTAATTTATAAGTTTCCACATTTATAATGTAAAAAAACCGCCAATTTATGGCGGTTTTTTATCAATGACAACTTATGTGTCGTTCTTTGCCAACTTATGTGTCGCGTAACGTGACGTTTATCTTACCAGCTCAAAGCACCGCCAGTTTGATAATCAGTTACGCGCGTCTCGAAGAAATTCTTCTCTTTACGCAAGTCCATCATTTCCGACATCCACTGGAATGGATTGGCAACACCAGCAAATTGCTCTGGTAAACCAAGTTGAGATAGGCGACGGTTACAGATGAATTTTAAGTATTCTTCCATCATTGCTGCGTTCATACCCAATACACCGCGTGGCATCGTGTCACGTGCATATTCGATCTCAAGCATCGTACCTTCAAGAATCATTTGAATGACTTCTTGTTGGAACTCAGCCGTCCATAACTGTGGGTTTTCGATCTTGATTTGGTTAATCATATCGATACCAAAGTTCAAGTGCATCGACTCATCACGCAAGATGTATTGGAATTGCTCAGCAACACCATTCATCTTATTACGACGACCCATAGACAAGATTTGACTGAAACCACAGTAGAAGAAGATACCTTCAAGTACACAATAGAATGCAATCAAGTTACGCAATAAGATTTGATCGTTTTCAGGTGTACCAGTTTGGAAGGTTGGATCGCTCAATGACTGTGTATATTTCAAACCCCATGCTGCTTTACGCGCAACACTTGGGACTTCACGGTACATATTGAAGACTTCGCCTTCATCCATGCCCAAAGACTCAATACAGTATTGATAAGCATGGGTGTGAATCGCTTCTTCAAATGCTTGACGCAAGATGTATTGGCGGCATTCAGGGTTGGTAATATGACGGTAAATCGCCAAAACCAAGTTGTTTGCAACCAATGAGTCCGCAGTCGAGAAGAAACCTAAAGAACGCATGATAATGGTACGCTCATCTTCGGTTAAGCCATTTTCAGACTTCCAAAGTGCGATATCATGGTTCATGTTAACTTCTTGTGGCATCCAATGGTTGGCACATCCGTCTAAATACTTCTGCCAAGCCCATTCATATTTAAATGGAACAAGCTGGTTCAAGTCCGCACGGCAGTTGATCATCGCTTTGTCATCAACTTGCACACGTTGTGCACCCATCTCAAGCTCTTCTAAACCCGGTGCAACATCGAGGTGTTCTAAGGCTTTAGATGCTCGAGCCAACGAATCGGTGGGATTTGTTGATCGGATGGCACTGGCTCCAGTGGATTGTGAAGCTGCCACGCTCGGCGATGCAGGCTCTGCATCAGATACCATCTGCGTATCAACCGTTTTTTTCGGTTCGACGGGCGCAGACTTGTGTTCATGTGTAGTCGGTTTTTGCGAATCATCTTCAAAATCGTCCCAACTTAGGATAGACATTTGCGTTCTCTCTTCGTTGTGTATAGCTGTTATCGACATCTCAACAAAGACATCTTAAATATACGCTTATATTGTGTAAGCAAAATTAAGTTTTATCGATTGATATTCAAAATTTTGATGAATTCAGATCTACAATCCCTAAGACTTATTTTGCTTACGCTGTTGTTTGCGAATGGCTAAAAATGCATAAACCATGGGCACATAAAAGAAAATAAAAGCAAAGATTAGAACAGCAAGTCCTAACATATAGTTATGGCTAAAATTGAACATAATCTCTGCCTTTTAATTAAGCCCCCCTTTTGAAAAGGGGGATTTAGGAGAATTTTACTGACAAGCTTCACAGTCTGGGTTGTCGATTGAACACGCCATTGGCACTGGAGCCGCAGTGGTAAAACCGTCTTCTTCAACTTTAGCTTCTGGCTTTTTCTCTTCTACAGCTTGTGCTGCAACAATAGGAGCTTCAGCCGATGCTGGTTTCACTGCATTGAGTGCACCCGTATTAATCGTTGATTTCTCAGCAGAGGTTGCACCCAAAGCTCGGAGGTAATAAGTCGTCTTCAGACCACGTAACCATGCCATCTTATAGGTGATGTCAAGCTTCTTACCATTTGCACCAGCGATATAAAGGTTCAATGATTGTGCTTGATCGATCCATTTTTGACGACGAGACGCAGCATCAACGATCCAACGTGTATCCACTTCAAATGCAGTCGCAAAGATTGCTTTCAATTCTTCAGGAATACGCGCAATTTTTTGTACAGAACCTTCAAAGTGTTTCAGGTCATTGACCATCACGGTATCCCACAGACCACGTTCTTTTAATGCACGAACGAGGTAAGGGTTGATCACGGTGAATTCACCAGAAAGATTTGATTTCACATATAAGTTTTGGAATGTTGGCTCAATGGATTGAGACACACCACAAATATTTGAAATGGTTGCCGTTGGTGCAATCGCCATCACATTTGAGTTACGCATACCATCTTTTTGAACTTTGGCACGTAATGTGTCCCAGTCCAAACGTTGAGTACGGTCAACTTCAAACATACGCTCTGGACGAGTTTTTGCAACAAGGTCTAAAGAGTCGATTGGAAGGATACCTTGATCCCACAATGAACCTTTAAATGTTGTATACACACCACGCTCAACAGCCAAATCACTCGAAGTTTGGATTGCATAGTAGCTAATCACTTCCATTGATTCATCAGCAAAATCAACTGCTGCATCAGAACCATAAGCGATGCCCATTTCATAAAGTGCATCTTGGAAGCCCATGATACCCATACCGACAGGGCGGTGCTTCAAGTTCGAGTTCTTTGCTTGTGGAACTGCATAGTAGTTAATGTCGATCACGTTATCGAGCATACGAACCGCAGTTTTGATGGTACGAGCAAGTTTCTCGCGATCGAGCACACCACCTTTAACGTGTTCTACAAGGTTAATCGAACCTAAGTTACATACCGCGATTTCATCTTGGCTGGTATTTAAGGTGATTTCTGTACACAAATTAGATGAGTGAACTACGCCAACGTGTTGCTGTGGTGAGCGTAAGTTACATACGTCTTTGAATGTGATCCAAGGATGACCTGTTTCAAATAACATAGACAACATTTTGCGCCATAAGTCTTTCGCACGGATTTTCTTATGAAGCATATTGCTTTCTTTCGCAATGCCTTCGTAGTAAGCATAACGCTCAGCAAAGGCAGCGCCCGTCAAGTCATGCAAATCTGGTGTTTCAGAAGGGGTGAATAATGTCCAATCACCATCTTCAAATACACGCTGCATAAATAGGTCTGGCACCCAGTTTGCAGTGTTCATGTCGTGAGTACGACGACGATCATCACCGGTGTTCTTACGTAGCTCTAGGAATTCTTCGATATCCAAGTGCCAAGTTTCTAGGTACGCACATACTGCACCTTTACGTTTACCACCTTGGTTGACAGCGACTGCGGTATCGTTGGCCACTTTCAGGAATGGAACAACACCCTGAGATTTACCATTCGTACCTTTGATATATGAGTTCAACGCACGAACAGGTGTCCAGTCATTACCTAAACCGCCAGCCCATTTTGATAGCATTGCGTTGTCACGCATTGCACCATAAATGTCATACAAGTCATCACCAATAGTGGTCAAGTAACAGCTTGAAAGTTGTGGGCGTAATGTCCCTGAGTTAAATAGGGTAGGCGTAGATGCCATGTAGTCGAAGCTAGACAGTAAGTTATAGAACTCGATTGCACGGTCTTCTTTATTTTCTTCACTGACAGCCAGACCCATCGACACACGCATAAAGAATAATTGTGGTAATTCAAAACGCACGCCATTTGAATGGATAAAGTAACGGTCAAATAAAGTTTGTAGACCTAAATAAGTAAATTGGTTTGAGCGTTCAGGTTGAATCGCGGCTGCCAATTTTGCAAGGTCAAAATTAAGAAGATCAGGTGAGAGTAGATCTAGCTCAATCCCTTTCTTTAAGAAGGTTTCTAAAGCATCACCTTCCGAAGTATCGGTTGGTAAACCTAAGAAGATTAAGCCTGTGCTGACCAACTCATTACATAACAAACGTGCCGTCACATAGGTGTAGTTTGGTTCATGTTCGATGCGGGTACGTGTTGCCATCATCATGGTGGTGGCAATATCACTCTCTTTGACACCGTTATATAAGTTCTTAACAGTTTCATCGACAATGGCTTGTACATCAATGCCTTCCAAATCTGCACTTGCAGTTTCGATCGTGGTCGTCAATGCATCTAAGTCTAACGGTTGTAGTTGACCTTTGGCATCAATGATTTGGAGTGTTGGGTGGTGGTTTGCCCCAGTTTGTTGGCGCGCAGTTGCACGTTGATCACGATAGATCACATAAGCGCGTGCAACTTTTTGCTCGCCTGTGCGCATTAATGCCAATTCAACTTGATCTTGAATTTCTTCGATATGAATCGTACCACCTGATGGTAAACGGCGATTAAATGTATTCAGAACCATCTCAGTCAGTTGCGTGATACGGTCATGGATGCGACTAGAGTCAGCACCTTGTTGACCTTCAACAGCTAAAAAAGCTTTCCCAATCGCAACAGAGATTTTTTCAGCGTTAAAAGTCGCAATTTCACCAGTGCGCTTAATTACCTGAAGTTGGCCGGGTGTAGAAGTGATGATGCTCATGTCAGCATAGCTCCATTATCATCTATATTTTTATGTTCATAGACCGTTTGAATCGAGCAAAAAATATGCCACGATGTTTGAGGGATAAACACAAGACTTAGTGGTTAAAGTTTATTTTAAACACAAGATACGGTATTTTTAGCAGTAGATCAATATTGACATTTTACTAAAGTTTTTTTCATGTTTTAACTGCTGATTTCACAGACACATAGCATAGCAAAGCCCTTCAAAAAGCCGTATAGATAACTCTGTGGATAACTCAAAAAACAAACACTTAAATTCTTTTTGACCAACTAAGAAACAAATTGTTTAACATTGGAACAAATTTTATACTTATTTTTCATTTTGTTGGAGAGAAGCATAAAAAACTGAAAAAGCCATTAAAATTCATAATTTTAATAAAATTATAACAAAATGAGGTAGGCGTGTATCAGTTTGGTGAACGGCTACTTGTTTACAATGTAAACGTGTGTATATTGCAAAACATGAACCAATGTATATGCCAAATTTTAGGGGCGAACAAATGAGCCAAGAAGAAAAGTTACCGAAAATTTTAATCGTAGAAGATGATGAGCGTTTAGCGCGCTTAACACAAGAGTATTTGATCCGTAACGGTTTAGAAGTTGGGGTCGAAACTGACGGTAACCGTGCGATTCGTCGAATTATCAGCGAGCAACCAGATTTAGTTGTGCTTGATGTGATGTTACCTGGCGCAGATGGTTTAACCGTTTGTCGAGAAGTACGTCCGCATTATCATCAACCGATTTTGATGTTGACAGCGCGTACTGAAGATATGGACCAAGTGCTTGGTTTAGAAATGGGTGCAGACGATTACGTTGCTAAGCCTGTTCAACCACGTGTGTTGTTGGCTCGTATCCGTGCTTTGTTACGTCGTACCGACAAAACAGTTGAAGATGAAGTTGCGCAACGTATCGAGTTTGACGATCTTGTGATTGATAACGGTGGTCGTTCAGTGACCTTAAATGGTGAACTAGTTGATTTCACCAGTGCTGAATATGACCTATTGTGGTTATTGGCATCAAACGCAGGTCGTATCTTGTCTCGCGAAGATATCTTTGAACGTCTACGTGGTATTGAGTACGATGGTCAAGACCGTTCAATTGATGTGCGTATTTCTCGTATTCGTCCAAAAATCGGCGATGATCCAGAAAATCCGAAACGTATTAAGACCGTACGTAGTAAAGGTTATTTATTCGTTAAAGAAACCAATGGGATGTAAAATTCAGCCCCTCCTTTTCTCATAAAGGAGGGTTTCTCTTTTTTGACAAGGAGAAGTAGTTGAATAATTTGGAATCATTTCCCTTATGGTGAGTCGAGTACTTAAGAACAGCATATTCTTGCGAATTTATGCTGGATTGGTTGTATTGGTGGTTGTCGTTGCCGCATTTTGTTATTTGCTGGTACAAATCATTAACTATCAACGTGCGCAAGAATATCGTGAGTCTCTCACGGATGGTATTTCCTACGTAATTAGTGAGGGGGTATCTCGTCAACCAGAAAAACAACAAAAATTAGATTGGATTTCCGATGCATCCGACTTGTTGGAATTGCCCATTTATTATGTGGATGCAGCGAGAGTCGAACTTTCTCGGACTGAAAAGAAACGTATCGCTGCGCAAAAGTCGGTGGTTCGTTACGATGCAAATCATGGTGTCGGTTATATCATTATTGGTCTGAAAGATGATCCTCAGCATTTCCTCTATATAAAAGTCGATAAACTCGGCGAACGTCAAATGAAGGCGCTGCCTATTTTTGTCTTGGATTATTTGATTTTTTATCCGGGGCAGGAGCGAGAGTATTTAGAGAAAATTAAAGAGCACTTTTATTATCCAATAGAAATTTTAGATATTCGAGACATTAACTTAGACTCAGAGCAGATTGGTCGGTTGCGCCAAGATCAAAGTGTGTTGTTGTATAAAGACAGTGCCAGCATACGGGGCACAACCATTTCGATTGTTTCACCGATGCCGAATCACCCAGCACGCGTTTTGCTACTGGGTCCAGTGCCAATGTTTAATTGGATGCCTTTTCAGCTTTCAGCAGGTATTACCCTATTTAGCTTATTCTTATTGAGTTTGGGTGTGTATGGATTGATTTTGCCTTTAGAGCGCAAAATCCGTCAGGTACGCCATGCCTTGAATAAGATGAAGTCAGGTGATTTGTCCTTGAGAGTACCGATTGAAGGTACCGATGAAATGGCAAACTTGGCATCCAGTTATAATAATATGTCAGACCATATTCAGCGTCTGATCGAAGCGCAGCGGGAATTAATGCGGGCCGTCTCGCATGAGCTTAGAACACCTGTGGCGCGCATTCGCTTTGGGATGGAAATGTTGGCTGAAGAAGATGATTATAATTATCGGATTCAACAAGTTGATATGATTGATAAGGATATCGAAGCACTGAATACCTTGATCGATGAAATCATGACTTATGCCAAACTTGAGCAGGGAACCCCATCTCTTGATTTTGAAGAAATTATATTGGTTGAAGTGCTTGATCAAGTTGCGATGGAAACTGAGGCACTGAAAACACAAAAAGAAATTGAGTTGATTGCCCCTTCATTGGTATTGAAAGTGGATGCTGAGCGTCGATATTTACATCGTGTGGTGCAAAACTTAGTGGGCAATGCAGTTCGCTATTGTGATCATAAGGTGCGTATTAGTGGCGGTGTTCGCGCTGACGGCAATGCTTATGTGTGTGTGGAAGATGATGGCCCGGGTATCCCTGAGCAAGAGCGAGCGCGGATCTTTGAAGCCTTTGCACGTTTAGATGATAGTCGTACTCGTGCTTCAGGTGGTTATGGCTTAGGCTTATCTATTGTGAGTCGTATTGCGTATTGGTTTGGTGGTGAGGTTCATGTGGATCAGAGTCCAAACTTAGGCGGTGCTCGCTTTATGATGACGTGGCCTGCAAAACGTTATAAGCAAACCTTAAAGAAATAATCAGCACTTAAATACCCGAATAAAATGCCATAACTAAAAGCCAAAGCACTGTTTGCTTTGGCTTTATCGTGTATCTTTCAAAGATACAGCGTTGGTCTATTCCTGTAGAGAGGAATCAGGTTCGATTAAGGGGCGACCTGATCTTAAGCTTTGTAACGCATCTGCATTAAAATCAACCAATAAAGAATTGTTTTTAACGTCTATTTTATAGCTTTGGATCAGTCGTTCATCTCCATTTATGGTTTCTACTCGATAGGCATCTGCAATATTAAGAATTCCTTCAAGATTTGTTGTGGTTGATGCAAAATCTTCTCTAAATAATTCGTAAATATCCCTTAAATCGAAAATTGCATTATCTGCATCTGGGTGTTTACGGACGTAATTCTCAATATGACGCATGAGTAATTGTGAAAAAAAGAAATAATCTGAGTGGTGTGCGAATTTTAGATCCATATTTTTCTCCTTATTGTCTATCTTTAGAATACCGATCTATTGCCGAAGCTGTGTAAAAAGATAATTAAAGTATTTAGCTGAATTGCAACATATTATGTCGAAATCACCACCTGATTTCGTCCTTGCCTTTTGGCTTGGTAAAGTGCGTCGTCCGCTTGTTTAAATAAGTATTCAATTGAATGTCGATTTTCAGCCGTGCAAACAAAAATCCCGATACTGATTTGGATCGAAAAAGTTTGGTGATGTTCCAGTTTAATTGGCGTTTGACTCACGTGTAGACGGATTCTTTCAGCATCTTGGTAGGCTGTGTCGGCATTGGTGTTGGTTAAGAAAATAGCAAACTCCTCACCACCTAAACGTCCGATCAAGTCCTGAGGCTTTAAAAGCGATTGAATGGTTTTTACACAGCTTTGCAGGGCGCGATCTCCGATGAGATGACCGTAGTTGTCATTGACTTGTTTGAAGTGATCAATGTCGAGCATCAAGAAGGCTGTTGTTTGACCTGTATTTTTGGCTTGTTGTTGTAAAAGTTGTAGGGATTGTAGAAATTGACGTCTAGTTAAGCTGGATGTTAACTCATCATGAGCAATCGTGTGTTGTAGCTCTCGAATCAACTTAGATCGCACCACATTGATACTGGAAACCGTTAGCGGCGCGATGGTCATCATAATCAGCCCAAGACGAATCGAGATCGTATTGTTTAGATATTGATCTGGATAGAGCACTAAATAATGTTGGGAGACGTGGTGAATAATAAATGCGCAGCTAATAGAGGTGATAATTGCCACTGAAAAATGGGGGTATCTCAGCGCACACCAAATCAATGGCGCAATAGGATAGAGTAATGAGCCAGGACCCGCATCATAGTAGGCAATCACAATTGATATAATGACTGCAATCAAAGGTAAGCTTTCTAGAATAATTTGAGATTTAAATGCATTGAGTTGTTGTTTAAATTTGGCTAAATACGGTGTGCTAATGATGGCGGGTAAAAGTAATAGTGCATTCTGAATTTCTGCTGTAAACCAATGTCCATAATCAAGCCAAAACGAGCCTAAAGTAAATTTAGTCTCAAAAAAAGGCAGTGTAATCGCTGCAAATAAAGCACTCGACAATCCGCCAATACAGCAAAAACTAAATAAAAATAAATAGAAATAGCCTTGATGCATTGAGCGAATAAAGGCGTTAAATTTTATGTAGAGGGCAAGTGTGACCAGTACATAGATTAAGTTGGCAGAGGTTAAACAAATATTTAATAGAAAGGGTGTACCCTGTAAGCCATCTGCAATGAGATAGCCAAGAATTGCGCCGATAAAACTGATTGGATGGCGGGTCTGTGGAAAGCGAATCAGCAAACCTAACAGCACTGAATTGGCAGGCCAGAATGAAGCAAGAAAGTTGAGTTGTCGTGTTGCGATACCGAGTAAGCAACACAAAAAAATCACACCCGTAAATATTAAAAATAATTGGAAAAGCGACAGGGGTTTTGATGCTACTCTTGATTGAGCCATTCTGACGCGTTTCCTTAGATATTTAGTCGCGCTATTATATAAATTTTGTTTAAATTTTCATCATAAATTTGTATTAATGCAATGATTTAGTGCATGGAGCATTAATTCTGAGCATAGACCATAGATTGCGATAGTTTTTGGTACATAGGTAAAGAAAAAAATGATTAACATGCTATGTTTGATTTGTTAATTCGATTTTTAAGGGTGAATTAACCATGATCTTGGATATATTTGTAATTTTAAGGACAAAATCATCCGAAAGACTAAAGCGCTTCAACTAGCATGCGAAATTAGAAATCAGGTACAATTGGCGGAATTAATTTTGTGTTTGGTGTATTTGAAGGCCAATACATACATTCTTTGTTAAAAATAGGCCTGCCAGGAGTTATCCCCGCATGAGTGCCATTACTCCATACGATTGGGCGATTATTGCCTTCGTGATCGGCGTTACATTTCTTTGCGTTTTTATGCTGACCGTTCCTTTACTCCTTGGGGGTAAAGCTTGGGGACGTGCCAAGCAAGAACAGTTTGAGTCAGGTGTAGTAAGTGCGGGCGGTGCTCGTATTCGCTTGTCAGCCAAGTTCTATCTCGTTGCGATTTTCTTTGTCGTTTTTGATTTAGAAGCCCTTTACCTCTATGCATGGGCAACCTCTGTCCGTGAAGTCGGTTGGGTTGGCTTTATCACTGCCGCAGTGTTTATTTTAGTGTTACTTATTGGTTTGATTTACGAGCTTTCTACAGGTGGACTTAACTGGGCACCTTCAGATCGTCGTAAAGCGGCTGGTGTTAAAACTAAGATTGGTTCGCCAAATATGAATATCGCTGACATTACTCGATTCAATAACATTGAAGAATTGGTGATCGATCCTACTGGTCAAATTCCAGCGCAGTCTTCTGGTCGTGTTAAGTCTAAAACACCGACTACCTCATCATCTGAACAGGAGTAAGTCGGGATGAAATATACTTTAACCCGTGCGAATCCGGATGCCGATCAATATCCATTACAAGATCGTCAAATCGTAACTGATCCACTTGAGGAAGAAGTCAATAAAAGTGTGATGATGACTCGTCTAGAAGATGCTGTGCATACAGCAGTCAACTGGGGTCGTAAAAACTCTTTGTGGCCATTTAACTTTGGTACTTCTTGCTGCTACGTCGAATATGCAACCACATTAACGGGCGTACATGATTTATCTCGTTTCGGTGCAGAAGTAATTCGTGCTTCACCACGTCAGGCTGATTTGATGATTGTTGCAGGAACATGCTTTGTCAAAATGGCACCTGTAATTCAACGCTTGTATGAACAAATGCTTGAGCCTAAATGGGTCATTTCAATGGGTGCTTGTGCTAACTCTGGTGGCATGTACGACATCTATTCTGTGGTTCAAGGTGTAGACAAAATTATTCCTGTTGATGTGTACGTCCCAGGTTGTCCACCGCGCCCAGAGGCATTGATCCAAGCTTTAATGTTATTACAAGACCAAATTCAACTTGAGCGCCGTCCACTTTCAGCCGTAATTGGTGATGATCTTCAGCCTGTGTATAAGCCAAAGATGATGCCAGAACGCGACCGTAAAAATGCGGAACGTATTGCGGTGAAAAACTTGCGCTCTATGGATGAAATTAAATAATTTTTGAAGATGAGTTTTTGACATATCTGATGGGTATGGTCATCTAAAAAATTGCCAGAATTTGTATTGAATAGGAAGCCAAACCAATGGCTGAAACTGACATTGCTATGCCAGAGTCAACACCAGTTGATTCACGCCCAGCATTTGCAATCGTAGAAGAGCTCAAAAATAAATTTGGTGAGAACTTCTACGTGCAGGCGACTTTTGAAGAGTTTCCAACAGTCTGGGTTGAGCGCGCACGCGTGCAAGAAGTCCTTATGTTCTTACGTAAAGTAGAACGTCCTTATGTCATGCTATTTGACTTATCTGCGATGGATGAGCGTTTACGTGTTCATCGCGATGGTTTACCTGCATCTGACTTCACTGTGTTTTATCATTTACTTTCACTTGAGCGTAATAGTGATATTCGTGTCAAAGTGGCTTTGAATGAAAATGATTTAAACCTGCCAACGGCAACCAATATTTGGCCAAATGCAAACTGGTACGAGCGTGAAGCTTACGATATGTTTGGGATCAATTTCGAAGGGCATCCAATGCTACGTCGTATTTTGTTACCAACCTATTGGGAAGGTCATCCGTTACGTAAAGAATATTCTGCCCGTGCGACAGAATATACGCCGTATATGCAAGACCAAGCCAAGCAAGACTTCGAACAAGAACATCTACGTTTTGTACCAGAAGACTGGGGTCTAACACGCGGCAACGCTGATGAAGACTTCATGTTCCTGAACTTAGGTCCTAACCATCCATCTGCGCACGGTGCATTCCGTGTGGTTCTACAGTTGGACGGTGAAGAAGTGAAAGACTGTGTGCCTGATATTGGTTATCACCACCGTGGTGTGGAAAAGATGGCTGAACGTCAAACATGGCATTCTTTCATTCCTTATACTGACCGCGTGGACTACTTGGGTGGTTGTGCTCAGAACATGCCGTATGTGATGGCTGTAGAGCAAATGGCAGGAATCAAAGTTCCTGAACGTGCTCAAGTGATTCGGGTCATGTTGAACGAATTGTTCCGTATCAATAACCACTTATTATTCTGTGGTACGGCGATTCAGGATGCCGGTGGTATGACACCAGTATTCTATATGTTCGCAGATCGTCAAAAAGTCTATGACATCGTTGAGGCGATTACGGGTTACCGTATGCACCCAGCATGGTTCCGTATCGGTGGTACCGCGCATGACCTTCCAAATAACTGGCAAAAACTGGTTAAAGAGTTATTGGAATGGATGCCAAAACGTTTGAACGAGTACTACACTGCCGCACTTAAAAACTCAGTATTTATCGGTCGTACCCGCAATGTTGCGCAATACGATGCGAAATCTGCGTTGGCTTGGGGCGTGACAGGTACAGGTTTACGTGCAACGGGTATTGATTTTGATGTCCGTAAATATCGTCCTTATAGCGGCTATGAAAACTTCGATTTTGATGTGCCGCTCGAATATGAAGGCGATGCGTACGCGCGTGTTCTGGTTCACTTCCGTGAAATTACCGAGTCACTGAAAATTATTCAACAGTGCTTGGATAACATGCCTTCTGGTCCATATAAAGCGGATCATCCACTGGCTGTTCCACCACCAAAAGACAAGACCTTACAAGATATTGAAACCTTGATTACGCACTTCTTGAGCGTGTCATGGGGTCCTGTAATGCCAGCAGGTGAAGCATCGTTTATGACTGAAGTGGTGAAAGGTGCAAGTACCTATTACCTCACGTCTGATAAGTCGACGATGAGCTACCGTACTCGTATCCGTACGCCGACATTCACTCACTTACAGCAAATGCCTTCAGTGATTAATGGTAGCTTGGTCTCTGATTTGATCATCTATTTGGCAACCATTGACGTGGTTATGGCTGACGTGGATCGCTAGGGGTAAACGATAATGATGATTTTGACTGATAAAAAACCTCGTGTGAATGTTGAAGGGATTTTGACTGCTGAAGAAATCCATGACATTGAACATCACATTGATCACTATCCGTACCCACGTGCCGCATCACTGGATGCGCTCAAGTGTGTACAACGCCGTAATGGTTGGGTAGATGACGCTCAAATGAATGCGATTGCGCAATTGTTGAGTATGAGTGTGGCTGATTTGGAAGGTGTAGCAACGTTCTATAACCGCATTTATCGCCAGCCTGTAGGCCGTCACGTGATTTTATTGTGTGACTCTATTGCTTGCTTCTTGATGGGTGCAGAAACTTTGGCAGAGGCGTTCCAGCGCGAGTTGGGAATCCAATATGGACAAACCACAGCAGATGGTCGTTTTACCTTGCTGCCAATTTGTTGTTTAGGCAACTGTGACAAAGGTCCAACTTTAATGATTGATGAAGATACCCACGGTTTAGTGGATGTGTCATCGGTCAAACAGTTATTGGAGAAGTATGTATGAATACTGAACCAAAACCAATCTATGGCGACGGTAACCCAGAAACACATCCATTGACTTGGCGTTTGAGTAAGCAAGAGCATGTTCGTGCTGCTGATGATTATGAAGCGCTTGAAGGTTATGCAGGCTTTAAAAAAGCACTCAGTATGCCACCAAAAGATGTATTGGAAGTGGTCAAAGCTGCAACCGTAAAAGGTCGTGGTGGTGCAGGTTTCCCAGCAGGAATTAAATGGTCATTAATGGCACCAAATGATGGTGGTCCACGTTATTTGATCTGTAATGCTGATGAAATGGAACCGGGTACTTTTAAAGACCGTTTGTTGATGGAACAACTTCCACATCAATTGATTGAAGGGATGCTGATCGCGGGTTATACCCTAGAAGCGACACATGGCTATATCTTCATTCGTGGTGAGTATGTTGAAGCAGCTCAATACTTAAATGAAGCATTAGAGCAAATCCGTGCCAAAGGTTACTTGGGTGAAAATATCCTAGGAACGGGCTGGAACTTCGAGATGCACGTGCATACAGGCGCAGGGCGTTATATCTGTGGTGAAGAAACTGCATTGATTAACTCGCTCGAAGGTCGCCGTGCTAACCCACGTACTAAACCACCATTTCCACAAGTGGCAGGTGCATGGGGTCGTCCAACGATTGTAAATAACGTTGAGACCTACAATAACTTGCCAGCGATTATGCTGCGTGGTCCTGAATGGTATATCAATCTTTCTGCGCATAAATCCAAAGACCCAGGCACCAAGATTTATGGTGCGTCAGGTAAAGTGAAATTCCCAGGACTTTGGGAACTTCCATTTGGTACCACTGCACGTGAAGTGATTGAAGACCATGCGGGTGGTATGCGTGATGGTTTAACCCTGAAAGCATGGTTACCGGGTGGTGCATCAACAGATTTCTTGGCTGCTGAACACATTGACCTACCAATGGATGCAGAAAGCATTATGAAGGCGGGTTCTCGTTTAGGAACGTGTTTGCTGATGGTGGTAGATGAAACCCAATGTATGGTTTCAGCGACTCGTAATTTAGAAGAATTCTTTGCGCGTGAATCTTGTGGTTTTTGTACACCGTGTCGTGATGGCCTACCTTGGGCTGTTAAGGCATTGAAAGCACTTGAAGATGGTAAAGGGAAGATGGAAGACATTCAACATCTATCTGAACTGACTAAAAAGTTGTGGATCGGTAAGACTTTCTGTGCCCATGCACCGGGTGCGATGGAACCACTGATGGGCGCATTAAAATATTTCCGCCATGAGTTTGAAGCGAAGGTTAAAACCCATGCTCCAGCTCTTGACGTAGAACAAGTTTAAGGAATTCGACTATGGCTACAATTCATGTCGATGGAAAATCGTACGAAGTCAATGGTTCTGAGAACTTGCTACAAGCATGTTTATCTCTCGGGCTTGATATTCCGTATTTTTGTTGGCACCCATCCTTAGGTTCAGTTGGTTCTTGTCGTCAATGTGCGGTGACTCAGTATGCAAATCCTGAGGACACACGTGGACGTTTAGTGATGTCATGTATGACACCTGCGACCGACAACACCTATATTTCAATCGAAGACAAAGAAGCAACTGAGTTTCGCGCATCGATCGTTGAATTCTTAATGACCAACCACCCACACGACTGTCCAGTCTGTGAAGAAGGTGGGCACTGTCATTTACAAGATATGACGGTGATGACGCAGCACGATCGTCGTCGCTATCGCTTTACCAAGCGCACCCATCATAATCAAGAGTTGGGTTCGTTTATTGCGCATGAGATGAACCGTTGTATCGCATGCTATCGTTGTGTGCGTTACTACAAAGACTATGCTGGTGGTACAGACTTCGGTGTATATGGCAACGCATCACGCGTGTATTTCGGTCGTCCAGAATCAGGAACCTTAGAGTCTGAATTCTCTGGTAACTTGACGGAAGTCTGCCCAACGGGTGTATTTACCGATAAAACACATTCGGCTCGTTATAACCGTAAATGGGACATGCAGTACGCACCAAGCGTCTGTTTTGGCTGTTCTTCTGGCTGTAACATTTCACCGGGTGAGCGTTATGGCGAAATCCGTCGTGTCGAAAACCGCTTCAATGGTGAAGTGAACCAATACTTCCTGTGTGATAAAGGGCGTTTCGGTACTGGCTATGTCAACCGCGAAGATCGTCCTCGTCAACCACAGTTCCGCAATGGTGACACTGCTGCAACTGTGACTGTAGATCAAGCACTTGATCAAGTGATTGGCCAACTTCAAGGCAAGAAAGTGTTAGGAATTGGTTCTCCACGCGCAAGCTTGGAATCAAACTACGCGCTTCGTGAATTGGTTGGACAAGACAACTATTCAACAGGAATGTCGCAAAAAGAGCAAAATCTGGTTGAATTGGCTGCGTCAATCATGCAAACACAGGGTATTCATAACCCGAACATGCGTGAAATTGAAAGCTATGATGCAGTGTTGATCTTGGGTGAAGACTTAACCCAAACTGCGCCACGTATGGCTTTGTCTGTTCGTCAAGCTGCGAAAAATAAAGCCAAAGAAATGGCGGCTAAAACACGCACACCAGACTGGTTAGCTGAGCCTGTACAACGTATTGGTCAAGATGCAAAATCTCCAATTTACATCCTTGCTGCAACACAAACGCGTTTAGCGGATGTGGCAACGGGTGAAGTGGTTGCATCACCAAATGATATCGCGCGTTTAGGTTTTGCGGTTGCGGCTGCGGTTAAAGGTGAAGTACTCACAGGTCTCGCAGATGATGCAAAAGCATTTGCGCAAACCATTGCTGACACATTGAAAGCAGCGACCAAGCCATTGATTATCTCTGGTACGAGTCTGCAAGATCCTGCAATCATGGAAGCAGCAGCACAAGTTGCTCAAAACTTGGGTGGAAATGCAGGTTTATCCTTGACGGTTCCTGAAGTGAACTCAATGGGCTTGGCATTGTTTGGTGGTTTAAGTTTAGAACAAGCCTTTGCACAAGATTTCGATGCGGTTGTGATTGTTGAAAATGATTTAACGCGTCGTTTACCTGTTGCACAAGTCAAAGCTGGGTTAGATAAAGCTGAAACAGTGATCGTGCTCGACCACAGTGAAACTGAAACCTTGAAATTGGCGGATATCGTCCTTTCAGCAGCAAGTTTTGCTGAGGGTGATGGTACGGTAGTGAGCCAAGAAGGTCGTGCACAACGTTTCTATCAAGTCTATGACCCAAGCTACTACAAACCTGATTATGCGATTAAAGAATCATGGCGCTGGTTACATGCCATTGAAACGGGCATGAAAGGTAAAGTGGTTGACTGGACGCTACTTGATGATGTGATTGATGACATTGTGAAGAATGTTCCAGCACTCGAAGCGATTCAAGATGTTGCACCAGATGCTGGCTATCGTGTTCATGGTTTGAAAATCGCGCGTGAACCACGTCGTTATTCGGGTCGTACTGCGATGCGAGCTGGAATCTCTGTACATGAGCCAAAACAACCGACTGATCTAGATTCTGCATTGACCTATTCGATGGAAGGTTATGTTGGCACACAGAATGCGTCATCGTTAGTTCCATTTGCATGGGCTGCAGGGTGGAACTCACCACAAGCTTGGAATAAATACCAAGATGAAGTGGGTGGTCACTTAAAAGGTGGTGATTCAGGTGTGCGATTATTCGATCGTTTAGCCAAGCGTCCAGCACGTAGCTATGTTGCACCGACAGCAGTTGTTGTGAATCCTGAAAGTTTCCGTCTTGTACCAATGCACCATATTTTTGGTTCTGGTGAGTTCACGATTAAAACGCCTGCGATGGAATCTCGTATTCCTGAAGCGATGTTTGCAGTGGCTGAACAAGATGCGACACGTTTGAATGTTCAAGATGGTCAACGTATTACGGTTAAGGCGGGTGAAACCAGCATTAGCTTACCTGTACAAGTGATTGAATATTTACCAACGGGTTATATTGGTTATCCAATTGGTTTAGCACCAACCGTTTCATTGGCTGAGCCTGTGTCTGTGGCAGTAGGAGTGTAATTCATGAATCAAGAATTTATACGTCAAACGCCACTTTGGGCTGAGCAATGGCCAATCGCGTATTCAGTGATTCAAGCGATTGTCATTTTGCTGGTTGTGGTGTTGGTCGCGGCATTGATGTCGTTTATTGAACGTCGTCTTTTGGCGCTCTGGCAAGACCGTTATGGTCCAAACCGTGTTGGTCCGGGTGGTATGTTCCAGATCGTTGCCGACATGCTCAAGATCATGTTTAAAGAAGACTGGACACCAAAGTTTGCAGATAAGTTAACCTTCCGTTTAGCACCAGCAGTTGCGATGGCAACTGCGGTACTTTCATTCATGGTTATTCCTGTGAGTCCGATGTTGGGCGTAGCAGATATGAGTATCGGTCTATTGTTCTTTATGGCAATGGCAGGTATTGCAGTTTATGCCGTGTTGTTTGGCGGTTGGGCATCGAACAACAAATACTCATTACTGGGCGGTTTACGTTCTGCGGCTCAAACCATTTCTTATGAAGTGTTCTTGGGTATCTCGTTAATGGGTGTGGTTGCGATTGCAGGCTCATTTAACCTCCGTGAAATCGTTGAAGCACAACGTGATATGTGGTTCATCATTCCACAATTTTTAGGTTTCTTGATCTTTGTGGTTGCAGGTGTTGCGGTGACGCATCGTCATCCATTTGACCAGCCTGAAGCTGAGCAAGAATTGGCAGAGGGTTACCATGTTGAATATGGTGGGATGAAGTGGGGGATGTTCTTCGTTGCTGAATATGTCAACGTGGTGCTGATCTCTGCTTTGATCGTGACTTTATTCTTCGGCGGATGGCTTGCACCATTTAACTTAGAAATTCCATTTGTTCCACCCGTATTTTGGTTCATTATCAAAACAGCATTCTTTGTAATGATGTTTGTCTTGGCTCGTGGCTCGTTAATGCGTCCGCGTTATGACCAAGTAATGAATTTTGGTTGGAAAGTTTGTTTGCCATTGGCGTTGGTCAACTTGTTAGTGACTGGTGCTGTGATTCTGATGAATCAGGCCTAGGACAGCAGGGAGTACAAAATGTATAAAATTCTAGCTGGATTCGGATCGATTGTACGTTCGTTATGGATGGTGTTTAGCCACGTAACGCGTAAACGTGACACGATTTTATATCCAGAAGTACCAGCAGAACAAATTGTGCCTCCACGCTTTCGTGGTCGTATTGTATTGACGCGTGATCCAGATGGTGAAGAGCGTTGTGTGGCATGTAACCTCTGTGCGGTTGCATGTCCTGTGGGTTGTATTTCATTACAGAAAGCGGAAAAAGAAGATGGACGTTGGTATCCAGAGTTTTTCCGTATTAACTTCTCTCGCTGCATCTTCTGCGGTATGTGTGAAGAAGCTTGCCCAACAACTGCGATTCAGATGACCCCAGATTTCGAATTGGGTGAATATGTACGTCAAGATTTGGTTTACGAGAAAGAAAACTTATTGATTTCTGGACCGGGTAAATATCCTGACTATAACTTCTACCGTGTTGCTGGTATGGCGATTGATGGTAAAGGCAAAGGTCAAGCACAAAAAGAAAGTGCACCAATCGATGTACGGAGCTTATTACCATGATGTGGCCATTTTATTTGATGGCACTTGTGGCCATTGTTTCGACTATTCGTGTTGTGACCAATACGAATCCTGTACATGCACTTTTAAGTTTGATCGTGTCACTTCTTGCGGTTGCAGGTATTTTCCTGATCGTCGGCGCACCATTCGCTGCTGCGCTTGAGATCATCGTTTATGCGGGCGCGATCATGGTCTTGTTCGTGTTTGTGGTCATGATGTTAAATCTTGGTCAAGACACCGTTGAACAAGAAAGTAAGTGGTTAAGCTCTGATGCTTGGGCATTTCCTGCATTGATGAGTTTTCTCATGGGCTTACTTTTAGTCTGGATGCTGGGTAGTGACTATACGACTTTGGGTGCAGTGATGGGGCGTGAAGTGGTGGGTCCGAAAGCAGTAGGACAAGCATTATTTACGCATTATCTATTATTGGTAGAAGTTGCCGCGATGTTATTGCTTGCAGCCTTAGTTGCAGCATTCCATCTAGGCAAACGTGAACCAGGTGCAGAAGAGGATAAAGAATAATGGGACACATCCCTTTAGAACATGGTTTGATTGTCGCAACCATCCTTTTTGCACTGGGTTTTTACGGTGTAATGGTGCGACGCAACCTATTATTTATGTTAATGAGCCTTGAAGTGATGATGAATGCCGCTGCATTGGCATTCGTCTTAGCGGGCAGTGTTTGGGCGCAACCAGATGGACAGGTCATGTTCATCTTGATCTTGACCCTTGCAGCGGCAGAGGCGTGTATCGGTCTTGCGATCGTCCTTCAGTTCTATCATCGCTTCCATCATTTGGATGTGGATGCTGCTAGTGAGATGCGCGGATGAGTACATTATATTTAACCGTTTTATTTCCGCTCATTGGTTTTATCCTTTTAGCGGCAGGACGTAACAAACTATCTGAAAATGTAGCGGCAATTATTGGTGTGGGGTCAGTTGGTTTATCTGCTCTATTTGCTTTAATTGCAGGTTTGGCATTTAGCAATAGTGGCGAAACTGTCTTTATTCAACACTTGTGGACATGGTTCAGTGTTGCTGGTTTTGAGCCGGGAATTAGCCTACAACTTGATGGTCTTTCATTACTGATGATGGGAATGGTGACAGGGGTTGGTTTCCTGATCCACATTTTTGCATCTTGGTATATGCGTGGCGAAGAAGACTATGCGCGCTTCTTTTCTTACTTCAACCTATTCGTTGCCAGCATGTTGTTGTTGGTACTGGGCGATAACTTAGCGTTATTGTTCTTAGGTTGGGAAGGCGTAGGTCTGTGCTCGTACTTGCTGATTGGTTTCTATTATTCAAACCCTGCCAATGGTTGGGCGGCGATCAAAGCATTTACCGTAACGCGTGTGGGTGATGTATTTTTACTGATCGCATTGTTCTTGCTCTATCAACAGTTTGGTACTTTGAATACACAGTACATTGTTGAAAATGCAGCAGCGGTGATGACGCAAAGCTCTTCATTGTCGATCTGGACAGCATTGATGTTGTTCTTGGGGGCAGCAGGTAAGTCAGCGCAAATCCCACTCCAAACGTGGTTAGCGGATGCGATGGCTGGTCCTACACCAGTTTCTGCATTGATCCACGCAGCGACCATGGTTACAGCGGGTGTGTACTTGTGCTGCCGTATGTTCTCTGTGATGGAAATGGCACCAGAAGTGATGCAATTCATTTCGATTACAGGTGCGGTGACATTGCTGGTGGCTGGTTTTGCAGCATTGGTTCAAACCGATATCAAACGTATCTTGGCTTACTCAACCATGAGTCAGCTCGGTTATATGTTTATGGCGGTGGGTGCTGAAGCATACCAAGCAGGTTTGTTCCACATGTTGACGCATGCATTCTTTAAAGCGTTATTGTTCTTGTCTTCTGGTGCGGTTATTTTGGCCTACCATCATGAGCAAAACATTTTCAAGATGGGCGGCTTATTCAAGCATAACAAATTCTTATTTGCCTGTTTTGCGATTGGTGGCGGTGCGTTAGCGGCGATTCCATTCATCACAGTCGGCTTCTTCTCTAAAGATGCGATTTTATGGCAAGTTTGGGCACATGGTCACACTACAGGTATTGAGACCTATGGTTCATTATTCTGGGTGGGTGTTGCTGGTGCATTCTTAACCTCTATTTATACGTTCCGTTTGATTTGGATTGTATTCTTTGGTGAAGAAAAGACCCCATATCACGAAATCAAAGGTGCGACTTACTGGGCGCCGCTTGCAATTTTGGCTGTACTTTCAACTGGCGTTGGTGCTTTGTTGCAAGGTCCGGTACAAGGTCTGTTAAATACCGCGGGTATCCCTGCATTTGTGATGACGGATGCGCTAGCACATTTACAGCATGCGGTTGAATTAAAAGCGGTTGGTATTGCGCTTGCTGGTTTAGTGGTTGGTATTGTGCTGTTTGTCTTTGCCTATGGTGCGGTCAAATCTTTTGCTCAAACATCGTTGGGTTCAGGTTTAGCACACATCTGCCGTACTGCATTTGGTTTCGATGCTTTATATAACATTGTATTTGTAAAACCTTATTTATTGATTGCGAAAATTTTAGGTCGCGATCCAGTAGATGGTTTGTGGCTGGTACTTCCTGCGATTGTGCAAGGTGGTAATAGCTTTACAAGTTCGCGTCAAACAGGTTCATTACGTGAATACGCATCAAGCATGTCACTTGGTATCGTGGTGCTATTGATGGTCTTGATCGTTATTGAGGTTGTGGGGAAATAAAATGGAAAACAATTTAATTTTACCCGCACTGATTTTAGTTCCTTTCATTGCTGGTTTTATTTGTTGGTTGGTAGATAAATTCGACCAACATTTACCGCGCTGGATTGCCTTGATTGGTATGCTGATTACCTTAGGTTTAGGTATCGCGTTATGGCAAAGTGGCACATTCGTTTATGAAATTGGCTCAAAAGTTCCAGTTTGGGCAGCGGAGTTTCATCTTCCTTGGATTCAGACTTTAGGTATTAGTATTCACTTAGCGGTGGATGGCTTATCTCTATTGATGGTGCTACTGACTGCATTACTGGGTGTACTTGCAGTTGGCTGTTCATGGGGCGAGATTCAGAAAAACGTCGGTTTCTTCCACTTAAACTTACTTTGGAGTTTGGGTGGGGTTATTGGTGTCTTCCTTGCGATTGACATGTTCTTGTTCTTCTTCTTCTGGGAGATGATGCTTGTACCAATCTATTTCTTGATTGCGTTATGGGGTCATAAAGGCTCGAATGGTCGTTCACGTGTTTATGCTGCAACCAAGTTCTTCTTATATACTCAAATCGCTGGTTTGATTATGTTGATCGGTATCCTAGGCCTCGTGGTTTATGGATACATGATGACGGGCATGATTGGTTTCGATTACAACTACTTACTTGCTGTAGCGAACCATTTACCACCTGAAGTTGCCTATGCATTCATGCTGTGTTTCTTCATTGGTTTTGCGGTGAAACTTCCTGTATTCCCATTACACGGTTGGTTGCCTGATGCGCATGCGCAAGCACCAACAGCGGGTTCTGTGGACTTAGCGGGTATTTTGATTAAAACTGCAGCCTACGGTTTGCTTCGTTTTGTGATTCCATTCTTCCCAGCGGCATCAGCACAATTTGCTGATATCGCAATCATTTTGGGTCTGATTGGTATTTTCTACGGTGCATTCTTAGCGTACCAGCAAACAGATATGAAACGCTTACTTGCGTATACGTCTATTTCACACATGGGTTTTATTTTACTTGCAATCTATGCAGGTAATATTCTGACCTTCCAAGGCTTAATGATTATGATGCTGGCACATGGTTTGTCATCAGCGGCATTGTTTATTATGTCTGGTCAAGTGTATGAGCGTTTACACACTCGTGATTTGCGCTTAATGGGCGGTCTTCGTGGTCAATTGCAATACTTGCCTTTCTTCTTGATGTTCTTCGTGGCAGCGCTTGTTGGCGTACCGGGCTTAGGTAACTTTATTGGTGAATTCCTGATCTTAATGGGTTCATTTAAAGCCTACCCAACGTTCACGATCATGGCAGCAGTGAGTTTGGTATTTGCAGGTCTTTATGGTTTGATTTTGATTCATAAAGCCTTGTTTGGTGAACCGAACCCTGAACAAAAGCAACATTATACAAGTCCACTCAAAGATCTATCGGCACGTGAAGTCAGCATTTTGATGATTTGCGTGATCGGTTTAGTTTGGTTAGGTATTTACCCACAAACGTTCTTGGATGTATCTCATTCGAGTATGCAATGGATCGTAAATAGTTATATGCCAGTACAAGAAGTTGTCGAAACTGTTCAGCAGGCAGCAACTCAACTTGAACATGTGGAGATGCAATAAATCATGAACTTCACACTTTCTTTTTCTGAGCTTATGCCGCTTGTGCCTGTGATGATTGTGGCATTGACTGCAATCGTGGTGATGTTATTGATTGCGATCAAACGTCACCATAACCTCATTGCCACGACCTCGGTTGTGGGTTTAAACCTTGCGGCAATCTTTATTGTATACACCGTGTTTAGTGGAAGTTTTGTTCCAGTAAACGTGATGGGCATGTTTATGGTTGATCCATTTACCATGCTCTATCAATTCTTAATTTTGATCGCTGCATTGGCATGTTGTACTTTGTCTCATGCCTATATTGAGACTTATAAAGACAACCGCGAAGAGCTGTATATCTTGTTACTGACTTCAGTAGCGGGTGCAATGTTGATGGTTGCAAGTTCACACTATGCGGCATTCTTCATCAGTCTTGAGCTTATGTCGATTCCAATTTATGGCATGTTGGCATATACCTACCAACGTAGTCAGTCTTTGGAAGCAGGGATTAAATACCTCGTCCTTTCTGCAACTGCATCTGCAATGTTGTTGATGGGTATGGCTTATATCTATGCCTATACAGGTTCGTTGTCTTTCTATGACTCTGTTCAGACATTATTTGCTGTCATTGATCAGCCAATGGTGTTATTGGGCTTGGCTTTAATTGTCTTTGCAGTCGCATTCAAACTCTCGCTTGCACCATTCCATAAATGGACACCAGATGTGTATGCAGGTGCACCAGCACCAATGGCAACATTCTTGGCAACCGTCGCCAAAGTTGCAACCATCGGTTTGTTTGTTCGTTACATACTTACGTCTGGCGCAATTTTACATCAAGGACTCATTACGGTTTTAACTATCCTTGCGGTATTGTCGATCGTGGTGGGTAACTTACTCGCTGTACGTCAAGTGAACTTGAAGCGTATCTTGGGTTATTCATCGATTGCGCATTTTGGTTATTTGTTGATTGCTTTAATCAGCATGACTTATGCAAGTCTAGGTAGCGTAACGGTTTATGTGATTACTTATGTACTCACTACAATTGGTGCGTTTGGTGTCGTGGCATTGATGTCTAGTCCATATAACAATGTGGATGAAGCACAAAGTCTTGCAGACTATCGTGGTTTGTTTTGGCGCCGTCCGATTTTGACTGCCGCTTTAACGGTGATGATGTTGTCTTTGGCTGGTATTCCATTAACAGCGGGCTTTATTGGTAAGTTCCTTGTTGTGATGGCCGCAGTTACAACTCAGCACTGGTTCTTGGCTGCGATGATCGTGGTCGGTAGTGGTATCGGTTTGTATTATTACCTCCGTGTGATGGTGGTCATGTATATGACACCACCTGATGTACCACGTATTGATGCTGATGCCCATTGGGGTCAACAAGTGGGTGGTATCATGGTACTCGGTGCTGCATTGTTGGTGTTGTTCTTGGGTATTTATCCAGATCCGATGATTAACTTGGCATTGAAGGCAGAAATTCTTTCTCCATTGCACTTTATGTTATCTCAACAGCAGTAATGATCTGATTTGTACAAAAAAGCCTCCAAAATTGGGGGCTTTTTTATTGAAGAGTAAAAAAACACTTTATAATAGTCAGAGATTAATATGAATTAGGTATTTGCTTGTGTCCATTCAAGAAATTCGTCATCCACTTATTCGCCATAAACTTGGTTTATTGCGTCGTTCAAACATTAGTACCAAGAACTTTCGCGAATTGGCGCAAGAAGTCACGATGTTATTGACTTATGAAGCAACCAAAGATTTACCTGTGGTTGATCATGACATTGATGGATGGGCAGGAACAGTCTCAACACAACGTATCGCAGGAAAGAAAATTACCATTGTTCCGATTTTACGTGCAGG
This sequence comes from Acinetobacter sp. NIPH 1852, assembly GCF_022549455.1. Lineage (NCBI taxonomy): Bacteria > Pseudomonadati > Pseudomonadota > Gammaproteobacteria > Moraxellales > Moraxellaceae > Acinetobacter > Acinetobacter sp. NIPH 1852. The sequence continues at coordinate 122,999 of NZ_JAKZGG010000005.1, read as the reverse complement.
TATTGGGATGCTGGAAGGCGTACTTAATCTGATCCCAAGCGCAAAAGTGAGTGTATTGGGTTTAGAGCGTGACGATGAAACTTTAGAAGTTCGTACCTATTATAAAAAGTTAGTGCCAGATGTCGCCAATCGTTTAGCCATGATCATTGATCCAATGCTTGCAACAGGAAATTCTTTGATTGCTGCAATTGATGTCTTAAAAGCAAGTGGCTGTAAAGATATTCGTGTCATGGTCTTAGTGGCTGCACCTGAGGGTGTTGCAAAAGTTGAAGCGGCGCATCCTGATGTGCGTATGTATACGGCTTCGATTGACCAAGGATTAAATGCAGAAGGCTATATCGTTCCTGGTTTGGGCGATGCTGGTGACAAGATTTTTGGTAGTGTTCAAAAAGATTAATTTTTGAAATACAGATAAAAAGAGGCTGCATTCACCCGTAAAAATTTTGTGGGCGGATCAACAGTCTCTTTTTTTATATATACTGTGACTAACAGCGTTTACAGAATAGGGTGAAGTTAATGAAGCAAGAGTTCTATCAAGGAAAAATTAAACAATACAATCCAGACAAAGGGTTTGGCTTTATTGCAACGGCTGAAGGAGATGTGTTTTTTCATATTTCAGAATATCCAACAGACGGTGAGCCGAAAAGAAATGAAAAAGTGAAATTTGTGGTAATTGAAAATGATGGAAAATATAAAGCCACAAAAATTGAGCGCGTTGATCCAAACCCTGCCAAAACTAGAAAAACTAAAATACTGGCGCATAATGAATCGATCACAACAGATTTGTTGTCAAATTTTCGACGCTAATGATTTAGTTTTTTGTGCTGATCGGTTCAGACTTCGTTTTGAATATACCGATAAAAGAGGCTTTTTAGCCTCATTTTTTATTAGAATATAGTCACTATAAAAATAGAGTATTAATGATGTTTCTTGAGGGAAAAATTAAAAAATATAATACCGAACGCGGTTTTGGTTTTATTGAAGTAGACGGAAATCAATCGGATATTTTCTTCCACGTTACTGATTTTCCCAAAGCTGCTGGAGAGCCAAAACTTGGAGAGAGGCTCAAGTTTCTCATTGTTGAGGATAAGGGGAAGTATAAAGCTGTAAATATCGTTCGCTTAGATTTAAAGACTACAGCGTTAGGCAATTCAACTGTTCAAAATGAACCAGCTCAGAAGTTAGTGGCTCGAGCTCATTCTCAATCAAATAAGAATGGGATAACTCTGATGATAGTGGGATTGATAGTGATCGCGATATTAACGGGATTAGTCTTCCAAAAATATCAGTCCTATCAACAATCGCAAAAAATAAAAACAGCTCAGCTTATTGAAGAGCAAAAGAGAATTATTGAAGAACAACGAAAAGCGATAGGGGATTTACCAGAAGTAAAGTTCACAGAAAAATCGCAGAAAGCACTAATGTCCTTGGGAAATAATAATGATCTAACTCAAAATCATCAATCGACACAAACAAACACAGTGAACAGCGAGTTTAGCTGTGATGGACGTAAACATTGTTCTCAAATGAGATCTTATGAAGAGGCTGTCTTCTTTTTAAGGAATTGTCCAAATACCGAAATGGATGGCGATGGAGATGGCATTCCATGTGAACGGCAATTTGGACGATAACAAGATTAGATCAAGTCTGATTTTCGCAGAACTGTAAAAAAGCTTTTAAGCCAGGTCCTTGATATTTTTGACGATGTACCAGCATGTAGAGTGGACGTGTCAATTGCCAATATGGCGTGTCTAAAATAACCAATTGACCTTTTTCAAGCAATGGTTCAATTGCAAGCTTAGAGATACACGACATCCCTAAACCGCCTGCGACGATTTTTAAAATCGCTTCATTGTGACCGAGGGTTAAACGAATATTGGCATCGGGTAAGTCTTGCAAGATGGCGTTATCAAACACTTCGCGTGTGCCTGAGCCTTCTTCACGTAAAATCCATTCGACATCAAGAAAATCTGCTTGCGTGATTGGACGATTTAACTGGGCCAAGGGATGATCAGGTGAACAACACACGGCTAATTCATCATTACGCCAATGAATACATTGCAGTGATGGTAAATGACAAGAACCTTCAATTAACGCTAGATCGAGCTGAAACTGATTCACAGCTTCAATCATTTGGCGTGTATTACCCACTTGTAGTTGTAGATGAGCTTGTGGATGACGCTTTAAAAAATCTGCCATGAGATCAGGCATTAAATAATCACTGATGGTCAGGGTCGCGCCTAAGCGTAAATCAATGCTTTGTAACTCTCCCTTTGCTGCCTGTTCAAAGGATTCGCAGCGACCTAATATTTCCAAAGCTTGTGGAAGTAAAAATCTTCCTAAATCATTGAGTTGTAATCGTTTGCCTAAACGGTCAAATAAAGGTGCGCCGAGACCGTCTTCTAAATCAGCTAAAGCCATGCTCGCCGCACTTTGTGTGAGTCGGACAGCATCACTGGCTTTGGTTACCGTTCCCTCTTGAGCGACCGCCACGAAAACTGCCAATTGGCGTAATGTCATGCGCATGTTAAAAGCCTTAACGTGTTGAGGGTCTCGTCACATTTAACAGACCCTAGAGTATTCATCAATAATCAGATCATGCTACCATGAGCGCACTGTTTCGTGCCACGTTCAAATCATGTCAATTGAAAAATTTAGCGTAGAAAAAGTTTTATCGGTACAGCGTTGGACCAGCAACCTTTTTAGTTTCACGATGACTCGACCAGCACACTTTAAATTTACCGCAGGGCAGTTTGCTCGGATTGGTTTAATGGTCGGTGATGAGCTAGTCATTCGTGCGTATTCCGTGGTGTCTTCGCCATATGATGAAACCTTAGAGTTCTTTTCGATTGTGGTACCCGATGGGGCATTTACCTCGAACTTACAACATCTAAAAGTCGGTGATGAACTTTATCTCGAAAAAATATCTTATGGGTATCTAACACTGGCTCGTTATCAACAGCCATTGCCACAAGATTTATGGTTGTTGGCTACGGGAACAGGTTTAGCGCCATTTCTTTCTATGTTGCAAGATTTTGAAACGTGGAACAAATATCAGCAAATTACCTTGGTTTACAGTGTCCGAACTGAGTCTGAATTGGCGTATATCGAGCGTATTCAGGAGATTGCGGAACTGTTCGGTGAGGGGCATTCTGGATTTAAATTTGTGCCGATTATCACCCGAGATCCAAATGCAGCTTTACATGATCGTTTGCCAGTATTGATTGCAAATGGTGACTTAGAAAAGGCTGTAGGACTGTCATTCAATCCTGCCAGCAGTCATGTGATGTTATGTGGCAACCCACAAATGGTCGATGACACCAAAGAAGCATTAAAGCAGCGTGGTCTCATTATGAATCGGCGTGGTGTGGGAAATATTGCGGTAGAGAATTATTGGTAATGAGCCGCGATTGTAGCGGCGCAAGGGCGATTGTAGCTCCGCAAGGCGATTGTAGCAGCGCAAGAGTGATGGAAGCAGTGAGCGAGAGAGGATATATTGTTAATGAACAAACATATCCATAAATTCGCGGATTTCTTGAATTGCGGTCTCAACATCTGTAGAGAGCCAAGTCGGTTCAAAAATCCCCGTATAATGCTCTAAACGATCTTGTGGGACGACCAAGCGTACAGGGCAATCCTCTTCCAATAAGCGCCAAGGTAAAATCGGAACTTCATTATCTAAGAAAGGCAGTACATTGCGAATATCAACAATCATCGCATTGATACAATCAGGCAATGGCATCACCGAAAGTTCTTCTGTTCGACGTCGAAAATATTCCAAATCCCCCCATTTTAGGATATAGCTTGGCTTATTGAACTCAATAATTCCAATCAAATGTTCGTCGCGTGTATGGTGCAAAAAGCATTGATGCGTGACATCAGTGTCTAATTCAAGAGAAACGCGCTGTTGGCTATAGGACATAAAGCAGAATATTAAAGAAACGAGGAGAAATATTATAGCTTATTTTTATCGCATTCTAAAATCGCATATATTTTAAACAAAACGTCAAACAATAAAAAGTAGAGTTCTGCAAACAAGACAACGATAGTCCGATGTTTCTTCACACAATGCAACATTGCGTACTGCTAAGATGAAAGTCAAATAAGTAATAACAAGAGGGCTAGCTGCGATGCATGATTTTAGTAAGCCAAAACCACATGTAGAAAGTAAGGAAGATACAGCGCGTAAACGGAAACTACCTGTCTATATGCTCATTATTGTTGGTATCTTTCTGATCGCGCTGCTTGTGTTTATGCTCGCTGATCATTCAGCCAAACCAACTGCACAGGTAATTATGCCTTATGTGCAGTCGTTGCTACTGAATGCGTAGAGCATCATTTAAGACCATATTCGATGAATAGTTAAATAACCAAAGCCCTTTGGTATAAATCAAGGGGCTTTTTGCAAACTATTACATGCTTTTTGTTGTATTAGTGATGCGGTTCATTGATTGGAAAATAGACAAAAACTAAGGTTAAAGCATCCATAAACTATGTGCTTGCTTATAAAGTGATCATGATTGGATCGTACAAAATGTAAAAACACGACATGACATAAGGATAACAACATGAATGAATTTTTTAGAGATCCCTCCCAACGTGGAGGATTCGATGCAATGTATTATTGGGATCAATTTCAGCCGATTTTAGCTGCAATTGCAATCCTGCTAATCGGGTGGATTATTGCATTGGTCATTGCGGCAGGTGTAAAGAAATTACTGCAAAAACTTGATACCAATAATAGATTGTCATCTGCGACAGGCAGTACACCGAATATTGAGGGTATTGTTTCCAAAATTGTATTTTGGTTCATTATGATCCTTGCTGTTGTTGGGGCATTAAACGTGCTCAATATCAATAGTATTAGCGATCCGTTTAGTAATATGGTGGGCAGTGTCTTACTGTTTATACCGCATCTTATCGCTGCGATTGTTGTTGGTGGACTGGGTTGGCTTATTGCCAGTTTAGTACGAACAGGCATCACCCGTGTACTTGCACGAACTGAGCTTGATGAAAAGCTAAGTGGCGAGGTCGGTGTCGGTTCGCTCAGTAGTAATATTGGTGAAATTATATACTGGTTAATTTTATTACTTTTCTTACCAATTGTTTTATCTATCTTGGGTTTAACCGGTTTATTGATTCCTGTGCAGAATATGGTGAACGAAGCAATTGCTTATTTACCAAGTCTGTTTATTACTGGTGTAATCATTTTTGTAGGCTATATTCTTGCAAAAATCGTTCGTGGAATTGTGGAAGGCTTGGTCAGTAGTGTGGGTCTACAAGCACAAGCTGAAAAAGTGGGATTATTTAAAAATTCAAGTGTTGGTAAATTTTTAGGCTCTTTTGTTTTTGCTGTGATCATGATTACGACATTGATCATTGCATTTGAGGCATTAGGGGTAGATGCAATTTCTCAACCTGCAACAGCAATGCTCAATGACATTATGTTGGCGATACCACAAATCATTGCAGCGATATTGATTTTAATTGTTGCATACGTGGTCTCTCGTTTTGTCGGACGTTTAGTTGCTGAACTCATTTCAGGGGCAGGTGTTGATGAAGTTCCAATGAAGCTGGATGTGCAGCGTTTCCTTGGACAAACTCGTGTATCTGATGTAGTTGGCTATTTGATCGTCTTCTTTACCATGCTGTTTGCAGTATCAGAAGCCGCAAATCGACTTGGATTGGAACAGGTGAGTGTACTCATCGCCATGTTTATCCAGTTTGGTGCAAGTATCTTACTTGGTGCTGTGATTTTGGTGATCGGTTTCTGGCTGGCAAATGTCGTTGCAAATGTCGTGCAGCGTGGTGAATATAATTGTTCACGCTGGTTGGGTACGCTGGTTCGTATCTTGATTATGGGCTTAGTCATTGCAATGGGCTTAAAAGCAATGGGCATTGCAGACTCGATTGTGAATTTGGCATTCGGTTTAACGCTTGGTTCGGTCGCTGTTGCATTTGCACTGGCATTCGGATTGGGTGGTCGTCAACCCGCTGAACGTTTACTTGGTGATTTGCTCGATAAAGCAAAAGCTGATGCGAAACAACCAAATCCTTTGCATAAAAACGAGACTGTTTCACCTAATACTGTTCAACCGACACCGCCATCTCCACCACATTCGGATGAATAGAAAAAATAATCTTTGATTTTTTTTGCCAATTCGACCACTCTTAGCGAGTGGTCGTTTTACTTATATATGAATAAAAAATTTATAGGAGAATGAAATGAAGAAGCCAAATCGAGTATTCGCGCCGATTATTATTGCAGGGATCACTGTAGGTTTTTTGGCGAGTGCTTATAAATTTGTCTTTGCGAAATCAAATGCTGAAAAAGAACAATCAAGCCCCAACGCACGCAAGGCATCTTCTTCAGAAGCAGAAAAGACTTCCGAGCATCGTTGAAGTTCTGAGCCAGCTCTCGATTGATGTCGTGGTTTAAACAAATTGGGCGGCAGCTTGTGCTGATGACCATGCCCATTGGAAGTTATATCCTCCTAAGTGTCCCGTTACATCAAGCACCTCACCAATAAAATATAAGCCTTTCTGTTTTTTACTTTCCATGGTTTTCGATGAGACTTCGCTGGTATCTACACCACCGAGGGTGACTTCGGCTGTACGATAACCTTCAGTTCCAGAAGGCTTGACTGAAAATGCATGCAATTGTGCTGCGATTTGTTCAAGTTGTAGATCACTGATATTGCCAATCGCCGTTTCGCTTTGCTCAGCCCAAATCAATTGTTGTAATTCGAGTACGATACTTTTGGCGGTGAATTCATTAAGTAGGGTACGTAGTAAAACTTTAGGCTGTGTTTTTTTCTTATCTTTGAAAAATTGTGTGAAGTCTTGGCTCGGAAAGAAATCAATATTAAAGCGTTCACCGACCTGCCAGTAATTTGAGAGCTGTAATGAGCTTGGCCCACTTAAACCGCGATGGGTAAATAGCAATGCTTCAGTGAATTGATGGCGATCATTGCTCAAACTTACATCCAAGGCGTTACCGCTTAAGCGAGAGGTCACTTCTTTAAACTGATCTGAAAAAGTAAATGGAACTAACCCTGCGCGAGTTGGGAAGACGTGATGACCGAATTGTTGTGCAAGTTCATAACCAAAACCTGAACCGCCTAAGGTTGGAATGGATAATCCACCTGTCGCAACAACTAAGGATTCACATTGAAAGGTACCTTGATTGGTGTCAATAACAAAACCAGAATCTTGTTTTGCTGTGACTGTATGAACATCACAATGGGTTTCAATTTTGACGCGTTTTGCTTTGGTACACTCTGCAAGCAACATTTCCAGAATCTCTTTTGCACCTTTCGTGGTGAAAAGTTGTCCGTGTTTGCGCTCTTCATATTCGATGCCATACTCACAAACCAAACCGATGAAATCCCAATTGGTGTAGCGTGATAGGGCAGAAATAACGAAATGTGGGTTTTCAGAAAGAAAGTTTTTAGGTTCAACATCTAGGTTGGTGAAGTTACATTTACCACCACCTGACATTAAAATCTTTTTACCGACTTTATTGGCTTTTTCGAGTACCACAACCGATCGTCCACGTTTTGCAGCCTCAGCAGCCAACATCAAGCCTGATGCACCAGCACCTAAAACAACCACATCAACTTGATGAACCATGGACATAACTCGATAGACGAAAAGCGGCCGATTATAAAAGATTTAAACAAATTTTAATATGTAGAGTGCTTGACTAGAAAAAATGTTTTTATTGCAAGGTATGTTATAAACATAACTTTAAATAAGAGGGCAATATAATGAATGATAAAACAATTTTAGGTCATAATCAGCCAGAAAACCAAGATCAATTGAAACAATATACACTCATTATTTATGTATTATATGCTGTGAGCATCATTGTTGGCTTAACCAGTATTGCCGCAATCATTATGAATTATATCAAACGTGATGAAGTAGAAGGCACATGGCTTGCTAGTCATTTTGAATGGCAAATAAAAACCTTTTGGGTCACTTTGATTGCAGGTGTGATTGGATTTGTGTTGTCTTTTATCCTGATTGGCATTCCAATTCTATTGGCAGCGACGATTTGGTTTATTTATCGTATTGTGAAAGGATTGATTGTATTCAATGATAACAAGCCAATTGGCGATGGTTGGTTTTAATGACAACGTGAAAGCGATGACAAAAGCTATCAGTTGATAGCTTTTAATTTACCTTGTAAACCACCTGTATGAATCACCAAAATTCGAGTATGTGCAGGGAATTGATTTTGTTGAATTAAATCAAATACGCCCAGCATCATTTTAGCGGTATATATTTGTTCTAGTGGAATATTATATTGTTCTTCGAATTGCTGCATAAATTGTAGTAGCTCTGGTGTGGTTTTCGCGTAGCCCCCACAACAATAAGCATCGGTGAGCGACCAATTATTTTTATTCGTCCATTTCTGAATGTCTTGTTTCAAAAAATCCCCTTTTAACGCAGAAAAGCCTAAGACGTGCTGATGATCAGCACTGCTTTCGATGAGGCCTGCAATCGTTCCTCCTGTCCCCACTGCACAGCAAATCAGATCATAATTTGCTAAGTCATCGGCAGATAGAATTTCCTGCGTACCTTGAATGGCAAGGTTATTGGTTCCACCTTCAGGAATAATCATAGCTTGAGGATATTGTTGCTGTAACTGTGCTAAGTATTCAGCTTCATGGCGCAAACGATATTCAGCACGACTGACAAAATGTAGCTGCATACCAAAATCTTGTGCTGTTTCTAATGTTGGATTTAAGCGTTGTGAGGCTAACTCTTCACCTCGAATGATGCCAATACTATCAAAACCAAAATGTTGTGCTGCATAAGCGGTCGCAGCAATATGATTTGAGTATGCTCCACCAAAAGTGAGCACTTGTTTTAAGCCTTGTTGTTGAGCAGCCAATAAATTGTATTTGAGTTTAAAAAATTTATTGCCTGAAATTCGAGGATGAATTTGGTCTAGCCGCTTGATGGTCAGCTGAACAGGATAGGGCAGTGCTAATGTTTGATAAGGAATGGGAAAAGCAATGTGATCAAACATTTCATTGAGCTAACAATTAATTTGATCACATTGTAAATGGATTTGATTGAGAATGTCAGTGTTGCTTTAAGAGTCGGTATCCACAGAAGTCACCACTGACATACCTGGACGCAAGTTCTCTATGCCTTTTTGATTCGGATCAATAGCGATACGTACGGCAATGCGTTGCACCACTTTGGTAAAATTACCCGTCGCATTATCTGCTTTCAATACACTGAACTCTGAACCTGCGGCAGGTGAGATTTGCTCAACATGCCCTGTAAACTTTTGATGATTCATCGCATCGACAGTGAAAGTGGCTTTTTGTCCAATTTTCATATTGGCGATCTGAGTTTCTTTAAAGTTTGCAATCACCCACGTTTGCTTTGGAATTAAATAAAGCAATTGACTGCCTGCTGCGACGTATTGACCCACACGAGGATTCACTTCGCCTAACTGACCATCCAATGGTGCTTCGATGGTACTGTAATCCTTCGTCGTATTGGCTTGGTCAAGCTGAGCTTGTGCACTATTTACTTGTGCTTTTAAGCCCATCTGCGCAACTTGAGCTGTTTTTAATGCTTCTTGAGCCACTAAAATATTAGCTTCAGCTTGCTTCAGCAGTGCAAGATTGTTTTGTGCATCAGCCGCCGCTTTGTCTTGTTCTGATTTGGAAGCAGCACCACTATTGCCTAGTTGTTGATAACGTCTCAATTGTGCAATAGATAAATCATATTGTGCCTTGACTTGCTCCAATTTTGCCTGAGCTGCGACAACATCGGCTTGGCGTTGGGCGATGGCTTGAGTTTGGTTTGCGAGGCTATTCTGTGCTTGCTCGACCCCTGAAACAGCTTGGGTGACCTTCTGATCATAGGTTGTCGCATCAATATGCATCAGCACTTGACCTTGTTTCACCTGATCAAAATCTTTGACCAGTACATCTTTGATATAGCCATTGATTTGTGAGGACAAAATCGTGGTTTTGCCTTTGACATAGCTATTGTCGGTTTGTTCAATCGCGGTGTGAAAAGGACCAATTCGCCATGCCCATAAAATAATAATTATTCCCACCAATAAGACCACTAACATCCACCATAGTGTTGAGCTTTTAGTTTTGATGAGTTTGCTCGCAGGTGGTGGAGGCGGCGGCATTTGTGCCACAGCATCTGGCACTTCTACTGGTGTAGCGGGCTGTTTTGGCTCACTACTTTTTTGGGGTAGCTCATTTTTCGGTTTATCTTGTTCTTCGGACATAATCTTTTCTCAATCAAATGTTCAAGTAGGTGAATTGGCCATTTCTATCTTTTTTCGTGCGATGTATTTGTCACGCATATACTTAAATAATCCCCATACGAATAAAATAACAGCAAAGATGCCATTGAGTATAATGACGTCGTTATAAGCACGGACCTGAGCTTCACGCGTTACCACTTGATTCAAGTTTTGCATCGCTTGCTTATTTTGTAATACAGGATCAGTGGTATTGATCATGGCACTGTGTTGATAGCTCTGTAAGCGTTGCGCAACCAATGGGTCTGTGGGGTCTAAACTGCTATTGATTTCGACCTTGTAATCGTAGGTATGACGTTGTTGATATGTGTTGAAGAATGATGAACCAACCAGACCACCAAAGTTTTGAGTGGCGGTGAATAGTACGATAAAGGTCACGACGTACTGCGGACCACGTTGTAAGGTACGTACAAAACCCATCAACAATAATGGACCAATAAATACACCACCTGCAAAACTCACCAAGAACTGACTTCGATAGAAATTCGCTGGGCGAACATCACTGGTCAGGTGATAGTCGAGTATGCACGCAATAAAAATCAGAATTTCTGCAAGGAACAGATTTAAGATCAAACGATCTTTATGAAAGGTGAGTGCGCTAAATACAGAACCCGCAATTGTTCCGCAAAAGATAACCCCATAGAGTGGCACAAATTGGTCAGGACCCATGCCCATTGTTTTTAGAAAATTAACAGCAGCATAACTTTGTTCGGACATGAGTAGCCGTAAAGCAAAAGCACTAATGATAAAACCGAGTAAATCACCCGTTGCGAGCCAACGCGTCATAATCAGTGGATTACGACGATAATGCTCATAGGTTAGACCCAAGACAATCAAACAAAAGCCAATGATCAAGGTATAGGCCAACCACGGGCTATTGAACCACCACAGAATTGGACCTTGTGTTAACACGATACATAAACAAGCAAAACCGGGAGCCAGCAGCGCAAAAGTAAAAAAATCTTGTTTTTCAAAAACCTCTAAACGCAAGCTACGAGGTAGTTTGAGTGCGACGACCATGGCAAAACAACAAAAGGCTAAACCGAGTTCAAAAGTGTAAATCACATCCCATTGATTGGCACTCAGTAGAAATGGAGAAATAATCCATGCCAAAGGCAAGCCGAGTTGCTGAAAGCCGAAAGCGAGATAAATCCCTTTTGCCATATCAGCCTTACCAAAGGCTTGCATGGTGTAGTACATCCCCAGCGAACTTAACGGTGCTGCGGCTAAACCTGCAATAAACCGAACAAACAGCGCCATTTCATAGGTTTTTACAAAGAGATGTAAGATCAGAACACCAATAAAAACCAGTAACCCAATTTCTGAAAACAGCCGCAATCCATATTGTTGACGGGCTTTGAATAAAATCAAGTTCGAGCTAACGTTTGCCATTACATAAGCCGCAGGTAGCCATGCGGTTTGAGAGGGAGTTAAAGAATATTCACCTTGAAAAATTGGTAAATTAGCGATAATAAATCCATTACTCAAGCTCGCAGCGATGCAGATAAATAAACCAATAATAAAATAAGCAAAGCGTTTCGGTGTGGCATGTGCAATAGCGGCAGGCGAGCCTGGTAGCGTTGGGCGCTCGTCAGGTGACCAATCTGGAGGAGTCTCAAGATAACGAGGTGTTTTATCCATTTTATGCCTCGAACTAAATTTTAATACCGTTTAATAATAATTGTATGGCTCGCTTTGCTAGTCGAACTTGTTCTGATGCGTTATGACCTTGAAATGAAGACCCTAAAATCGCCGCAATCATGGCAAAATCTTGTGTTGTTAGATCTGGGCGGCATAAATGATGTTGTATGGCTCGATCAATGAGTGGTTGTAATGCTTTATCACGCCGTGCATAAATGTTTAGCATGATTGGGTCTTGGCGATCAATGACACGCCAGTAATCAATCAGTACAATCAGATGAGGGAGTTGTTCAATATGACCTTCAATCAAGCGAATAAAACCATCATCAAACTCAAGTAAAGCTTGCGCTCGTTGTTCTAAACGAATGATGGCTTGTTCGAGTAGCGCAATGATTAATGCTTTGCGATCAGCAAAATTACGATAAAACGTTGCACGTCCAACACCGGCATGATCAATAATCGCTTGTAACGGCGCATGTATGCCTTGCGTTCGGAAAATTTCCTCTGCGGCATTGAGTAGCTCATCACGGTTATGGGCTGCCTGTTGTTGGCGATTTAGCATGTTTGAAGTTCATGGAGTATTTACATTATATTTAACGGACATTTTTGTCCGAAGTAAATTTAAGTCATTTTGATTTTTGTTTTAGTTCAGTAAAAGCGTGCATTGATCTACAACACACGCTTATGTTTATCAATCTTTGAAATGGGTTGGAATCCATTGATAGCTTTTACCATCTGCTGAATAAATATGCCCAATCCCCGGAAATGGTAAGTGTGGTGCTGCAATGGTTTGTCCATTTTTTGCAAAATTCGCAAATTGTCTTAAACGTGTTTGAACTGCTTTTTTCGGATCGATATCGTATTCAATTGCCGTTTGAGGTTTATCAAATTGCACGGTATGAGAATGAACAATATCACCAATAAACACGACACTTTGATCTTTGGTTTTTAGCTCATAACTATAGTGTCCCGGCGTATGTCCTGCCGTGTTGATGACTTTAAAGCCTTGAATTTCATCACCGAGCTTAAATGTTTTAAAGCGTTGCTTAGCTTGATAGGGCGCAATAGCTTGCTTGATCATTTCGACGGTGCTTAAGTAGTTGGCTTGTTTGTCTTTTGGTAGTTTTGCCGCTTGTTTTGGATCTAGCCAATATTTAGCTTCATCCTCAGATACATAAACTGTGGCATTTGGAAAATTAGCTGTGCCTTTTTGGCTGATTCCACAAACATGGTCTGGGTGCAAATGGGTAAGTAAAATCGTATCGACTTGTTCAGGTTTATATCCTGAAGCAACTAGATTTTTCAAAATAGAACCAAGATGTGCACCGAAACAACTTTCAGCACCGCTATCGACTAAAATCAGTGATTTTCCTGTATTGACGAGGAATGCATTGATCGAGGTTTGCACGCCTTTGTCTTGATCAGCATAGTATTTTTTTAAGATATCTTGCACTTGTTGTGGTGATATATCTTTAAACAAGCTTGGTGACATAAAGTTAGTGCCATCCAATAATGCCGTAATCTGTACATCACCGACTTGATGCTGATAAAAGCCTGAGATTTGTTTTTGTTGTTCAATGATCGGCAGGGTTTTGGCTGTTTGCGCATGGCTAAATAAAGGGAAGCTGCTCAAGAATGAGACGGAAAGGAGTAGGGCGGTTTTTTTCATAGGGGTTCTTATAGATTTAAAAGAATTATCTGTTTTAACATGATAGTTAATTTTTTTTCAAGTTAAATTAACTATAGGTTAATTGCAGTACTTTGAATTATAATAAATATTAATTTTTATTTAAAATATAGAAAAATGAATAATCAGTATTTCGAAGGGCTAAACCAAAAAATTAAGCAGATTCTGGAGTATTTAGATTCCAAAAGTAATGAAGAAATAGGAGAAATCTTTAGTCGAGAAATTTCTGTTCGAACTAAAATTGAATTTAATAGCTATGGAGAGCAAATAAAAAACAGCTTTAAAGTGATTGATCAAAGACATGGTTATATAATACAAATACTTGAAACACTAAATGATCAAGAAAAAAAGTTTTTTTATGATATTTCAGGAGATGCACAAGAACAAATGCGTGTAGATTTAAGAACAATATCGTCACGAATTCCTGATTTAAATTCTATTTTTTCAAGTAGTGGGACGATTAATAATCTATTTAATATAGACCAGAGCATTAGAAATACTTATGAGGCATTTATTGTATATGCCCGTATAGCAAAAATATCTTTGGATAATCTTAATAAAAAAATAGCAGAAGATCTGAATCCAATTTTTAAATCTAAAAACTCCCAAGTAGATCAGCTTATAGCTGAGTTAAAAATTTATAAGGGGGAAGCATCATCCAGAAAAACTAAAGAAATATATAATAAAAAATATAAAGACTATAAGCGGACTGTTGAAATATATGAATTTTATATTATGTTACTTGTATGTTTATCAGTTACTTTAGTTCTTGGGCAATTATTTGCGCATAGTTTTTTTGATGCATTAAATTTATCTAATGCCATTACAATTAAACTTACGATTTTTGCTTTAATTGCAACTCTCTTTACCTATTGTTTTAAGCAAATCAGTTTTTATCGAAAAATTTCAGAACAAGCTCATCAAACATATATGGAGCTTGAAGCATTACCAGAATACTTAATCCATTTACCTGATAATAAACAACATGAAATACGTTTTGACTTAGCTAAACGTTACTTTGGTCAAAGCTTATTTGAATCTATAAAAGAAGATTCAATTTCAATACAGGAACAAGCTAAAACAAATGCTGAGGTTTTAAAATCGACCTCTGCCTTGTTGGATGTCATAAAAAAGCAGAATAACTAGAGTGAATTGCCTTAATAATTTAAATGATTGAAAAATTGAAAGCCCTATTACAGGGCTTTCAATTTATTAAACTATTAAGACACTTTATCACCAGCTTTAGCACCAGATTCAGGAGAAATCACCCAAACACCTTCGCCATTACCCGCTGCAAGTACCATACCGTTTGAAATACCAAAACGCATCTTACGTGGCGCAAGGTTCGCAACCATCACCACCAATTTGCCTTTTAAGTCTTCAGGCTGATAAAACTCACGAATACCACTAAATACATTACGTGGCTCAGCTTCACCAACATTTAAAGTTAATTGAAGAAGTTTATCCGAACCATCAACAGTTGCTGCTTCTAAAACTTCAGCAACGCGAAGATCAACCTTCATAAAGTCTTCAATGCCAATGATCTCAGCTTCACCAACTTTTGGCTCAGGCTTTTTCTCGGCTTTCTTCTCTTTTTTCTTTTCTACTTTTGGCGCTTCTGCCGTAGCGACTAAAGAATCTTTAGAAGAATCAACCATTGCAGCAACTGCTTTCGGGTCGATACGTTGCATTAACGGTTGGAATTGAGCAATCTCATGTGAAACTAAGATTTGCTTACGTGATTCGAAGTTAAAACTTTCAAGTTTTAAGAAAGCCTGAACTTGTGCAGCAAGTGCTGGCAATACAGGGGATAAGTAAACCGCAAGCTGACGGAAAAGGTTGATACCCACTGAGCACACATCATGAACTTGTTGTTCTTGACCTTCTTGCTTGGCAAGTGCCCACGGTTTTTTCTCATCAATATATTGATTGGCACGATCTGCCAACGCCATGATTTCACGGATCGCCGCAGAGAATTCACGTGCTTCGTATGCTTGTGCAATTGAATCGCCTGCATCAATAAAGCTTTGCACGAGTTCAGGCTCAGCACAGGTATTTGAAAGGGTGTTGTTGAAATTAGTATTAATGAATTTCGCACAACGGCTCGCAATATTCACCACTTTACCAACAAGATCCGAATTCACTTTTTGAACGAAGTCATCTAGGTTCAAATCAGAATCTTCAACTTTGTCTGAAAGCTTAGAAGCAAAGTAATAGCGTAAATATTCAGGATTTAAATGCTGTAAATAAGTTTCAGCTTTGATAAATGTACCGCGAGATTTTGACATCTTCTGACCATTCACAGTCAAGAAACCATTGACGAATAAACCAGATGGCGTACGGTAGTTTGCACCTTCAAGCATTGCAGGCCAGAACAGCGCATGGAAGTAAACGATGTCTTTACCAATGAAGTGATAGACTTCATTTTCTGAATTTTTTTTCCAGAAATCATCAAAACTTAAATCAGGACGTTTGGTTTTGATGTAGTTTTCAAAACTCGACATATAGCCAATCGGTGCATCCACCCAAACATAGAAATATTTGTTTGGCGCATCTGGAATTTCAAAACCGAAATAAGGCGCATCGCGAGAAATATCCCAATCAGATAAACCTGCTTCAAACCATTCATCTAGTTTGTTGGCAATTGAAACAGGTAAACGACCTTGGTCACGGGTCCATTTCTGTAAATATTCTGAGAAATTTGGCAGTTTAAAGAAGTAGTGATCTGATGATTTTTCAACTGGGGTTGCACCGCTCAAAGTTGAGCGAGGATCAAGAAGTTCAGTTGCGTTATAGGTTGTACCACAGACTTCGCAGGCGTCGCCGTATTGATCTTCCGATTTACATTTAGGGCATGTACCTTTAATGAAACGATCAGAGAGGAACATGCCTTTTTCTGGATCAAAAAGCTGATTTACAGGACGAATCGCAATATTGCCTGCTTCACGGTTTTTAATATAAATTTCTTCTGAACGTGCTTTGTTTTCGTCACTATTGGTTGAATCATAGTGATCGAAATGTACGCCAAAGCCATCAAAGTCACGGATATGTTCTTTTTGAACGTTGGCAATTTGTGCTTCTGGGCTAATGCCATTTGCTTCGGCACGCAGCATGATCGCTGTCCCATGAGCATCATCCGCACATACGTAAGTCACGTCATGACCCATTGCACGCATCGCACGAACCCAAATATCTGCTTGGATATAACCGAGTAAGTGACCCATATGGATAGGACCATTGGCATAAGGAAGGGCATTGGTGACTAAAATTTTACGCACGGATATTGTTCTCTCATTCGTATTTCAAGGTGGATGATTTTACATGACTTAACACCGACTTGCACAAGGGAATCGGTGAATTCTTTTGAGATCACATACTCTGCATTTGTTTAACGCTTACACTTTGCTTAGAATTTTTTCTCAACGAAATGATTTTGCCTTTAGACAGGAAATGAATGTGATAGCTTTTTAAGCTATTAGTCTTTGGATCAACCGTGATTTCAGCAAATAAAGGTGTTTGCCAAAGTTCATCACTACCTAAAGTACCTAACCAAGCTTGAGCTTTAATCGCAACCGAATACTCATCTTTTATCTCTAAATCACTGATGCTCATCTCGCTACACCAATGCACGGTTGTTGGAAATTCTACTTTTGAAAATTTCCAACAAATCGAAAGTGCTAAGCTTGTTGCAATTCCAGCATAATTATTGCTTTCATTATGAATGACAGGAAGTAATTGTTCTGCCAAATCACGCTCAAAAGAATCAATCATGCTTTGGATTCTTCTTTTACTTGAAAGAATGTACCTTAAGCGCTTTTCTTGTGCTTGAAGTTCATGTTGAATTTCTAAAAGTTCGTTTTCATTCATATTTAAAGCTTTATAAATAAGGTTAAGATTTCGATAGTGCAAAAGTATATCTGATCTATTTTTTTATATTGTGAATAGTTTTTTAATTGAAATTTAATGGGTCTAAAAATGATCGAAACAGCTCGACTACGTTTAAGACAGTGGCGAGCAGAGGACTATGTATCCTTTGCCGCAATGAGCACCAATCCACAGGTTATGGAATATTTTCCAAAACTGCTGACGCGAGCAGAAAGTGATGCCTTGATCGATAGAATGAAGTCGATTATCGAGACTCAAGGCTGGGGCTTTTGGGCGGTTGAGTTAAAACACAACCAGCAATTTATTGGTTTTACTGGTTTACATGACCAACCTACCCAGTTTTCTTTTTCGCCGTGTGTGGAAATCGGATGGCGACTCGATCAAGCGTATTGGGGGCAGGGCTATGCACCAGAAGCAGCTCAAGCGGCTCTCACATTCGCTTTTGATCAGTTGAAATTAGACAAAGTTGTGTCATTTACCACACTAGGAAATCAGAAATCACAAGCGGTCATGAGAAAGTTGAAAATGAGAAAGATCACAGAGTTTCAACATCCAGCTTTGGAATCAGATCATCCTTTAAGTTGGCATGTCTTATATGAGATCTCTAAAAATGAATTTCTTGAAGTAAATTAAACGTTATTCATTGATATGATTTTTATATCCAAAAATTCATAAGGTTATCAATCAGAAATGATTTGAATATTCCTGTATATCCTTTGTTTCAATTTGCTGCAATCACTAAAAAATCAACATAAACGCGGTATAACTAAGTTTGCTCCAAACAATTTATATTTACCTATAAGTGAGGAATTACGATGACAAATGAAAAAATTGATGAGTTAAAAACTCAAGCAGCCGACTTAGGTAATGATTTAAAACACAAAGCAAAAGAAGCGCAGTTACAAGGCGAAAAGGCAGTTGATGATTTAAAGCACTCAGCAGAGGAGCTAAAACTGAAAGGTGAAAAAGCATTGGATGATCTTAAAAAAGATGCGTCTGAGCAAAGTAGCGAAAGCAAAGAGGCTTTTTCTAATAAAGTGGATGAAATTAAAGCGAAACTTGAAGATACGCAACATAGCGTTCAAGACAAATTTGACCACTTAAAAGAAGAAGCTAGTCATAAGTTAGATGATGCAAAAGTAAAAGCGGCTGAATTGAAAGACGAAGCTGCTGCAAAATTTGATGATCTCAAAGCTCAGGCAAGTAGCAAATTGGATGATTTAAAGAAAGCAGCAACGGATACTATAAATAAATTCAAAGGCTAGTTGGCTGATTAAATTTAAATAACTGATGCTCATATCTTATGAAGAAATATGCTGTAAAAAATAAGCAATTGTCTTCTTTGATATGAGCGTCACTTCTTCGATCCTGCTAAACTAACCAAACTCAGTCCTATGTTGATCTGTTTTTGGAGTAAACAAAATGTCGTGGCTTTCTTCCTTAAAATCTGTTTTTTCACCAGCACAAGAAGTGAAGGAAGACGAGATTCAAACAGTTCTACAAAATTATGTATTACCTTATTCAGAAAATGGCTTAAAAGATCGGATTAGCCAAGTGAATGTCCAAGGTCGTATTTTGCAACTGACGATTAATACCTTCCCTCAAGAAAAAGATCATTTACAACAAATCCATGATGAACTTGCTGAAGCCTTAGAAAAATGTGGCATTCAGGAGTTAAACCTGCATGTCATTCAACAAAAACACGCTGCACATGGCGAAGCGGGTCATAGCTGTTCATCTAAGCCTAAAACAGAAACTGCAAAAAATACAAAACTACCGCCTGTGATGGATGCGTCTGCAAAAGTTGAAACTGACCCAAATAACCCGCCTATTCAAAAAGCAGCACCGCAACAACGTGATATTGCAGCTCATCCACGCATTCAAAATGTTATTTTGGTGTCATCGGGTAAAGGTGGTGTAGGTAAATCAACCACGACAGTGAATCTTGCACTTGCACTACAAAAAATGGGCTTAAAAGTCGGTGTTCTCGATGCTGATATCTATGGCCCAAGTATCCCAACGATGCTTGGAAATGCAGGTCAAACACCACAAATTGAAAATGAACATTTTGTACCTTTAGATGCCTATGGTATGGCGGTGATTTCGATCGGTCATCTCATCGGTGCGCATAATACGCCTGTGGCTTGGCGTGGACCAAAGGCAACAGGGGCATTGATGCAATTGTTTAATCAAACGCTTTGGCCTGATTTAGATGTACTGGTGATTGATATGCCACCGGGAACAGGTGACATCCAATTGACATTGGCACAGCGTATACCTGTGACAGGCGCAGTGATTGTGACAACACCTCAGAATGTGGCACTCATGGATGCAGTGAAAGGAATCGAGTTGTTTAATCGCGTTAACATTCCTGTGCTTGGTGTGATCGAAAATATGTCGACACATATCTGTTCGAATTGTGGTTTTGAAGAACAAATTTTTGGGATCGGCGGCGGTGATCAAATTTCTGAACAATACCAAATTCCATTACTCGGGCGTTTACCTTTAGATGCTAAAATCCGTGAACATGCGGATCAAGGTAAACCAAGCGTAATTGCACAAGATGCTGCGGCTGAAAGTTTTATGGCTATCGCGCAAGCACTGCTTGAGCAAATGGAAAAATTACCAAAGCATCAAAAAGATGACAAACGCATTTTCTAAATAAACCGATTTCCAAACTTAATGCTTTAAAAAAACCAACATCATGATGTTGGTTTTTTTATGTGCTGAGCAAAATGATTTTTTGATTGATAAGAATTAAAATTATACCAATGAGTAAAAACTGGCATGTGGATTGCTTATTCTCTCTTTTCGATTGAGAGTAGATGGATGATGCATTTTAAACGGTTTATGGGGATTGCCAGTGTCTGTACCGCTTTGTTTCTAAGTGCCTGTAATGGAGATGGTGATTCAAATCCTCAGCAAGCACAAGAAAAGCCCCAATTACAGCCTATTGTGATACAAGGTGCATTGCCGATTGAATCTGAACGAATGGCATCGAAATTAGACAGTGTCACAGTTGAAATGATAGGAGGTTGGACGTTTTGGAAGGGAAGCTATAAAGGTTATCCCATGATTATCTCGAAGACCCGAATGGGCATGAGTAATTCAGCCGCAGCAACAGCGATTGCCATTCAGCATTACCAACCGATTGCGATTATAAATCAAGGTACTTCAGGCGGACATGATCCTGATTTACATGTGTTTGATATTGTTCTCGGAAAATATACGACCAATATCGGTGCATTCAAAACACCTCATCAACCCATAAATGGCGGTTCAAACTCACTGACATGGAACGAAGCATTTGATGTACTTCCTGATGATGAGTCTGATCCTGAACCGATTGCCATACGCAAGTTTGAAGGGGATCCAGCCTTACTGGTTGCAGCCTATAAAGCCAAAGCAAACTATAGCAAAGGGCAAGTTGTAGAAGGTACGATTGGTTCGGCTGATGTTTGGAATAATGAATTAGATCGAATTAATTTCTTGCATAGCACATATGGTACTTCTGTTGAGGAAATGGAAGCAGCATCGGTTGCACAAATTGCATATCAATTTAAAGTGCCATTCCTTGGCATTCGGGTTTTATCCAATAATATTACCAATAATGGCGCTTATGATCCCGCTACAGGTGAAGCGTGTCAGGATTATGTATTAGATGTTGCGGAACACTATATGAAGGAAAAAACTGAAACTAAATAGAGATAGGTGTTGCTAAAAAGCTGTCTCATCACATGCTGAGACAGCTTTTTAGGTTTTATTCACATCACTATTAATCGTGAATAGTGCTAGTGAGCGGATTGAGGTGGTGTAGCGCCAGTTTCTTTTTTCGCTTGTGCGATATTCATGGCAATACAAACCCCCACAATAACAACACCAACAAGATCAGTCATCGGTTCTGGCACAATCATCATCAATGCTCCAACGCCTAACACCAATCTCCATAGCCAATTCATCGAGGTTTTGAAATAGCCCTCTACTGCTGCACCTAAGGCCAGAATACCGATAATCGATGTCGTCGCGATGCTGACAATGCTCCAGATCGAAGGTAGGGCAAACTCACGGGCATTCATTGCCACATTGGTGGTATCGATCATCAACATGGCTGGATTATAAACAAACAGAAACGGCACAATAAAACCAGCTAAGGATAATTTAAGTGCTTGAAATCCTGTTTTCATCGGATCGCCTCCTGAAATACCAGCCCCAGCAAAAGCAGCCAAAGCAACAGGAGGGGTAATATTGGCAAATAAACCAAAATAGAATACAAACATGTGTGCAACAAGAATCGGCACATCAAAATGAGCCAGTGCAGGCGCTGCCATCGTTGCCGTGATGATATAGGCAGGAATAGATGGAAGCCCCATGCCTAAAATCATCGATGCGACCATGGTAAATAACAGCGTAAGGAACAGATTTCCTGCACCGACACTCATGATATATGAGGTCATTACCGAGCCGAAACTGGTTAAACTCACCACACCAATGATCAGACCAACCACAGCACAGGCAGACATTACCGATAAGGACTGTTTGGCACCATCCGCAAGCGCCTCTAAAATTTGTTTAACTCCCATCCGCGTTGTTTTACGCAGATTAGCGACAACGATGGTTAATAGAATCGTATAGACCGCGGCATAGCTGACAGGCATGGATTGAAATAAGAAAAACACCAACGCCACAATCGGAATGAGCAAGTGGCCACGTTCTTTCAGTACTTCTTTGACGCGAGGCAAATCTGATTTAGGTAAGCCTTTTAGATTGTCACGACCTGCACGGAAATGGACTTGTGAAATTACCCCGAGGTAATACAACAATGCAGGTAAGATCGCTGCGAGGGCAATGGTGCCATAACTGACCCCGGTTGTTTCTGCCATGATAAAGGCACTCGCGCCCATGATTGGCGGTAGAATCTGACCACCAACAGAAGCACTGGCTTCCACTGCGCCTGCGAAATTTTTGTTATAACCAATTTTTTTCATCAATGGAATGGTAAATGAACCTGTTCCCACCACATTCGCAACGGCTGTGCCGTTAATACTTCCCATAAAACCACTAGAAATCACAGCTACTTTTGCAGGCCCACCTTGTTTATGTCCTGCTAAAGCCATCGCGAGATCATTGAATAGTTTGCCCATACCTGACTTGGCTAGAAATGCACCAAATAAAATAAACAGGAAGATAAAGGTCACTGACGCGCCAATCGCAGACGAATAAAGACCTTCCGTTTTTAAATACATTTGCCCGAAAATATCACTGACGCTATAAGGTCGAGTGAGTAAGCGGTCAGGCATCCAGTTAAAATGACTAATAAATGGATAAGCCAGAAAAATCAGCCCAAGAATAGGCAACATCCAGCCCATGATTCTTCGCGCAGCTTCAATAACCAGAACCACAGTCATAATGGCAAACACGATATCTAAGGTATTTGGAATACCTCCTCGCGAGGTCATAATATTTTGATATTCAATCCATAAATAACCAAATGAAGCGAGCGATGCCAGCATTAATACCCAGTCAAACCAAGCGATATGTTGCCGATCGCTACTTTGCCGAGCTGGATATAACAGGAAAATAAGGGCTATACCAATCGAAACGTGTGCTGAACGTTGGATCAGTTCAGGTAGTGGATTAAAGGTAATAAACAAATGGAACAGAGAGTAAAAAATGGCTAACACGGTAATAAATAGACCAACAGATTTCTGTTTGGGCGTGCGTGTTACAGATTCCTTATCAAATTTTTCTAATAATTCTTTTTGTTTTGCTTGATCTGTCTGTTCTGGCGTTACGGTATCATTCGGTGTATTCATCACATTCTCCTAACCACCAGATCTTCCATAATGGTGTATAAGTGCTTCTAAACTGAACAAGGCTATAATCGGGGAGTTGGTTTGCGATTGCCCAGCTTTTGTCTTTTAGTAAAATATGACCTTGCATATTTCGTGAAACGGTCCAGTTGATCTCAGGGATTTGTTGATTGACCGACATTCGGATCACACCACCCTTTTGAAAAATAACTGGGTAATCACTTGGTGTTCCAGCACCAAAAGAAATTAAGTCCGTATAAATGAGCTGGAAGCCATTTTTGTTACGTTGGTAATTTTCGAGCCACAACGTTTTCTCTACAGAATGCCGCCATTGCAAATTAAAATCAGCTTCACGAATAATGCAGTGATGTTTTGGCGTTGTGAACTGTGTGCTTGCAATGGGATAACTTATGAGAGTACCCAATAGCACCACGCTACAGAAAAGTGCAGCCGAGGCTGCACTTAGATGCTTCATTTTGTCGCTGCAATTTCGTCGTAATATTTTTTCGCTCCAGGGTGTAGTTGAGTCACTAAACCTTGTTGCGCACCTTGCAAGCTGATGTCTTTGGCTGCTTGGTGACTATTGGCTAAAGCATCCAGACTTTCAAAGAATGTTTTAGTCAACTTATACACATCATTTTCAGAAAGATCTGAACGGACAACCAACGCATTCATGATCGCTGCTGTAGGAATATCTTCAGCATTGTCATAGGTGCCTTTTGGAATGATCATTGGTAAGAAATAAGCTTGGTCTTTTGCGATTTGTTTAATTTTTTCAGGATCAATACTGACAAGCTGCAAATCATAGCCGCGCTGTAATTCCATAAGTGATGAATTTGGAATACCACTGGTGAGGAAGGCTGCATCTAACTTTCCGCCTTTAAGTGCATCAGCCGCCTCTGCATAGCCTAAATAATCAACTTTTACGTCTTTATAGCTAATACCAAAACCATTTAATAACGTGCGAGCATTCACTTCAACGCCAGAGTTTTGAGCACCCACTGCGATACGTTTACCTTTCAAATCCTCAATGCTCTTGATCCCAGATTTTTTTGATGTGACGATTTGCACATAGTTTGGATAGAGTGCAGCTATCTGTTGCACATTGGTGATTTTATCCTTAAAGCTTCCTTGTCCATTCACCGCTTCTGTAAGGCTATCGCTCATCACAAAAGCCATTTCGACTTTGTTTTGTTTGAGTAGATTGAGGTTTTCAACCGAAGCACCAGTGGTCTGTGTTTTAGAGTTTACACCATAAGTTTTATGATAAATTTCAGCCAAATTTGTTGCGATGACATTATATGGGCCTGATGCTCCACCCGTTGCAATATTGACAAATCTTGTTTCGAGTTTATTGGCATTTGCAGTTGCGCTGCTCCCTTCTTGGCTTGTATTTTTGTTGCCAGTATTGTCAGAACAAGCGGATAAACCTGTGATTGCTAAACCGAGTAAAATGAGTTGGGGCCATTTTTTCATTGCTATCTCCTAATTGTATGCAAACCATAAATCCATCATTTGGTTGCTTTATTTAATATGATTGTTCATTTTGACGCGATAAAATATGTTCTACTCTTACCGTATTCTGAGGGGGATGGCAACTTTTTTCGACGCTTTTTATACTAAAGAATTGATCCTTTTTTTATGACGTGATTTCCAATTCTTTATCACCACCCAACGCCAAATTAAATGTGTAGCGACGTAAAACAGCAGGGCACACAGCAGTGCCTCAACCACCAGACCAGACACGAGTATTTTTGCTAAATTTAAATCAATATGACCATGACCAAAATTGGTCAACCAATTGATCATTTGATGCAGCACACCAAGTAACATCTCTTTATTAATCATGTCGACTTGATATATCTGAGCACCAAACCAAAAACCGACATATAGGATGGGCACAACCGTTAATGGGTTGGTGAGCCAAGCTAGACATAAGCCAATCGGCAGATTTACCTCGAAGTATAAAATACTCAAGATGATAAACAGGCTATGAAAAGGTACGGGTAAGATGCCCCAAAAAGTACCAATAAAGATCGCTTTTGCAATCGTGTGACGATTCACATACCAAAGTAAGGGGTTTAAGGTACGAGGACCAAAAACTTTCATCAACTTAAGTTTGGCGATTTTTTCCGAGGAGGGGAGCCATTTCTGAAAGAATAGCTTAGGCATAAAATGGGAAATGTACCAAAATAAAAGAGCAGCATTCTTCAAAATAGCATGCTTTGCTTAGCCTAAACTTAAAAGCCAAAAAGATTGGATGCAGCAATGAAAGTTTACTTCCATCGGCGTTTTTGCTGAGGCACACTCTATCTGTTGTATGCAAAATATACGAAATTATTAAGGTGACTCTAGAGT
This sequence comes from Acinetobacter sp. NIPH 1852, assembly GCF_022549455.1. Classification (NCBI taxonomy): domain Bacteria; kingdom Pseudomonadati; phylum Pseudomonadota; class Gammaproteobacteria; order Moraxellales; family Moraxellaceae; genus Acinetobacter; species Acinetobacter sp. NIPH 1852. Next base: position 97,309 of record NZ_JAKZGG010000005.1, on the reverse strand, counting down.
TATAAGGGATTGAAAATCATAAAGTATAAATAAAATATGAGGTTAATATGAATGTCAGCATAACTACTTACAGTTATTTTTTTGCTATCGGATCGCTGTTCGATTAATCTAAAAAACAATTTTAGTGAGGTCATTCGATGATTTCATGGTTTTTTATTGGATTAGTTGCGACGATTTTATTGACGCCTGGTCCGACCAATACCTTACTTGCATCTTCTGGTATCCAAGTGGGGCTACGTAAGTCTTTATTGTTGATCCCAGCAGAGGCGATCGGTTATATCATTGCGATTAGTGTGTGGGGGATGTTGATTGGTAAAGTCTCCGCAACCTTGCCGTTATTGCCCGTTTTTCTCAAGTTGCTGAGTGCAGGCTATATTTTATTTCTCGCTTTTAAATTGTGGCGTACGGCAGATCAAGAAGTGATATTAAATCAACCGACGATTAGACCGAGAGAATTACTTTGTGCCACCTTACTCAACCCTAAAGCATTGTTATTTGCTTCTGCGATTTTCCCAGCTACTGCGTGGAAGAGCCAAGACATTTATTTTGCACATATGAGCACTTTTGTTGCTCTGATTCTTCCAATTGCGTTATTTTGGATCGCTGTAGGTGCTGTTTTGGCAACCAACAAAGTAACATGGTTATCTCAATCTAAATTACAGCGTATGACTTCAGTTGTGCTGGTCAGTTTTGCGATTCCGATCAGTTATTCAGCACTCAACAATTTATAAGATTTCAACGTTTCTCACTTGGTTGGTTATATCGATTGGGGTGTTGTTTTCATTAATGTCATTTTACGTTAAAGTAGCTGCCAATCATCAACTTCGTTTTTGGATATAAAGACATGGCAATAAAATCTGATCGTTGGATTCGTGAAATGAGCGAAAAACACGGCATGATTGAACCTTATGCAGAAAATCAAGTCCGTTTCGATGAAAATGGAGAGAAGTTGATTTCTTATGGGGTCTCAAGCTATGGCTATGATGTCCGTTGTGCGCGTGAGTTTAAAGTCTTTACCAATGTGCATTCTGTCATTGTTGATCCAAAGAATTTCGATGAGAAAAGCTTTATTGATATCGAATCTGATGTTTGTATTATTCCACCCAATTCATTTGCACTTGCGCGTACCATCGAGTATTTCCGTATCCCGCGTAATGTACTGACCGTGTGTTTAGGAAAATCGACCTACGCGCGTTGCGGTATCATCGTAAACGTAACCCCTTTAGAACCTGAGTGGGAAGGTCACGTTACACTTGAGTTTTCAAACACCACAAACTTGCCTGCACGTATTTATGCGGGTGAAGGTGTGGCTCAGATGTTGTTCTTTGAAAGTGATGAAGTCTGTGAAACTTCATATAAAGATCGTGGTGGTAAATACCAAGGTCAAACTGGTGTGACATTGCCGAAGACTTAAGTTTCTTTGGTAAGTTCAACATTATAAAATTTTAACCATTGATCATTCGGTCAATGGTTAAAATACTTAGAAAATAATAATGGTCGTTTATATCATTTCAATAAATTCTTTTTATATACTAAATCTTTCATCATTATTATAAGAGTATAGGGAAAGAATTTTGGCAACTTAATCTTAAAGTATTGTTAAGATAAATTAAATTTTTCTGACTTGTCGTGATTTTTTTAAGGTTAGGTATATAGCTATAACAAGCTTTGCTTTTTATCATCCTACTTTTTTGATTTTAAAAAATGATGTAATGGTCATTTGTCAGAAAGTGTATAAAAATAAATCAAAAAAACAAAAGATATGCTAAAAAATGAAGTGCAATAATTTTTGAATAAACATTAAAAATAAATGGGGAATAATCATGAATAAAGTATATCAAGTTGTGTGGAATAGTAAGCATTTTTGCTGGCAAGCTGTGAGTGAGATTGCAAAGGGAGGCATTATTTTAAAAAAATCATCAGATAAGGTGGTTTCCAGATTATCAACAGGTTTTATGGTGAAGTTGACAGGATTGTTTGTCGTTAATTTACTAAGTGCAAGTATTACTCTTGCAGGACCAACAGGCGGCGTTGTAACTTCAGGAACTGCAACAATTGGTACATCTGGGACAATAACAACGATTAATCAATCTACTGCAAAGGCGGCGATCGATTGGAGTAGCTTTTCTACCAATAGCAATGAAACTGTTAACTTTGTTCAACCCAATGCAAATTCTATTACCTTAAACCGCGTAATTGGCTCAGGTGCATCTGTATTAAATGGTCAACTTAATGCGAATGGACAGGTATTTATTATCAATCCGAATGGTGTTTTATTTGGAAGTACATCTCAAGTAAATACCAGTGGTTTAGTTGCATCGACTTTAAATCTGAGCAATAGTGATTTTAATAACAATGTATTTAATTTTAATAATGTGAATAACAATAAAACAGTCGAGAATCGAGGGAAAATCACTGTGCCAACAGGTGGAACAGTTGCATTAATCGCACCTAGTGTAAAGCAGACTGGTGCGATTAAAGCACCTCAAGGAAATGTGTTGTTAGCCGCTGGTGGAGATATCACTTTAAATCTAAATAATGGCAGTTTGCTTGGATACACCATTAACCAAGGTAAAGCACAAGCTTTAGTTAACTCAGGTGGATTGATTCAAGCTGATGGCGGAAAAGTTATTTTGACGGCTAAAGGCATTGATGAGTTAAGCAATGCGGTTGTAAATAGCATTGGTGTGATTCAGGCACAAACTGTAAATAATGTGAACGGTGTAATTGAGTTAAGTAGTGATTTAAACAGCGGTGCTGTGAATGTAGGTGGTGTACTTGATGCCTCAGCACCCAATGGCGGAGATGGTGGCCAGATTAAAACCTTTGGATCGAGTGTCAACATCAATGCAGGTACAACCATAACAACACAGCAGAACATGACCAATGACCTACCACCAGCGACAAGTGGCTGGGAGTTACAGGCTAAAAATATTGATATTGATTTCTTCGGTGGAACTGTAAACAGTAGCACATTAAGCAATGCTTTAAATAAAGGTAATGTCACTTTAAATGCTATTGGTACAGGAGAGCAGCAAGGCAATATTAATCTCAATGATGAAACAAGTTGGACTGCGAATACGGCGCTTACGCTTACAGCATCTAAAGATATCAACTTTAATAGTGATCTAGATTTAAGTGGAGATAAAGCCAAGCTGGCGATGAACTACGGTGTGGGTTCCGATTACAACTTAAATCATGGTGCAAAAATTAATATTGGTGGCTCTTCACCAACCCTGATGATTAATGGTGCATCTTACATTGTCATTAACGATCTAGGTGTTGAGGGTGATACAAGTGGCAATACGTTACAAGGTATGCAAAATAACTTAACTGCAAATTATGCGTTGGGCAGTAATATTGATGCCTCTGCCACTGTGAACTGGAATAATGGCGAGGGCTTTGATGCGATCGGGCAGTTTCTAGTTAAGATTGATGGTGGTCTGCAGTTACCTGAAGGCGGTATTCCCCCAGAAATAGAGTTACCATTCTTTCAAGGGAACTTCCATGGACTCGGTCATATTGTTGATGGGCTAACCATTAAAAAACCACGACCTGAATGGGGACCGATTAATGATCAGGTTGCAGCTCCTCAAGGATTATTTAGTATTACCTATGGTAGTGAGTTAAGGGATGTTGGCCTCACAAATGTAACGATTAATGCACACGCATCTATAGGTGCTTTAACTGGACTGCATTTAGGAGGAACTATTAAAAAAGCATATAGTACTGGGCAAGTTGAAGGAATGTTTTCTGTAGGTGGTTTAGTTGGGGTTGCAGGTGGGCAGTATATTGATCCTGGTCTAGATAAAATTAGCCAGAGTTATTCTGAGGCGAATGTTAAAGGGATTTTCGGAGTTGGTGGTTTGGTAGGCGGAAGTACACTCCCGATTTATGACAGCTATGCTACGGGGGATATTTCTTTAGCAGATATTTCGATGCCTCTAGAGTTAGAGCTAAATCTTGACCCTAATGGTACAGGTGGCCTTGGGGCTGGGGGCTTAGCGGGAAGTGCTCAAGGTATCTATAATAGTTATGCGACTGGCAATATTCTAACTGGCGCTTATGTAAATGGAAATTGGTATCCAGAATTAGGTTTTTTTGGTGCTGGTGGCTTGGTGGGGGCAGTAGGAGCTCAAGAAAATAGCCTTCATTATATTGATCGCAGCTATGCTACTGGGAGTGTTGCAGGTATATCTGGCTTGGGGGGATTGGTTGGAATAACGGTTTTCAGAGGTTTCTATGATTTAGAACCTCGTTTGTATATTAATAATAGCTATGCCACAGGCGATGTAATAGCAATTAATTTGCCGCTTAGTCAGCATGTTGGTGGGCTCGTTGGTGCTCACTCGTCAAATAATATAATTAATGGTAGTTATGCAACTGGTCAGGTTCAAGGTGGGTTAAATGTCGGTGGGTTAGTGGGTAATAACTATGGTGGTATTATTACTAACTCATATTCAACCAGCGTTGTTGAGGGTAGTACATCTGTTGGTGGGTTGATTGGTTATCATAGTGGAGTAGTTGAACATAGTTATTCTAGTGGGGCTGTGACAGGAACGAACAATGTGGGTGGTTTAATTGGAGAGAGTAGTTCAGGGGGCTTAGTGATCAACAGTTATTGGAACATCGATACCTCAGGGCAAAGCACAAGTGTAGGTGGCATTGGAAAAACAACTGCTGAGTTACAGAAGATTCTAACTTTTACTGGCTGGGATATTGCAGATGCATCTGATCCGAATTCAACTTCGACATGGGTGATCGATGAAGATAATACAGCGCCTTGGTTGAGATATAACCATTAATTTAAAAAGAAAAATTAGGGAATCAGGCAAGGGGCAAAAGCCTCTTGTCTTATATGGATCTTAAAAAATAAATTTAGAGTAAGAATGAAACTTTATTTAAATCAAGATAATAAATGGTTATATCTAATGCTCTATAAAGGCGTGTCTTATACGTTTATTGGTAGTTTATTTTGTTTTTCTTCATTATTAAAGGCTGAAATCGCTGTACCAGATAGTGGAACGATTACCAAGCAACTCAGTCCTGAGTCATTGAATCCGGTCAGTAAAACTGATCAGCAGTATTTTGAAGCAGATTATGCCCAACAAGAATATAGTCAAGATCAAACACCAATTTGGATAAATAAAGTTCATATTGAAGGCAACAAACAAATTGAGACGGCTATTCTCCATGAGTTGGTTGCAAATTTAGAAAATAAAAATAATGTTTTGGCAGCTTTACAGCAAGCTGTTGCACATATTACTCAATACTATAGAAAAAGAGGCTATTTTCTCGCTACAGCTTATTTACCAAAGCAAAAAATAGAGGATGGTGTGTTGACTATAAGTGTATTGGAAGGACAGCTTGGTAAGGTTGTTTTAAATAATCAATCAACGGTTAAAGATAGTGTCATCCACAGATTTACCCAGCAAATACCTCAGAATCAAGCATTACAGCAAACGTCAAGTAATAAAACGTTATTGTTAATTTCAGATCTTGCTGGTGTTGAATCGCTCAGTGCAAACTTACAAGCAGGTGAAAATCTTGGGCAAACTGATTTGCTCTTGGATGTATATGGGCAAAAAAAGTGGTTAGGTCGAGTAGGTATTGATAATACAGGCAGTACATATACTGGTCGATATCGTGCTACTGGCTATTTAGAAAGTCATAGCTTTATGGGTTATGGGGAAAAAATAACTGCTCAAATACTCACTAGTGATCAAAACTTAATATCTGGTGGTTTAAATGCACAATTTCCAATAATAGGAGATGGTCTATGGATGGGTGGGGGGTATAGTCGAACTGAGTATGAATTGGGTGAGCAATTTAAACTATTGGATGCGAAAGGTACTGCTGAGAACTATAACTTAAATTTTACTTATCCGTTTATACGTAGTCAAAAAACAAATTTAGACTTTAAATTATTGTTTGAGAAAAGAAAGTTATTTGATGAAATTGCGGCTACAGAAACGGAAGTTTCTAAGCAAACCTATGCCAGTCGTATCGCATTGAATTTAAGCCAGATTGATGATCGGGGTATTGGTAGTGCCAAAGGTGGTATGAATCAGCTTGAACTGATGACGACAATTGGCGATCTTGAAATACAAAGCCCATCCGCATTAAATATTGATCATCTATCTGCAAGAACGCATGGTAGTTTTCAGAAGTATGAGTTAACGCTATCGAGACAGCAAAGATTGACATCTTCATCATGGCTTATGGCTGAGCTGTATGGACAAGTGGCTTCGAAAAACTTAGATTCATCTGAAAAGTTTTCATTTAAGCATATGCGAGCCTACCCCTCAGCCGAAGCACTTGGAGATCAAGGCTGGGGAGCTTCAATCAATTTTTATTACCAATTGATGCCATTTCTCAATGCATCACTGTTTAAAGACATTGGTGAGATACAACAAAACAAAAATCCTTATCTAACAGAAAAGAATAGTCGCTATCTAGGTGGTATGGGAGTGGGGCTAGGAGGGAATTATCAAGGATTTGACTATAATACTACGGTAGCCTGGCGAATGACTGATGCAGCTAAAAGTGATACAGATAGACAGCAAAGAGTGCAGTTTATGGTTGGGTGGCGCTTTTAATTTTGTTTTTATTCAGCCAGCAAGATGACGTATTCACTTATCGGAAAAATGTAACATTTGACCACTTTCTTTTGCATTTGTGTAAATATTCGGCATAATAAAAAATGAGAATGCCTAGGCGTAAATAGCCTATAAAGTTTGAGTGTGGCTCGGAAGCTAACTGATCTTGGTAGATTTGGTCACTCAAAATGATGTAAGAAAAATAACGATGATGCGGAGCATCAAGGAAATAGGAAGGTCAAAATGACTAGATTAACTTCTACGGTGGTTTTTAAACGGACTGTTTTAGCAAGTTTGATTGGTTTATGTATCAGTCAGACTGTTTTTGCATTGCAAGAAATCTCCGATGAAGGCCTTAGTCAAACCACAGGTGAGGGGATCGCACTTTTGCCTGAAAACTTTTCTTTTCGTTTTAATGGTGCAGACAGTGCCAATGGTGGTGCGGGAACATATGGCGCAGGTTCTATTCGTCTCATCCCCGTTGGACCATTGAGTGCGAGTGCAACTGCAAAAGGTTATAAAAAAGCAGATGCTTGGCTCTATGGCCTGTCACTTTCACAGTCCAACAAAAATCTAGGTGCCGCCATCAATGGTAGTGATTGGGGAACCTTATATGGGCGCCCAATTGACACATGGGGCACGGCAGATAACCCTTGGTTGTTCAAAACCTTGAGTGATGAAAATGTACCAAATTTTGTTGGAAATATTGAAAATGTCACTTATTTGACTTTAGAGGCACCCTTACGCCATACGACGCTACCTGCTTCAGGCAGTGCGGAATCCTCTGCGTATAATCTAAAGCTCGGCTTATGGACGGATATTTTTCAACGCGATGCGAATGTTGTTGAAAATGGTTTAGATGGATTAAGTAATCGTTTGCGTCTTTCAGCCGTCTGGGATGGGTTCAGTATTAATGGCTCAAATTTAAAAGTTTTCCAAACATTAGACGGTGTTTCACCTGCGATGGGTGGAACTTATGATGCCTTGATGAAAGTGAATGGTGTAGAAACAACAAAAACCTTTAATTATGGTTTAAATACCAATTATAACAAAACCTTTGGTATGGCTGGATTGGTCCGTTTGAATAGCGGCGCAACCGATAGTAAGCGCGGAACGGTAAGTAATCAGACTGTGACGAGAGAAATTGTACAAGTCGATTATAATCCTGCGACAAATGAGTTTTTTGAAAATGGCGTGTTAGCAACAGGTACAACCATCACTGCTACTCAGGCTAATGCATCAAATAATACTAATGGAGTTCGAACCTCCTATGCTCCGCCAACCAATGCAACTGTGTCTGGGAGCTTTCCTAGTGGTGGTATGTGTACGGACCCAGTAAGGAATACTGTCGGAGGGAGTGATCAAGTTGGGCAATGTTATAGTCAAAATGGTTTTACTACTCGACGTTTAAGAGCAAAGGGTACGAATAATTGGACCGCACCAACAGCAACCAGTGTATTTAGGATTGGTACTCAAGAGTTGGTTGGTGGTGCATCAGACAATAGTACACCTGCACTAGGTGGGGTAGTTCCTAACTTCCAACCCAACTCGAATGCAGATGGACTTTTCCTTTATGATGTCAATATAAACTTGGTGTTGGGGAACTTATACCAACCCTTGATGCTCAGTACTGATGGTAATAACTTTTCCATTGAGTTGGCGCGAATCCCAAATGTACAAGAAGTTTATCGTCGTATCTATACGCGTTATGAGCATATTGACCCTGCGGCAAGTGTTGACTCAGGTGTGACCTATTTGGGTTCGACTTGTAATATTTATCAATGCGGTAGCTCGACCATTGCAGGCTATCAAGGCAGTAATGCGACGCATAGTAGTATTACTATCGGTTCAACAGAATATAACCCTGTGACAAATCAATTAACAGCACACAAAGGCATTGGTGCTTATGGGGTGTCGATCGGTGAGTTAAAATCTGGAACTGGATTACAAAGTTCTGTACAAGAAGATTTTACTCAAGTTTGGATGCGTACACGAGGGGCAGGTAGCTGTAGTATTTTTACTGGTTATTGTGGAAGCTGGGGTAATTGGGGTAACTGGAGTGCTGTTGCCCCCAAAGCACCACTTACAGGGCAGCCACATCCATCTTTAAATCGCCCTGATCCATACGAAACCACGTGGCGTCAAAATTTTAATAATCAAATTTTAGGAATCCAAACCACAACACCTGCGAATATTGCAGGACGAATTAATAGTATGCAGCCAACAGGTGCAACGGTCAGCAATAACTTTGGTTCTGCTGTTATAGATGGTTTACTCATTCAACATCTTAAGTTCACAACAACGGGCTTATAAGGATATAAGACGATGAAGTTCAATAAAAAGTATCGTTTTCATCGTATAACGATGAATATCTTAAAAGGATGTGGTCTGGTCCTATTATCAACAACGTTGTCTGCGATGGAAAGTTTAGATGACTCCAGTTTGCAGCAAGTGACGGGGCAAGCGGGTGCAGATTTATCATTAAAGTTCAGTTTAAACCATGATAATAATGCTAATTTTCTATGTGCCGATCTGTTGTATTGCCGTTTAGCATTATCATTGAATAATCGTTACCACGATGGAACTCAAGATACCTATGATGCTCAAGGCAATCGGATTGCTTCAGCAACCGGGCGTAAACAATGGTTAGTAATGAAAGGTATTCAAGGAACTGTCAATATTCAAGAGCTTAAGTTAGATGGTGAAGATGTTATTTATAATGGCACACCACACGCTGCGATCAAGTTAGGCTTCAACCCTGCGAAACCCATTGAGTTTAGAAATGTTGGATTTCAGTCATTATCGATTGAAACGGATACTTGTACCGAAAGTGATGCCAATTGTTCTACAGGCTCAAGCAACTTACCAGGTTATTTGACTCCTGCTACACCTTATGGAGGCAGTGGTTTTGATGCCAATAAAGAACGAGGTTTTATTGGTGTAAATATGAATGGTAATTTGTCATTGACTGGAGATGTCAAAATCTTCTCTTGTGGTGCTGGACATCCACGTTGTTAAAAGAAAAAGGAAAAATGGTTATGAAAAGGATTGCAATGACACAACGCCATTTTGTTTTAACAACATTGGCCAGTAGTATCTTGTGTTTGACACAAACAGTGTATGCATTACAAGAATTACAAGATCGTGATTTACGTATGGTCAATGGTCAAGATGGTATTTCTTTACAAGTCGAATATGACGAGGTCAAAATTGATCAGTTGTACTGGCAAGATCAAGCGGGTACGTCGAATAATGTTGAACAATCTCTGAGAGCTGTTGCCAACGGCGTAAGTGTACGTAAGAACATGGCTTATGATGCAGGTTCAGGCGCTGGAAATTATAATTTAGGCACACATTTTAAAATCAATACAGGATCAAATGGCACTAAAACAGGACTTGATCTGCATATCGAGTCACAGCCATCTACCATCTCAGTCGATAATTTTCAAATTTGTGCGCAAACGCCAAGCGTAAATTGCAATGCAGGCATTGGTAATTTTGCAATTCAAACGGGTTCACCACAAGTGATTGCACTTAGTACCCGAGATGGTTTATTTAATTCAAACTCTCAATCGACTTTGCAGTTGGGTTTACAAAATATAAATCTGTATACAGGTTTAGGAACTGGAACGGCAAACCAATTCAATCAACTTATTCTTAAAAATTTCAATTTTAATTTTTTAGGTAAAGGTGCGATGTATGTCGATGCGACCAAAGGTTTAATATTACAAACTAACTTGGGTACAGTCAATGCCAGTAAACTGAATAGCCCTGATACGACCTATGGTTATGTTGACTTTGCGCGAGTGACTGATCCGAATCAGTTGGGTGCTGAGACAGGAACTTATGCAGGTACTAGTGCGGGTCTAAATATTGAGCTGATGACCAAAAGCAATGCCATGATTGATCCCAATATGCCGAACTATAATTTAGAGGATAGTAAAGGCTTAATTCGTGTCGGGATGAGTGGTCGTATGGTCAATGGCGCCTTGCAACTACGTGGTACCAGTGCCAATGGGGTTGCTGCACCAGTAGATGACAATAATACCAATACCCATACATTAAATAATGTATTGGGCTTCGCCAGTGATGCGAATGTCACCGCGAATGGTGCAGATGGAACAGTCATTGGCTCAAGTGGTCTAGCATTGCGTTTGAGAGGGGAGTTTACTCAGAAAGGCGATGGCATGTTAGCTGGCGATGATAGTAAGGCAACCACCTTAGAAATTGGTGGCGCAGGCAGCAATACTTTCGGTTTTGAATTTGGTGATCTAAGTCCTTTGGTGATTAATTCAAATCAACGCGCTTATTTTGATAGTGGAAATGTGTATGTCAATCTAGCCAATACACGTACTTTGACAATGCCCGAAAATTCAGTATTACGAAATGCACGTTTTGGTGGAACCGATATAGGCACACTGACAACATCGGCTGACTATCTGCAACAAATTCATAACGAAGCGATCAATCCATATAGTTTGGTGGTCGCAGTACGTGGTGCCGATTTCCAAGCGCTATCAAGACGAGGCCGCTTTACTTCGGGTAGTGGTGTTTCAGCCGCAAATAAAATAGAAGCGAATGCAGGGCTGGACAACAAATGGGGGCTAGGACTGCCTTTTTATAACGTTAATGCAAATATAGCGACTTATGCAACGAATTATACTGGTGAAGTATTTAATCTAAATAACAGCACGAATGTGGTCTCACGTTCAAATGTGACCAACTCACAACGTTTAGGTTTAGCGTTAGCATTGAGTACCGAAGGGCGTAATAACGATGGTAGTAAAACCACGTCGATATTAATCGTAGATGGCGATAAAAACTATTATATGGGCTTACGTAATATTGACATGTTACTTCGTGGTTATGGCAGCATGGGCTTCGAAAATGGTAATGTAAATGTCGAGCTCAAAGACTTACTTATGGTGATGGCGGCTGAAATCGCTGCTGGATATTTGCCAACTTATAATAATCCAAATGGTGCTAGCCCAGTGATCTTGAATGCATTTAATACCAAAAATGATGTGTTATTGGGACTAAAACTGAAATTTTTAGGTGATATGAATTTTAGTTTGATACCGAACAATGAAATTACAGCCAACAATGGCAATCGTTTGTCCATCGTTGGACGCTATCGTTTAAAAGATGGCACACTGCAACTGAGTGATCCGATTGATGAAGCGAGTATTGGCTTTGACAAAATGTCTGGTTTAGTCCAGTTCAACAACGCAATCGTGATTAATAAAGACAACGTTGGTTTTAATTTCGGTTTTGATTTTAACCCAGACCGAAATCCGAATGATGTCTTCCGTGTCCAAGATATTAACTTCTACCCAAGAGTGGATGCAGTGAATAACAAAGCACAACGACTTGGTGAAATGGTCATGACAGGTGGACAAATCCGTTCAGAACTTACCTTAAGACCACGTAATTAATTGAGTAGCAGAGGAAGAGAATGATGAAAAAAGGAATTAAAAAATCAATATTGACTTCTTGCCTACTCATGTCAGTGGTTTCAACCCATACATGGGCGAGCAATGATAGTCTCGTGGAAATGACTGATACAGAGTTATCTGCGATACAAGGGCAAGCGCTTTTATCTTTAGGTTTTACTGCCCCGAATACTGCGAATCCATTACAAAACTATGGTTATTATAAGCTCGGACTTGAGGCGAAAATGGAGTTGAATGCCAATATTCGTGCATTACAACTTGGTTGTGGTGGGCGAAATGGTCCAGATGGCTGCGATATTGACATGGAAAACGTATCTCTAAGCGGACCACCTGATGGCAAGTTGGCAGATGGTACCCCGACCTGGTCCAAAGGTCGTGCTAATACCAGTGCGGTACTTACCAATCCCTTTGTTGAGTTTGCGATTAAAAACCCAAATAGTGCCTCCACTCGTGAGATTGCTGGCTTTAGACTAAGCGCTGAAGAAATCCTGGGTTATCTGTCAGCGGGCACGCGTAATGATATTGATGGCAATGGTCTATCTACTGGTGGTGGTATCAATACTTTTAGTGGTTTCATCAAAGTTGGTGAAACCCCTGTAAATGCATTTACACAGGATGCGATGTTTGGAACTACGCCTGATCAGTTAATTTATGCGAAGATTAGGGCAGTTGCAAATGACCGAGTTGCATTTACGAACTCTAATAAGATGACAGTAGGTTCTGGGAGTTATCAAAACCCAGCTGGTGCAAATGGATCTCAAAATCTATATCATTATAATGGCAATCCAATTTGGGGGATTAATGTACCTCGCCAAGATGTCCAGTTTAATTTTCCTGAAACGATTGTCACTGGGAGTCGTATGAAACAACTGAATTTGGTAGTGAAAGATGTCCCGATTCCAACCATTGCCATTGGTGCAGATAGCGGTGGTATTGCGATGACTATAGATAGATCGATTCTAGGATTAGTTGATGAAGCGACTTTTTTTATGGGAGCACAAGGAACTACATCAGCTGGTTGCGCTGCTGTAGTAAATAAAAATAATTGTTCATATATCACTAATCTAAAGGCCAATGTACAAGTAAAGCAAAACTTTAATTTAATTCATAACTTACCAATCAGTAGTGGTGGTTATCTAGCCTTACAAAATACTGCCTTAATGTGGCCAGGTGTAGATCCCAATGATATTGCTCAACCTGGATGGTGGTTATCTTTTAAAGATCCGTTAGATTTTGGAGCTTTGAATCCAACCACAGGGATTCCGATGCATGATGTATTACCTCAAATTGCAACATTTATTACGGATTATTTATCAAATAATCGGATTGATATTGGTTTTGGAGAGGCAATTGGTGCAGTATTTGGTAGCCCTCTTTATAAAGGTATTGGTGATGTGCGTTTAGCCGATGATGCGCGTGCGATTATGGTTTTGGAAAACTTACTTTTAGATGGACATCAACGCCCTGTTGCGAACTGTTTTGGTGGTTTGAAGTTCTGTTAGGTTTTTAGATGTTATAGCTAAGGTGGCACTCAGTCACTTTTAGTTTCAGATGCTTTACATTGATTGTGGTTTCTCTAGATTATGCTAAGCTAGAGTAGATATTTTAAACATTTGTCTATGGATGAGGGCAATGAATAAAAACAAAAAGCTAGGATGTTTTTCATTGTTATTGTTAAGTCCTTTAACAATGGCAATGCAACCCATGGATGATCAAAGCCTTTCAGCCACGACTGGGCAAGATGGCTTAACGATCGGTGTGCAGTCAAATATTCAGTTCAATCAGTTGGCAATTATTGATAATGATGGTTTAGCTACAGACTATACCAATCGAGCAGGCTTGGTTGTCGCAGGCGTTGCAGGACAAACGACAGATACCCCCGTAAAAGTAGTCGGTTTAAATAGCGGTGCTGAAACGACACTTGGTTTTACTGCCACGATAGATACCGATGCTGGTACAGGTACAAATGGCGCATTTGTGAATATTGGTTTAGCATTTAATAACAATGTCACAGGGCTTCGAATTTCTCCATTCTCAGTATATGCAGCCGCAGCAAACTCACTCTCTAGTATTAGTGGTAGTACCTATACCCAAAACTCTATTTTTGAGTCGGGGACATTACTTAAAAGCGATGTCAAAGAAATCTTACGTGTCGGAGGAATCGACGTCGTATTTGCTGCAAATAAGCCGACCATGAATATTCAATTGGGAGCAGCACCGCAGGGTGATATGATCAAGTTCGGTGGTGCTATCGATTCAATATGTGGTACTGGTGATGGTTGTAATATCATGCTGGTTTCAGACTACGCGGTTTCTGGGGATTCAACCACTGCACCGATAGGCGCAAGCGTTGATTTTAAATTTACTGGGCATAATGGATCACCTTTTGGTTTGACTGGTTTCTATGCAGGGATTGAAGCGCCTCAAGGTACTGATGCGGGTGGCTTTATTTTTGGACATGCAGGAACAACAGATAAGTTCAATTTACAACTCAACAATGTGTTGCTCGGTAGTAATAATGCTCAACAAGCAAATGTCTTCAATAATTTACCCAACGCATCTATGGGCAGTTTTGGTTTGACTGGCGCTTCTGTGACTAATTTGAGAATGAGAGTAAGCGGATTATAGACTGGGGTTATATTTTCTGGTTTTTCAGTTTTGCGAAAGCGACTTTATGTATTTAGCTCATGAGTCGCTTTTTTAATTCAATAACTCTTATTTTTTTGCATTAAATGCATCAACAATCAGCTCAAGTTGTTTCATTCGCTTCACTTGCCCCCAAAGTTCCTGTGCTTCGGGATAGGCTTTGCTCATCATGCCTAACCATTGCTTATAACGCCCGATCATGCCGATTTCAGTTTTATATTGACCACTTAAAAAGCGTTGTTGCAGTTCAACTAAGTCCTGCCAAGAAAGAAGTGCGTGATCAAGGTCTTGACGAATACACAAGGTGATATCAGGTGTAGTGACGGCAGCACGACCAATCATGATGTCTTGGCAGTGTGATTGTTGTAAGCAAGCTTTGGCATCAGCATTGTTCCAAATTTCACCATTGGCAATGACATTAATTTTTAAAGCTTCTGTAATCGGCTGAATTTTTTCCCAATAGGCTGGCGGGGTATAACCATCTGCTTTGGTTCGAGCATGTACGGTTAACCAACTCGCACCTGCATCTTCGATGGCATGAGCATTATCTAAAGTATGGTTTTCATCTAGATAGCCCAAGCGCATTTTGGCTGAAACAGGAATGTGTGCAGGGACCGCATCTCGAACGGCTTTGACTAATAGGTGGACCGTCTCAGGTTCATCGAGTAGCACCGAACCACCACGATGGCGGTTCACGGTTTTTGCAGGACAACCAAAATTTAGATCAATTGCTGGTGCACCTAGCTCGACTGCTTTTGCTGCATTGGCGGCGAGCATGTCTGGGTTATTCCCTAGAAACTGTACATGGACGGGTGTCCCTGCTGCTGTTTTACCATCATTTTTAAGTTCGGGACAGAAACTATAATAAATATGATCAGGGAGAATAGTATCAGTAATACGAATAAACTCAGTGACACACCAATCAAAACTGCCGACATGAGTGAGGACATCACGCATGATTGGATCAGTTAGACCTTCCATTGGGGCGAGCACAAGTTTCACGATGGTTACCTAGTTAAGCGAAAACAGCGTTATACGCATTTTAAAGGAGGCTGTCTAGTTTTATTAGAAGTGTAAAAACTTAACGCCCTAAAAGCATTTCTAAGACAAACTTGCTACCGATAAAGCCAATGGCTAATAAAATGAAAGCAGTCACTGTAAAGCGAATGGCCTTGAGTCCACGCCAACCAAATTTGTAACGACCGATGAGCAGCGCACCATATAAAAACCACGAGATAATACTAAATGCTGTTTTATGTGCGAGGTGTTGGGCAAAGAAATTATCAATGGTGAAAAAACCAAAGATTAGCGCAGCCGTCAATAAACCAAAACCTGTAATAATCAAATCAAAAAGTAATGATTCCATTACTTGGAATGGGGGGAGTAAATTGACCCAAATTCTTTTTTTCTGTTTCTTTTTGAGTTCTCGGTCTTGGAACCAAAGTAATACGGCTTGTATGGTCGCCATCAAGAGTACGGCATAGGCAGATAACGACAGGATAATGTGTAGATCTAAGCCAAAGCTATGCAGCTCAATAAATTGATTCGGCTGGCTATAGGCATAACCCAAGATTAGACCAACCGCTGCCACAGGCGTACCTATCAGATTTAATGGCAAAATCGGACGAATCAGGCTCAGGATCAAACTCAGCGCCAGCATCAGCCCCGAAGTAAAAGAAATGAGGTTAAATACATCATAATTTATCCCCATTGGTGTCATCATGTCTTGGTAGAGGACAGCACTGTGAAGTAGTACTCCTAAACCCACCATCAGACCATAACACCAAAGATTTGGTGTACGTTTTGACATTAGACGAATAAACAAATACCAAAACGAACTGGTATAAGCAATAAGTGCCAAAATTGTGTAAACCAAGGGGAGACTAATCATGTCAAACCTTTTTTAGGAGGATGAATAATATTCACCATTAAGATATAAATTCGCTGCGAACTACAGTATCCTATAGCATCTTATGCATAAATTTTCTATTTTAAGAAAGATTTTTTTGCAACTAGCCATTTTAAGCGGATTTCGCAATGTTTGATACCTTAACAGAACGACTCACACAGAGTTTAAGAAATGTTACTGGCTCAGGGCAGCTGACCGAAGACAATATTAAAGATACCTTACGTGAAGTACGTATGGCACTTCTTGAAGCCGATGTGGCGTTACCTGTAACACGTGAATTTATCGCGAAGGTAAAGGAAGAAGCGCTCGGTCAAGAAGTCATGACGCAGCTTTCGCCTGGTCAGGCATTTGTAAAAATTGTCTATGATGAACTCACCAAAATGATGGGTGAGGAAAATGCAACATTAGATTTAAGTGCAAAACCACCTGTCGTGGTGTTGCTTGCTGGTTTGCAAGGTGCGGGTAAAACCACCACTGCTGCAAAATTAGCGCGCTTCTTAAAAGAACGTCAAAAGAAAAAAGTAATGACGGTTTCTGCCGATGTCTATCGTCCAGCAGCTATTAAGCAGCTAGAAACTGTATCCAATGAAGTTGGTGTCGGTTTTATTCCGTCACATGCGTCTGAAAGACCAATTGATATTGTTAATCGTGCGATTGAACAAGCCAAAATTCAGTTCGCTGATGTACTGATTGTCGATACCGCTGGTCGTCTTCATGTCGATGAAGACATGATGGATGAAATTAAAGAGTTACATGCTGCGGTTAAGCCTACTGAGACTTTATTCGTTGTTGATGCGATGACGGGTCAGGATGCTGCCAATACAGCAAAAGCTTTCAATGACGCTTTGGCATTGACCGGTGTGATTCTCACCAAGACTGATGGTGATGCGCGTGGTGGTGCAGCACTTTCAGTACGTGCGATCACAGGCAAGCCAATCAAGTTCTTAGGTATCGGTGAAAAGCTCGATGCACTTGAGCCATTCCATCCTGATCGCGTTGCGCAACGTATCTTGGGTATGGGAGATGTCCTTTCTTTAGTCGAAGAAGTTGAACGTAAAATCGACAAAGAAAAAGCCGAAAAAATGGCGAAAAAATTGCAAAAGGGCGGAACCTTCAATTTTGAAGATATGCTGATGCAATTTGAACAAATGAGCAAAATGGGCGGCATGATGGGCTTCTTGGACAAGTTGCCTGGCATGAGCAATTCTGGCATTCAAGATGCGATCGAAAAAGCAAATCCAGAAAAGCAAGTCAAGCGCATGGAAGCCATCATTCAATCGATGACCATTAAAGAACGCCGTAATCCTGATCTTATGAATCCGAGTCGTAAGAAACGTATTGCAGCAGGTTGTGGGATGGATGTGGCTGAAGTCAATAAGTTGATCAAGCAACAAACCCAAATGGCGAAAATGATGAAGAAGTTTGCCAATCCATCGGGTATGAGCAAAATGTTGAAATCGTTTGGCAATATGCAAAAACAATTTGGCGGTGGTGGTGGCGGTATGGGACCATTATTTGGAAATAATGACTCCAAGAAATAACCGATCTACATCTGGAAAAAGGCGCAATCTGCGCCTTTTTTTATTGAGTTTGAATGGCTGTGATCTGTATAAAATTGATACAAAATATCAATATCTAATCAAAGATTAAAAGAAGAAAATTGGCTTTAAATCTATGTTTTATATTGAAAATAGTGTTAACTATGTCGCATAATTTAGTCAATACGATTTACATCACACATTGTGTGAATGCTGACCCTGAACAACATTGGTATCTATGGCTAGAACAACAGCTCAAACAACTGAATGTCACTGTTGAACGCGTTTTTTTGGCAGATGCAAGTCATCCAGATAGCGAAATTTGGCACACATGTTTAGAGGCGCAGTTAAAAAAGTTAAATGAGCACAGTATTGTGGTTGCTCATGGGCTTTCCTGCGTGGCTGTTGCTCGGTTTCTTACAAAGAAGCTGCAACAAAAAACCATAAAAGCGGGAGTATTTATCGCACCTTTTCATGAGCCGTTGCCACAGCATCCTGAGTTGAATCTATTTATTGGTCACTCACCTTTTGATAGTGGAATATTGAGGCAAAATATACAGCGTCGTGTGGTGTTATTTTCTAGCAATGACCCTATCGTACCTGTTCCATTTAGCTTTAAATTTTCACATATGCTAAATGCCCAATTGATCGAAGTGAATCAGGCTGGGCACTTTTGTGCAGAAGATGGTTATGTTGAGTTTCCACAATTATTACAGATCCTTCAAACTTTAGTGAAAGCTGAATTGAGCTGAACATAGGTTTTCAATCCTTTCAGCAATAAATCTGATTCAACTTGCGGTTGATAGTGATTCAAGAACTTGGCAAATAAATGTGCATCACCGCCTGTTAAGATCAGATTCTTCGGTGACTGTTGCATGATTTGATCAATGCTACTGATCAGCCCCAGTAAAATCCCATGATGAACTGCATCAACAGTATTGTGACCGGGTTTTAAATTATCGAAAGCGGAGTCAGGAATTTTAATACCTTTGGTATTTTGAATAAGTGCATCTCGCTGTAGATATAAATTTGGCAGGATATAGCCACCTAAATGTTGTAAATCTTTCACGAGGTCAATCGTGAGCGCGGTGCCGCAGCCGATTACACAAAAGCTTTCATTCGGCTTTGCCACTGCCAAGACTTGTAGCCAACGGTCAATCCCGAGTTGGCTAGGGTCATCATAGCCACATGTTAAACCTGCATATTCGGCATGAACTTTAGCAAAAATGATCGGGATATTTAGAATATCGAGGATGATTTGGATACGCTGATTATTTTCAGTATCCAGCACTGAAGAAATGCCCACCCGACTCAAATTTTGATAGCGGAAGTGTTGAATCAAACCTAATAATAAATCAGCAGGAGATTGTAGATGTAACTCGGCAGCGTGTTCAATCACCTGATCTTGTTCTGTGATCCAGTATTTTAAGCGGGTGTTACCAATATCGAGCCATAAGCTTTTCATAGGACGGTGATTTCCTCAAACGGACGCAAGTCGTAAACGACCTTGATAGAAGTGCTGTAGTTGATTCGTTTGGATCATGACCGCACCATCATTTGAAATCCCTTGAAAGATGCCCTGAACTTTGCCTTGAGCATGTTCAAATTCAACCTGTTGATTGAGCCAAATCGCGTGATGATTAAAGCGGTCTGCCAAATTGTAACAACCATGTTCAAACCATCGAGATGCTTGTTGAATCGCCGTGTACAACTCAGCGATCAAATTCAAGCGATCAATCTGCTCTAAGCCTAACATCTGCAAAGAGGTAATCGGTTGATCTGCACTTTCAATTGCTGGGGTATTTAAATTGATCCCTACACCCACAATGGCTTGATTGGCGGATAATGGCTCAACCAAAATCCCGCCCCATTTACCTTGTGGGCTGTATAGATCATTGGGCCATTTAACTTGTAAGTTTAAATCTTGCAGGCTTGGCATCTGTAAAATATTCAGGGCAACCTCCAGTGCAAGGCGGCCATCTAATGCTGTTTTGCTTTGAATCAGTGTGCTTAAATAAACGTTGCCTTCAGGAGACACCCATTGTCGTTGGTGTTGACCACGGCCTTGTGTTTGTTGTGCACTGCATACCAATCCTGTTGTAATGCCTTTTTGTGCAATTTCACGCATATCATCATTGGTTGATGTCGTGGTCGTTTTGAGTAAAACCACTTCAGGATATTGATTTTTTGCGTTCAATAATTGCTGTAACTGGCGAGTTGCGAAATCATCCATCGTTTTAAAAGTAGAGTGGTCATGTATTTATGGAGTTAATCATATATTTGTTGATTGGTGCAATCGCAGGATTTACTGCAGGCCTATTTGGCGTGGGCGGTGGTTTAATTATTGTACCAATTTTATATATTGTCTTTACTCAAATGAATTATGACCCGAATGTCATTATGCATATTGCGATTGGCACATCATTGGCAACCATCATTGTGACCTCAATTAGCTCGGTGATGGCACATCATCGGCAAGGTGCGGTGTTGTGGCCAGTATTTCGAAATTTAGCGCCAGGACTGGTTTTAGGCTCATTTCTTGGTGCTGGGATTGCCGATCTGATGTCCGGGCAGCATTTGCAGCTTGTGATCGGTGTATTTGCGATTTGGATGGCATTTAAAATGTTCAGAGGAGCTTATGCGATAGTCAATTCCAGTCGCCATTTGCCTTCAGCACCGATCCAATTTGCTGCGGGTGGAGGTATTGGTGTTGCCTCGGCGATTTTTGGGATCGGTGGAGGAAGTTTAACCGTTCCATTTTTAAACCGATATGGGGTGGTGATGCAAAAAGCGGTTGCCACATCAGCAGCTTGTGGTTTGCCGATCGCAGCGGCAGGCGCAGTTGGCTTTATATGGTTTGGCGCCAAAGAACAAATCAATGTGCCAAATACCATTGGCTATGTACATATTTATGCTTTTCTCGGCATTAGTGTGATGAGCTTTATCACAGCAAAAGTAGGCGCAAAAGTGGCACATCGTTTATCACCTGCGATGCTGAAAAAATGTTTCGCTGGTTTATTGGTCACCGTGGGTTGTTATTTTGTCTATAAAGGACTGATGTAAGCTTGCGCGTTGAATGCTGAATAGATCTCCATCGCGGCAAGCATGTTTCGATGGTCATCGGGTTGAGATCGGTCTGAGGATCGCCCGATTTCAAATCAGACTTTTTAAAAGTGTTTTTATTCATTAAATTTTAATTTTATGTGATTTTAATCAATAAAAAAATTGGTCATATTTTATCTTTCGGATGCACGGTCAAATGCGATAGAAAAATGTAAATATCTGATATTAAAAATAGAAAATCTTGGGTTTTTATTAAAATTAAGTGCTTTAACCTAGTTTTTAGTGCGATTGGCTTAAAAAGCAATGAAATTGTCTGACAATGATATAGAATTTATACACTAAGATCAGTTAAAACAAAAAAGCACAACCAGTATCGGAAAATGCGTATAACAAAGATAGCGAGGGACTCATGAATCTCGAAGAGGCTGATAGTCTTTCTGAACAGATTGCAAAATATATTAGTGAACAAATCATTAGCGGTGAGCTGGTTGAGGGCGAACGTATTCAAGAATTACGCATCGCTAAAGAATTAGATGTTAGTCGTGGCTCTGTCCGTGAAGCGTTGTTATTACTTGAACGAACCTATTTGATCGAAATTTTTCCGCGTCGAGGGGCGATTGTTTCTGAAATGTCCGCTCAGCAAGTCAAGGCTTTATTTGATACCAATGTGATGGTACTTGGGCATATTGTGCAACGTATCAGTGAAACTTGGCGTGTCAATGAGGCAGAGCAATTACAAGCATTGTTGGATGAATTGGTCGAGTTTGTTCGCGCAGGGGATATTGAAAAATTTTATGATGCGATTTTTAAATATTTAGCAGAACAACACGATATGGTGGCCAATCCTTATTTGATGCAGTTTTATAAAGAACTGTTGCCATCTTTGCGCCGTAGCTATTTTTTAACCTTAAACACCTCACGTCGGGAGTTACAAGAATCATTTACCCTGTTTAAACTGGTGATTGATGCTATTTTGATCCGAAAATCACAACAAGCTGCTTTATTTATGGAAGATTTTTGTCGACACTTGCGCAACCTTGTGTTGGAATCTCTGACACGTATGAAACAGATTGAATTGGCTTGGGCGAGACGCTCACGCCGCTAATTAGGGTTAAGATACGGCAGTATGCGTTTAAGCAGTTTAAAACTTTCCGGCTTTAAATCTTTTGCCGATAGTACCACCTTACATTTTAAGGCGAACCGTACGGCGGTTGTGGGGCCGAATGGTTGTGGAAAATCAAATGTCATAGATGCGATTCGCTGGGTTATGGGCGAGTCTAGCGCACGTCAGTTGCGTGGTGGCAGTATGCAAGATGTCATCTTTACAGGCACAGCTAAACGTAAACCTGTAGGCGTTGCCAGTGTCGAACTTCGCTTTGATAATACTTATGGTAAATTAGGCGGCGCATACAATGCTTATAATGAACTTGCTGTCCGTCGCCAAGTCACGCGTGAAGGCAAGTCTGAGTATTTCTTAAATGGTACACGTTGCCGCCGCCGTGATATTACCGATATTTTCTTGGGCACAGGTTTAGGGCCACGTTCTTATGCTGTCATTGAACAGGGCATGATTAACCGCCTTGTAGATGCCAAACCTGAAGAAATGCGGGTATTTATCGAAGAGGCAGCAGGGGTTTCTCGCTATCAAGCGCGTCGTCGTGAGACTTTACAGCATTTAGAACATACCGAACAAAACCTTGCACGATTAGATGATATTGCGGCTGAACTTAAATCACAGTTACGCACATTAAAACGGCAGTCAGAAGCTGCGATTCAATACAAAACCTTAGAAACTCAAATTCGAACTTTAAAAATAGAAATTCTGTCCTTTCAAGCCGATCAAAGTCATAAGTTACAGCAAGAATATACCTTGCAAATGACTGAGCTTGGAGAAAGCTTTAAATTGGTTCGTTCGGAGTCACATACGATTGAACATGATTTAGAGGCAACCAGTGCATTATTCCAACGCTTAATTCAGCAGTCCTCTCCGTTGCAACAAGAATGGCAACAGGCAGAAAAAAAACTGGCTGAATTGAAAATGACATTGGAACAAAAACAGGGTTTATTTCAGCAGAACAGCAGCAGTTTAGCTCAGCTTGAACAACAAAAAGCACAAAGCAAAGAACGTTTGCAATTGTCTGAATTACAGGTTGAAACCTTAACCACTCAGTTTGATGAGCAAAACGAGGCTTTAATTGGACTTGAACAACAAACCCAATCCTCAGAGCAAAATTTAAGTGATCTACAGGCTCAGCATAAGCAAGCACAGCAACAGTTTGAACAATTAAAAAGCCAAGTAGACAAGCAACAACAGCAAAAGCTGCAAATGGCTGCGCAAATCGAACAACTCACAAAAAATGTGTCGCGCATAGAGCAACAGAAACAAACCTTGCAAACGCAAACGAGTCAAATTCGTGCTCAAGTACAGCAGGATGAACAGGCACAATTGCAGCAACATCAGCAGCAGTTACAGCAAGAGATTGTTGCGCTAGAAACAGCCATTGAACAGCTACAGCAAAATGTGCAGGCGCAGCAAGATCAGCAACAGTTGAGTAAGACTGATTTGCAGACGCTCAAGACCGATATTCAGGTTTTATTGGCAGAGCAAAAAAATCTAAATCAGTTGGTGGCTAAGCAAAGTCCAAAGCAGCATCAAGATGTTGTGCGCTTGATGCAGAACTTGCATTTAAGCGCTCAGGGGAAAGCCCATGCAGCGATCATTGAAAAGTTTTTAGCCAAATGGTTGCAAGCGCATTTGTTGGATGATGAGCAGTCTTTCCAAGAAGGTGTGGCGCGTCAGTTAAGAAATCCCTCCCAACCTCCCTTTATCAAAGGGAGGAGTTCCCCTCTTTTCCAAAGAGGGGTTAGGGGAGATTTGCAATATCTATCAGACTGGATCGAATCACCTCAATCTTCGCTATGGTCAAATGTCGCTGTGGCTGAAAATTTAGCCTTAGCATTGAGTCATCAAAAGGATTTAAACCTAGCCCAGTCAATTTTAACCCTTGATGGTTATCATGTTGGGGCGGATTGGGTTATTGGCTTACTTTATGATGAAGATAGCCAAACTGCACAGGGCTTGCTGAGTCATCAAGTACGTTTAGAAGAAATCGAGCAACAACTTGCTGAACATCAGCCGCAGTTATCTGCTTTGGAACATCAATATTCGCAACAACAGCACGTTTTGCAACAACTGCAACAGACTGTGCAACAACAGCAGCAACATCTAAAGCAAAAGCAAAAAGAGCTGCAACAACTGGATGTGGAGATTGCCAAGTTACAAAGTACGGCACAGGCTTTTGTATTGCAGCAACAGCAACTGGCAGATCAGCTCAAACAGCTAGATGTGCAGCTTGAAGAAGATGCGATGCAGCGTGATGACTTGGAGATTGATTTACACGCTTTGGCGATCAAACTAGAAGCCGTCCTGCCGAACTACAAGACCTTGCAGTTTCAAGTTGAAAATTTAACTGAACAGTTGGATGAACAGCAGCAACATTTAACTCAACAACAGCAACAACGTGAACATTTACGTCGTCAAACCGCTCAAGCCAATCAGCAAATTGAGTTATTAGAGAAAGATATTTCGTTCCTAAAAACACAATATCGACAGATCATTGAGCAAATTGAACAAGCGAAGAAGTTTGTTGATCCGATTCAGCTTGAGCTACCAAATCTTGAATCCCAGTTTCAAGAGCAATTGCAGCAAACGGAAAAGCTGCAAAAAACATGGAATGAATGGCAGCTTGAGCTGAATCAAATACAAGAAAAACAACAACAGCTCACGGAACAACGTCATTTGGCACAACAAAAAGATGAACAGGTGCGTGAGCAACTCGAACAGAAACGTTTGGCTTGGCAGGCTGCTAAATCAGATCGCGAGCATTATTTAGAACAGCTTAAAGCGCTCAATTCTGACCCATTGTCCGATGTGTTGATTGAAATCAAAGACCATCAGCAGAAATTGGAAAAAGCCCAGCAACAATTTGAAAAGATTGGAGCAGTCAACTTGGCTGCATCGCAAGAATACGAAGAAGTTTCACAGCGTTTTGATGAGCTGAGCCATCAAATGCAAGATTTACAAAATACCGTGACTCAACTGAAAGATGCGATGAAAAGCATTGATCAGGAAACGCGTAAGTTGTTTATGAGTACGTTTGATCAGGTCAATCAAGAGCTGCAGTTGTTATTTCCGAAGGTGTTTGGCGGTGGTGAAGCAACTTTAAGTCTTGAAGATGATTGGCAGTCAGGCGTGAAATTGATGGCGCGTCCGCCAGGCAAACGCAACAGTTCTTTGGCGTTACTTTCAGGCGGCGAAAAGACCTTAACGGCGATGGCATTGGTGTTTGCGATTTTTAGATTGAATCCTGCGCCGTTTTGCGTATTGGATGAAGTTGATGCGCCACTGGACGATGCGAACGTGCAACGTTATTGTAATTTGGTAAAAGAGCTTTCTGAACAGGTGCAATTCATTTACATTACACATAATAAATTGGCAATGACAATGGCAACAGATTTGTTAGGAGTGACCATGCCTGAGCCAGGTACATCAAAATTAGTGACTGTTGATTTAGAACAGGCAAAAGAATACGGGTTAGTTGCGGAGTCTTAGTATGGAAATGAATACAATAATAGGCATTGTTATCGCCGTTGTGATTATGCTCGTTGGCTTAACCATGATTTTAAGAAAACCAAAACCAGTTGAGCCTTCATTAGAAACTGATTTGCATATTAACCCTGAAAGTAATCAGCCTGTCATTCCACGTCATGTGCGTGATCAATTACAACACGATCAGGTGAAGATTGAGACAGACCGCGTTGAACCGAGTTTAACGATTGAATCGACTGAGCAGGCACCGCAAGTTGCTATACCTATTGCAGCGGCTGAAGTTGAAGAAAAAACCACGGTAGTTACTGAAGCAGTAGAGGTTGAGCCAGTGGTACAGGTTGACGTTGATCCCATCCGTGAGCCTGAAACACCTGAGCCGCAATTGGAAAAAATTGTAGAAGTAGAGCCAGTCGCATCAGCAGAAACCGAGGCGATGGAAAATGATGGGGAAACCAAGCCTGAATCAGAACTGAGCTTAAATCCAAATATTGAGACCGTAGAAATCGCTGACTTCGAAGGCGAGAGTAATATTTTGGACGTACATCTGCATGAGCAGCAACGTTATGATGATGAAAGCGCATTAGCAACGGCTGAACAGATTATCGCCCTTAATGTCTATCCAAACCCACGCCGTGCATTATCTGGTGATAAGGCATTAAAAGTTTTACTTAAATATGGTCTACGTTTTGGTGAGATGTCATGTTTCCATCGTTATGAAAATACCGATGAACCAAGTGCATTGATGTTCTCTGTATTGCGTATTACGGATCATGGTCCTGCTGGTTTTGATTTGGAAACCTTGTCGACTGAACAAGTGCAAGGTTTGGCATTTTTCTTGGCATTGCCAAATAGCAAGGCAGTCACTGGTTATGACATGATGACCAGTATTGCCGGCTTAATTGCACGTGAAGTGGATGGCAAAGTCTATGACGAAAATAATCTGGAGTTTACGCCACAGTTGAAAGAACATTGGCGTCATCATGTGATTGATTATCGCCCAAACCAAGCAACAACATGATTAATCTTTTATAATAAATTCAGTGAAATGTTTTATAGGGCGGTTTTTCCGCCCTTTTATATGGTGAAAAACAAATGGAACAAAATTCAGTGATTGAGCAAATGCGTCAATTGATTCAACTCATTGCAAAACACAATCATGCGTACTATGTCATGGATCAGCCTTCCATTTCAGATAGTGAATATGACCATTTGTTTCATCAACTTAAAGCTTTAGAACAACAACACCCTGAGCTTGTTCAGGCAGATACACCAACCAATAAAGTCGGTGGGCAAGCACTGTCTAAATTTGAAAGCGTCACGCATACAGTGCCGATGCTGTCATTGGGTAATGTCTTTAATCAAGAAGATTTGTTTGCTTTCGCCCGCCGTATTGATGAGCGTTTACCAAATCAAAAAGTCCAATATGACGTGGAATTAAAACTGGATGGTTTGGCGATTTCACTGTGGTATGAACATGGTGTACTGGTTCGTGGCGTGACCCGTGGCGATGGGGAGACGGGTGAAGATATCACTCAAAATGTTAAAACCATTCGTAATTTGCCAAAAGTATTATCCAGTCAGTATCAAGCGATTCCGCAGTTTTTAGAAGTGCGTGGCGAAGTATTGATGCCAAAGCAAGGCTTTGAAAAGCTCAATGCAGACCAAGAAGCCAAAGGTCATAAAACCTTTGCCAATCCGCGAAATGCCGCAGCGGGGAGCCTAAGACAGCTAGATCCAAATATCGCCGCATCGCGCCCATTGGCCTTCTATGCCTATGGAATCGCACAATGCGAGCCACATCATAACTTGCCGACCATGCATGATAGTTTACATTGGTTGACTAAATTTGGATTTGAAATCGCAGAGCGACAATTTCTCTGTGCTTCAATTGAAGAAGTTCAGCAACGCTATGAACAGATTCAGCAAGAGCGCCCAGATTTAAAAGTTGAAATTGATGGCATGGTGGTGAAGGTTGATAGCCTTAAACAGCAGCAGCAACTCGGATTCCTCAGTCGCGAACCACGTTGGGCCACGGCTTATAAATTTCCTGCCCAAGCTGCACTCACTAAAGTTGAAAATATTGATTGGCAAGTGGGGCGTACTGGAACCTTAACACCTGTGGCACGTCTCACACCTGTAAATGTTGGTGGCGTGATGGTATCCAACGTGACCTTGCATAATATTGGTGAAATTCATCGTTTAGATGTACGTATTGGAGATACGGTCAGCGTATATCGCAGTGGTGATGTGATTCCTAAAGTAGAGAAAGTCTGGGCTGAATTTCGACCTGCTGATGCTGAAATCGTACATCTCCCTACGAATTGTCCAGTATGTGATTCACCAGTGGTGATGCCAGAAGGCGAAGCTTTAGCACGTTGTTCTGGTGGTTTGTATTGTGCTGCGCAACGCATTGAAGCGATCCGTCATTTTGTATCTCGTAAAGCCTTAGACATTGAAGGCTTGGGTGATCGATGGGTGGAGTCACTTTTACACCTCGATTTGTTAAAAGACGTTGCTGATATTTATCACCTACATGAACATCGGGCGACGTTACTGACCATTGAAAAAATGGGCGAGAAGTCTGTCCAGAATCTGATTGATGCGATTGAAGCCAGTAAGAAAACCACCTTAGCGCGTTTTATTTATGCATTGGGAATACGCGGTGTCGGTGAAACGACAGCACGTATGCTTGCCAATACTTTTCAAACACTTGAAGCTTTAAAACAAGCCGATGTTGAAGCACTAAAGAAAACACCTGATGTTGGTGATATTACAGCAGAGTGGATTGCAGACTTTTTCCAAGCGACGCACAACTTAGAAGTTTTAGACCGTTTATTGGCTGCGGGGATTCACTGGGATGCACCAACAGCACCAACACGCCAACCGTTAAATGGAGAAAGTTGGGTGGTGACTGGTACGCTAGAAACGATGGGGCGTGATGAGGCAACTCAAAAGCTTCAAGCCTTGGGTGCTCGTGTGAGTGGCAGTGTGTCGAGTAAAACCAAATGTGTGGTTGCTGGTGAAAAAGCAGGTAGTAAGTTGGAGAAAGCGCAGAAACTGGAAATTAGAGTTTTGAATGAACAAGAGTTTTTGGAATTCTTGGCGCAGTATTCTTAAAAATTGTAGGCAGCGATTACCATCGCTGCCTACAGCATTATCTTAAATATATTTTCGCACCACACCATCATCTAGTAGTTGTTGAAAGTGTTCAACAACACTTGATTCGATGTCTCGATACTGAATCCCAAGTTCTTGTTGGCTCTTTTGTGCATTAAAATAAATTGGATAGCCCATATTTAGTTCAACAAATGATCTGGAAAACCCAGCCAATGGTCCAAATAATTTAAACGCTGTTTTAGGCAATTGATTTCGCGGGAAAGGAAATTTATTGCCAAAACTCTGACGTAAGATTTTCCCCATTTCCAATAAACTTAAAGTGCCGCCGCTAATAATATAACGTCCTTTTGCATTGGCATTAGTCGCAGCTTGAATGTGCGCATCTGCGACATCACGAACATCAACGATTCCATTCCACATCGGTGGCACACCGAGCAAGGTCATACCATTGGCAAATTGCTGTAAGACTTCGACACTGCCTGATTGAGTATTTGCGGTTAATGAAGGACCCATGACCAGCGCTGGATTAATACAGACCAAATCCCAGCGATTTTGCTGTTCAGCCATTTCCCAAGCTTTACGTTCTGCTGCGACTTTTGAATAAGGATAAGGTTGGTGGGTTTCATTACTGGTATTGTTCCAGTGACTTTCATCAAACTCATTATTTGATGTATTTAGAATTTCGACAGCATCGCCATAGGTTGATGCAATGCTTGAGGTGAGAACCACACGTTTTACCGATTCAGTACGGTTTACGCTGTCCAATACGTTTTCTGTTCCAATCACGGCAGGTTCAATAATATCTTTGACCGCATCTTTGTAGTTGGTGACAACAAAAGGAGAGGCAGTATGAATGACCACTTCACAACCTTTCATTGATTCATCAAATGCACCTGATTCGAGTAGGTCTGCTTTAAAAAAGTGGATTTGCCCAGATGACTGCTCAGCGAGATCATAAAGATGTTGAATTTTATTCTTCTTTGACGGGTCTCGAACGGTTGCATGAACAGTATATCCTTGATTTAGGAGACGCTCAATAATCCAACCCGCAATATAACCTGTCGCCCCAGTGACTAAGATTGGTTTACTTTTATCCATTTTGTATATCCACATCGTGTTTTTGTAAATGATTCTATTTAACCAGTTTTATGTGAACATACAACTATTGAATGATTTTTTTTAGCTATTTTGATCAAATCATGAATTGAATAAGAAGCATTGCCAATCGTTACAAAAAACAAAATATAGCGTTTTGAGTGAAATCATGGTGATACAAAAGGGTTCATCCACTGCAAAGGCTTATTTTATTTCAATAAATTGGGTTAATTAGAACTGTAAATGCGTATGTTTCTCATTTTAATTTTATAAAAATCATAAACTTACACAATTATAATTTTGCAATTAAACTCTAAGTTGCTCATAATAAATGTATTCGAAAGGAGTAAGTATTATGCGTGGCAATCCAGAAGTCATCGACTATTTAAATATGCTCATTGGCGGTGAATTGGCTGCTCGTGATCAATATTTAATTCATTCAAGAATGTATGAAGATTGGGGTTTGAGTAAGATTTATGAACGCATTGATCATGAAATGCAGGAAGAAGCTTCTCATGCTGATGCAATCATTCGTCGAGTTTTGTTTTTGGAAGCAAAACCGAATATGAACCGCGAAGACATCAATGTGGGTACAGATGTTGTGAGCTGTTTAAAAGCAGATTTAGCGCTTGAATATCATGTTCGTGAGAAACTTGCGGTTGGTATTAAGCTATGTGAAGAAAAAGGCGATTATATTAGCCGTGATATGTTGCGCCAGCAGCTTTCTGATACTGAAGAAGATCATACCTATTGGTTAGAAAAGCAATTGCGTTTAATTGAATTGATTGGTTTGCAGAACTATATTCAATCGCAAATGTAAGATTTATAGATCAAAAAACTCAGCTTAATCGCTGAGTTTTTTTTTGTGATTTATTTCTTTTGAGCAGTGTTTAAATCTTTCAATACTTGATCCGCATGGGTCTGTGTATTCACACTGGTATAGTGATACAGAATCGCACCTTGTGGATCGATGAGAAAACTTTCTCGTTTCGCGATTTTGGTTATGCCTAAATTTCTGACGATGCCAAATTTACTGGCGAGCGTGCCTTTTTCATCAGCCAAAATTGGGAAGGGTAAGCCTAACTTTTCAGAGAACTTTTGATGCGAAGCAACGTCATCTAAACTCACGCCCAATACAACCGCATTCGACTTTAAAAATTGTGGATAGAGTGATTTAAATTGGTTGGCTTCTTCAGTACAGCCTGCGGTGTTATCTTTAGGGTAGAAATAGAGTACCACCCATTTGCCTTTATATTGGCTTAAGGTATGCCATTTTCCACTTTGATCTTGTAGTTTGAAATCAGGCGCAGATTGTCCGACCCATTCTTTTTGGGGGGTATTTTGCTTAGAAAATAAGGTATTTTGTGCGCTACTTAAACTTGGCGCACTAAGTAAAATAAGAGAGCTACATAGAATAAGAACTTTGGATTTTATCGTAGCCATTATCTTGATCTCAAAGTGTGGTAGACGCTTACTTTAGCAAATTTAAAAATTTGATGTGCGAGTAAATTCTTTACAGGGCTTTTGATTGTTTTATATAGTTGAATTTAAATGAAGTATAACTAAAAGGAAAATAGAGTGGATGTCGGTGCAGTGTTAATTAAATTGAAGCAAGACACGCTAGCAAATGTCGATGCTTGGAAAATAGAAATTGAACAACGAAAAGATGAAGCCATTCAAACACTCCAAGCCGAAGGTGTGAAAATAGAATCTTGGTTCCATCTTGAACTTGATGGAAATAATTATCTACTTGCATATATGCGTGCAAATGATATTGCACATGCTCAACAAGTCGCACGCAACAGCCCTTTCGAAATTGATAAAGTTCATAAACAGTTTAAACAAAATTGGGAACGTGTCATTCCTGCGACATTATTGGTTGATTTGGAAAATAATGATTAGAAAAAACAGGTTATAATTTTGAAAGTTTGCATAATTGGGTCATAAGGTGAAGCACAAGATTTTACTCATCACAGGATGGGGCGGTGGCGTTGAATTATTAAAACCTTTACATGATGCTTTAGCGCAACAAGGACATGAGGTTGAGCGAATCAATATTTTTAATGCTTTTGATGACGGTGTCTTAGAACAGCATATTGAACTTGCACGAAAATATGATGTGATTGTGGGATGGTCTTTAGGCGGTGAACTTGCAACATTGTTGGTCAATTTGATTCAGCAGCAATATACAGAGCAAAAGGTTTTAATTACGCTAGCTTCAAATCCGTGTTTTGTCGCCCAAGAAGATTGGATGACGGCGATGCCAGTCGAGACTTTTATGCAGTTTAAGCAGTCATTTGAGCAAGATGCGATTACCACCTTAAAACGGTTCGGACTACTGGTATGTCAAGGTGCAAGTTCTGCGAAAAAAGATTTTTTGGCAATGCAAAGATTGATTCAGCCGCAACCGATTGCATTACTTAAGCATGGGTTACAATTGTTGGAGCAGTTAAATCTGGTCAATATCTATAAAAATTATCAAGGTGTCCAGTTGCATGTGTTTGCAGAGCATGATGCTTTAGTTCCTTACCAAGTTATGCAGAATATCCGTAATTTGGCTGCAAAGAATCAATCTGTTGTTTCGGTTGGTGGTGCATCACATGGTTTCCCATGTTTTATGGTGAATGAAACTGTGCAAATAATTGAGGATTTTCTTAAACAGACGGTTTAATCTTGTTGAGAAATGAAATTTCTCGCAATGTATTTTAGATTTTGACAGGTTTAATATATTAATAAGTTTAGCTCTAAATATTTAACCAGAAACTTGATACGCGGAAACGTCATCCACAACCTGCGCGGTATCAATAAAATGTGATTTCTGCGATTAAATTAAAAATATGATGAAGGTGAACAGGTTTTGTGGATGACAAATGGTTTTGCCTACTTTTCCCGAAAGAAAAGTAGGTCGAGCCGAAGGCTTATACTGGAAATGAATGAGCACTCGGCAAGACCCCGATATAACTAAGATTTAATTTAACGAATGAGGAATAGGGGATGACCGATTTATTTGATTTAGAACATATATGGCATCCTTATACTTCGATGTTAAATCCACTACCAACGTTCAAAGTCAAACGTGCTTATGGGGCGACTATTGAGTTGGATGATGGTCGCACTTTGATTGATGGTATGTCTTCATGGTGGTGTGCGATTCATGGTTATAACCATCCTGACCTGAACCAAGCCGTTACTGATCAATTGCAGAACATGGCGCATATTATGTTTGGCGGTTTTACCCATGAACCAGCGATTGAGTTAGGCAAATTACTTTTAAACATTACCCCGCCGAGTTTAGATAAAATCTTCTATGCAGATTCAGGTTCGGTTTCCGTTGAAGTGGCTTTAAAAATGGCGGTTCAGTACTGGACTGCGTTGAATCAACCTGAGAAAACCAATTTTATTACCACGCGTTCTGGCTATCACGGTGACACTTGGAATGCGATGTCGGTCTGTGATCCTGTCACGGGGATGCATCAGATTTTTGGTAGTAGTTTACCGAACCGAATTTTTGTGCCTGCACCGCAAAGTCGTTTTGATGGTGAGTGGAATCCACAAGACATTCAAGAACTCAAACAGCAAATTGAACAACATCATCACAGTATAGCTGCCCTGATTATTGAACCGATTGTGCAGGGTGCAGGGGGGATGCGGTTTTACCATCCTGAATATTTGCGCCAAGCCAAGACGTTGTGTGAGAAGTACAATTTATTGTTGATCTTTGATGAAATCGCAACAGGTTTTGGTCGTACGGGCAAAATGTTTGCTTGGGAACATGCGCAAGTTGAACCTGATATCATGTGTATTGGCAAAGGTTTAACGGGTGGCTACATGACTTTATCTGCGACCCTAACCACCAAAGAGGTGGCTGAAACCATTAGTCGTGGTGAGGCTGGCGTGTTTATGCATGGCCCAACTTTTATGGCGAATCCTTTGGCTTGTGCAGTTGCACTTAAAAGTACACAACTATTAGTTTCTCAAGATTGGCAAAGTAATATCCAGCGCATCGAAAATATTTTAAATCAGCAACTCAATGCGTTAGCTCAGCTTGATCATGTCTCAGATGTACGTGTTTTAGGCGCGATTGGTGTGGTTGAATTGACCTCTAACGTTGATATGAAAACCTTACAGCAGCAATTTGTTGAGCGTGGTATTTGGGTGCGACCTTTTGGAAAATTGGTCTATGTGATGCCACCGTATGTCATCACTGATGATGAGCTGCATTATTTATTAGCGCAGTTGAGTGAAGTCGTTAAAAATATGCAAGGAGAAAATGCTAATGTCCTTGCTTGATCATTATGCCGAGCAGCTTGACCAGCTCAAACAGCAAGGCAATTTTCGTCAATTTACCTCGAATCAACAGCAAGGCAGATGGATTACGATCCAAGATCGAACCATGCTGAATCTAGCCTCGAATGACTATTTGGGTTTGGCGGCTGATTTAAGTTTAAGAGAGGAATTTCTCGATACTTTACAAATAGAACGGGCATTGTTTAGTTCATCTTCTTCGCGTTTACTTACAGGTAATTTTGCAGAATATGAGCAATTTGAAAATAGCCTAAGCAAAGCTTTTGGTCGAGCTGCCTTACTTTTTAATAGTGGCTATCACATGAATATCGGCATTTTACCTGCTTTATGTGATAGTAAAACTGTGATTTTGGCGGATAAACTGGTGCATGCCAGTATGATTGATGGTATTAGACTATCCAACGCTCAGTATGTGCGTTATCGTCATAATGATTTGCAACATCTGGAACAGTTATTGCAAAAGTATCAACAAGATGAGCAAGTTGAACGTATTATTGTGGTGACTGAAAGTATTTTTAGTATGGATGGTGATGAAACCGATTTAGCTGCATTGGCTCAGTTAAAACAACGTTTCCATAAAACCATGCTATATGTTGATGAAGCTCATGCCATAGGTGTGAGAGGTGAGCAAGGACTAGGTTGTGCTGAGCAATATGGGGTACTGGATCAGATTGATTTTTTAGTCGGAACCTTCGGTAAGGCGATCGCCTCTGTGGGAGGTTATATTATCTGTGATCCAATTATCCGTGATTATCTGATTAACAAAATGCGCCCGCTGATTTTTAGTACTGCATTACCCCCGATTTCGATGGCGTGGTCAGATTTTATATTTCACAAAGTTTTGAGCATGCAGCAACAACGTCAACACTTGGCTGAAATCAGTCAATATTTACAGCAGGCGGTGATTACGAAAGGGTTTTCAAGTCCATCAAGTAGTCATATC
Source organism: Acinetobacter sp. NIPH 1852 (assembly GCF_022549455.1). Taxonomy (NCBI): domain Bacteria; kingdom Pseudomonadati; phylum Pseudomonadota; class Gammaproteobacteria; order Moraxellales; family Moraxellaceae; genus Acinetobacter; species Acinetobacter sp. NIPH 1852. Next base: position 62,032 of record NZ_JAKZGG010000005.1, on the reverse strand, counting down.
ATTCCGATTATTGTCGGCGAAAGTCAGGCAGCGATTGAAAAAGCGAAATATGTACAGCAGCAAGGCTTTTATGCCATGCCCGTACGTCCGCCGACTGTCCCGCAAAATAGTTCGCGCTTACGCATTTCATTGACTTCTCTGGTGCAAAAAACTGAATTGGAACAATTGGTGGAGTGTTTGTGAGTTTAAATAAAACACTGGTCGCGCAGCGCTTTGCCAAAGCTGGGCAAAGTTATGTTGAACATGCTGTGGTACAGAAGCAGATTAGTGAACAGCTATTTGAATATCTCAAAAAGCATTGTCCCGAATCTTTAGCCTCAGTACTTGAGATTGGTTGTGGTTCTGGTAATTTAACCGATTTATTCCAATCCTATTTTCAGGTTGAACAACTGTTTTTAAATGATTTATATGAAGACGTGCAGCAGCATTTTGCTGATGTGGAATCCCCTCTAAATCTCCCCTTTACAAATGGGAGACCTGAAGTTAATTGGTTGATTGGTGACATTGAACAACTTGCTTTACCAACATCATTAGATGCCGTTATTTCCAGTTCAGCTTTGCAATGGATGGTTGATCTTCCTGCATTATTGCAACGGATTCATACCGCATTAAAACCAAATGCATATTTCGGTTTCTCTACATTTGGGGCAGAGAATTTAATTGAGATCAAGCAACTGACTGGACAAGGTTTGAATTATTATTCTTTAGAGACCTTGCAACAACAATTAGAAGAAAATGGTTTTGAGATTTTATTGATACAGCAAGAGCAAAAGCATCTGTATTTTGATCAGCCTAAAGCAGTTTTACAGCATCTAAAAGCGACAGGCGTGACCGCGACCGCAAAATCGCATCGCTGGACCAAGCAATCCTTACAACAGTTTTATTTAGATTATCAACAGTTTCATGATGAGCAAGGTTATCGACTGACTTACCATCCTATTTATCTGATTGCGCGGAGAACAGCATGAGTGCAGCAATTTATTTCGTCAGCGGTATTGATACAGAAATTGGTAAAACCTATGCCACAGGTTATCTCGCCAAGCTTTGGACCGAACAAGGGCAACGCGTTATTACCCAAAAGCTGGTACAAACGGGCAATGTCGATGTTTCAGAGGACATCGAAAAACACCGTGAAATCATGGGGAGTGGGTGGTTTCAAGAAGATCATGACAAACTGACCATGCCTGAGATTTTTACTTATCCAGCATCACCGCATTTAGCCACGCGTTTGGATGGGCGTGAGTTAGATTTCGCCAAGATTGAAGCTGCAACTAAAGAACTTACTCAGCGTTTTGATGTGGTGTTATTGGAGGGTGCTGGTGGTTTAATGGTGCCTTTAACCACAGAGTTATTGACCATTGATTATATTGTGCAGCATCAATTTCCTGTGATTTTGGTGACTTCTGGGCGTTTAGGCAGTATTAATCATACTTTATTAAGCTTGGAAGCATTAAAACAGCGTGGTTTGAGTTTGTATGCTTTGGTGTATAACTTAAAAGATCAATCGAAAGACCCATTGATTTCTAAAGATACGGCGGATTATTTAAAGGCTTATTTAGCAAAGCATTTTCCTGATGCAAAATGGCTGGAGTTGGAAAAATTCGACGAAAGCACAAAATAAAAAAAGCTAACAAGCGCACTTGTTAGCGGAGGAGGAACTTAGAATTGTGAAGCCTAATTTATAGTGTTTATTTTTCTAGTTATTACTCACGATCCCAATTTTAGTGACTTCACTTTGCTGGGCTAATGCCATCACCATCGCAATATTTTTATATTCTGCTTGAGGATCAGGTTTAAATTTAATTTGATCCTGATCTGTTTTTTGTGCAACAGCGTCAAACAAAGCCTTTAATGCCTGTCGATCAGCAACCGTTTGATCATTCCAAAAAATCTGACCTTGTGCATCAACTCTAAGATTGATGGTTTCAGGTGGTTTTTGATCTGTTGGCGGTGGAGGCGTACCATTTGGTAAATTAATATTAATGGCGTTGTTTGGGATCGGAATCGTGATGATGAACATGATCAATAACACCAGCATGACATCAATCAATGGCGTCATGTTGACGTCAAGCATGACATCATCTTCACTACTTTTTGGACCAACATTCATACCCATGGCTAACTCCTTATCGTTTGATTAAGGTGAACTAGGCGGAGTAGTGACAAATGCAATTTTGCCAATACCCGCTTGTTGGGTGGTACTAATCACCTGATCAATCGCTTCATAATGCGTGAGTTGATCGCCACGGATATGAACCTCGGGTTGAGGGCGCTTTTGCGCCTCAACTTGTAAACGTGCAAGTAATGTTTCTTTATCTGCAACGTTTTGTTCATTCCAAAAAATATCGCCAGTTTTATTGACTGAAAGTTGGATATTTTGAGGTGTGGTGGCATAAGGCGTATTTTTTTCTTCAGGAAGTTTCACAGGCACTGTGTGTGTGACAACTGGAACAGTGATTAAAAAGATAATCAGCAGAACCAGCATGATATCAACCAACGGTGTTGTGTTAATCGTACCAATGACATCATCGTCATCTTGGCCAGAATTCATCATCATGCCCATAATCGTATTCCTTATTTAGAATCACGGTTTGGGTGATTGCCATTTAGTTCACCACTCAATAAAACAGCATGTAAGTCCGAACCAAATGAACGGACGTTGTCCATCACCGCTTTATTACGGCGAGTAAGCCAGTTATAGCCAAGTACCGCAGGGACTGCGACGGCTAAACCAATTGCGGTCATAATTAGTGCTTCACCAACAGGTCCTGCGACTTTATCAATCGATGCTTGCCCTGAGATGCCGATGGCTGTCAGGGCGTGATAGATTCCCCAAACTGTTCCAAATAACCCAACGAAAGGCGCTGTAGAACCAACCGTTGCGAGAAATGCCAAACCATTACCTAAATGGCTTTGTACTTTTTCAATTGCACGTTGGATCGAAATGGTTACCCAAGTGTTGAAATCAATTCTTTCTAATAAAGAGCCATCATGGTGTTTGGTTGAGTGGATTCCTTTTTCAGCGATATATCGATAACTACTGCTGGGATTTAAACTGTCTTTGGCACTATTGAGCGTATCTGCTTCCCAAAAATTACGTTCAGCTTCTATACCGTGGCGTTTAACTTTACTTTGTTGGAATACTTTAGAAAAAATGATGTACCACGTACCAATCGACATCAATACCAAAATAAACAGTGTTGTTTTGGCAATAACATCACCTTCACGCCAAAGTGCTTCTAAACCATAAGGGTTATAAGCTTCTTGTTCAGTTGCTGGAAGTGGAGGAGGTGTTGCTGTCGTTTGCGTGGTTTCATCCGCCACGACTGTGGTTACAGGCGTTGTTTGGGCGGTTTCTTCTGCCCACACTGTGCCCAATGGGAGTAAAGTGCTGGTTGAAATTAAACCAATAGCCGCGAATCGAGCGATATATTTTGCTGTTTTATTCATTTCAAATTCTCCAAAAAATTTGTTTAATTCATTCATTTGTTTAAGTAATTGTGAATGGGTATTCGATTTCGTACCATTCTTGTTGGGGGACACCGTCTTTCATGGCAGGTGTAAACGAACATAAGCTGTATGCTTTGATCGCGGCTTTATCTAAGCTTTTGCTACCGCTAGATTTTGCGACTTTTGAATCAATTACCTTGCCTGAAGCATCGACCAATACACGCATCCGTACCGTACCTTCTTCTTCATTCATTAAAGCTTCACGTGGATAGTCAGGTTTTTTACAACCTACGCTACCTTCGGATACCCCACGTGAAATCCCAGCGGGTTTGGGTGCAGGAGCAGGTGCGGCGATTGGTGCTGCAACAGGACTCGGACTGGGTGCTGCGACAACAGGCGTAGCTGTAGGAGTCGCAACTGCATTTTGTACAGGTGGCGTAGGCGTTGGTTTGGCAACAGGTGTTACTTTTTCCACTTGTTTAGGCGGATCAGGCATTTTTGCCACTTTCTCTACCATTTTTGGTGGTTCAGGTGGTTTTTCCTCTAGTTTTGGTGGAGGTGGTGGAGGGGGCGGTTCAATATCTTGAATAATCTGTAGTTCGACAGGTTTCTCGACAGGCTTGATCGTTGCAGTCGTTAAACTTGTTACTAAAATATAGGCGATCACGAGATGTAGAAATAAAACCGCACCAAGACCGATGAAACGTTTGGCAGATTGATTTTCATTCTCAGCAAAGGGTATGCCCATAATTGCTCCTGAAATTGTAATCGTCGATCCATACATAAATTTGAAAATGAAAACTCTGATTTATGTCATGCAAGTAAATGTTGTTTTGGGATCAGCGGATCACGGTAGATCACTACAGCATCCGAAAATCATGCTGTAGTGATGTGCATATTAAAATTTGAAAGTGCTACGAACGAAGTAAGTTCGACCCAGTACATCTGCGTATCGAGGGTCATAACCCATTTGGAAGTTATCCAGTACATTTGATGCAGGGGGAGCTTCATCAAACATATTTTTGACACCTAGCGTAAGCTCTAAATTTTTAAAGCCTTTATACGTTCCTGATAGGTTATAGGTGGTGTAGTCACTGACTTTATGGTTTTGACCACTGGCATTTTGATCTTTGTAACCTTTAGAGAAACTTTGCTGTAAGTTCAGTGCCCAATTTTCATAGCGCCAATCTAGATTTGCGGTGTGCTTCCAACGCAAAACAATGGCTTGATAATCCAGACCTGCATAACTACCTGCAACACCTACCCATGGCATCCCTTTATCTTCTTGATATTGGTAATCTGTTATATAGGTACCATCAATATTAAAACCGAGCTGACCTGTGCTGGTCATTGGAGAGCGCCACGCCATACCGACATCAAATCCTGAAGTTTTGATACCGCCTAAGTTTTGTTTGGTTGTAATGATGTGGTGGAGTGAGCCATCTGCATTGCGGACAAATTTATCTGCATATTTTTCTGGGTCGCCGAAAATGGCCGTCTCGGAAATCGCTGTAATCTGATTTTTAACCTTGATATCAAAATAGTCTAATGTGAAGACTAGGTTTTTGGTTGGCTGAAAGACCAGACCTGCTGTAATCGAATCTGATTTTTCTGGCTCTAAGTCTTTGTTACCACCATCTTGACGATCAAACTGCATACCACAATCGCGGGCAGGGAGAGCACCAGCGGCGGGAACACCATTCGGGCATAGAACAGGATCGTTGTAAGTTGCTTGCGTATTGGTTAGCGAATTGGGTGAATGCATTTCTGCGAGTGTTGGTGCTCTAAAGCCTTTGGTATAGCTTGTTCTGAACATCAATTGTTGAATTGGCTCCCAGCGAAGGGAAAACTTAGGATTAAAGGTACTTCCAAAATCACTGTAGTCGTCATAACGAGCAGCAAGTTGTGCTTCTAAAGTTTTGTGCAATGGAACATGTAGTTCTGTAAAAACCGCTTTAATATTTCGAGAACCTTCATTTATTGGTTCATTTGGATCTACACCTGTACTTGGTGCAACACTCGCAATCTCAGAAATGGTTTTTGATTGCCAATCATCTTTGCGATAACTTGCACCAATCGCAAGTCCTACATCACCTGCTGGCAAAGTGTAAATGGGGCGACTTGCAGTAAAATCGATCGTTGTTGAATCTAATTTTGCGTCTAAATATTTACCTTTTACCCCTAAGCTACTCCATACATCTCCATCTTCAGCGGCTTGTGGTCCAAATGGGTTCAACGTGCCATTGAGTAAAGCTTCCGCTGTTTTATCATAATTTAGATATCCATTTACAATATTATCTGCTGCGTTACTACGTGCATAGGTTACGCCGGTATTGATATCCCAGCCATAAGCATCACCTTCAATACCTGCAAAGATACGATGTGAATCATTGACGCTATTACTGACACGATTCCCTGCTTGAGAACGAAGATAAAGTTCTAATGGACCATTCACGCCATCCATTGCTGGGGTTATGCCTTTGCCTGGATAATATTTGCTTGAAGGATCTAGAGGTAAATCAAAAAACACATCTGGTGCAACAGACGTGGTGACTTCATTCCGTGCATATACATATTCGCCAATGGCATTAAAGTTATCATTTAACTTTGCGGTGACTCGTCCCATGACAGAGATATCTTCTGTTTTAGGAACGATGCCAATGACGGCTTGACTGTTATAACGACAGGTTTCACCTTTGGCTGTTACCAGTGGGTTATCGCCACAACCGATATTTGCATAGGGATTACCAAAAACTTGTGATTCAGGATCATATAAGTTCGCTGGGAATGAGCCACTGCTGGTTCTGTCCACACCGAGTTCTGGCAATACACCGCCACGACGACTGACCTTACGGTCTTTTGCCATGACATCTTCACCACGGCGATAATCAATCACACCGAACGCGTTGAATCCATTTTCATCGAGATCACCAAAACCACCAAAAATTGAATAGCTTTGTTTCTCACCGCCTTTTTGTTCGGGCTTTTGATAGTCAGTACTAAAATTCAAGCCATTAAACTGCTTTTTAGTAATGAAGTTAATCACCCCACCGATCGCATCAGTTCCATAAACTGCTGAAGCACCATCTCTTAAAACCTCAATCCGATCTAGCATCGCAAGGGGGATAATATTTAAATTTGTGACGCCACTATCATAGGCATTTGCTGCAAGACGTCGTCCATTCAATAACACTAAAGTTTTATTTGCACCTAAGCCACGCATATTTGCTGCAGATCCCGATGTTCCGCTCGAGCCTACATTAGATGCTGTAACAAAGTTGGATTGGTTGGCTGTGATTTTAGATAAGGCCTCCTCAGTGGTGGTGATCCCTTGCTTCAGAATTTCATCGACTTTTACGATCGTGATGGGAGAAGCACTCTGCGCTGCAACACCTTTGATCGATGAACCCGTGACTGCAACTTTTACGACTTTGGTCGCTTTCTCATCTGTGGGTGACTCTGTTTCGGCCGCATGGGTCATTGTTAAACACAACATACTTAGGCTCAGGGTACTGAGTTTTAGTATGCTTTTGCTCGCTTTTGGCAGAGCACTAGATTGAACGAAATTGGTATTTTTCATTGAATTTATAACCCCTAAATAGACGGTCACTCTAAAGAATGAACAAAATCGTTTTAGCAAGACATGTGCCAAATACTGTTTTTAGGTCTCAATTGGTCTAGATTAAATTGTGTAAAAGCGTTCTAGTTTTATCTAATAAGCGTTTCATATTTTTACTAATTATTAAAAAACAATGAATATACAAAAAATATTTTTATTGTCATTTTTCTACAACAATCATGATTTTTTATATCGCATTAAAATGAATCAGGATGTTTAGGGGTTGCTTTTATTTGGTGCGGAACAATATTTATTTATTTAAAATTATGCATTTGTATTTTTTTGTTTTCTGAAGCGTGAATTAATATCAAAAAATGATCTTTGCATAATATTACTTTTAATTAACATGCAGAAATCCATATTTTTAGACTACTTATTAAAAATTATTGATTCTAGTTAAGTGTTTTATTTGAAAAGTGGCATGAATTTGGCAGTGGTTTTTCCGTCATGGAAATGATTCTTCCATCTTTGTTATTTTTATGAATGGTAAAAAATAATCAATTTTTAAATTTTATTAGAAATATCATTTGATTAAACAAAGATGCTCGAATCGTTGAGTGATTGGGTGCTATTCGAAAGATTAGCGTTTACTGAAAAACGATGATGTGAGCACTGAGTTGAAGTCTAAATTTTCTAGCGTTGCTTTGTTTTCAACCATTATTGCATTTGCCTCAATTGGATATGCCAAAACACCAGCACAAGCGGACAAAGTCCTGCGAATTGCTTTTGAAGCCCCCGATGATGGTTTTGATATGGTTAAAACTTTCAATTTCTATAGTGGGAATGTTGCTGATGTTATTTTTGAAAGGTTACTCCAATATGATTATTTGGCTAGTCCAGTAAAACTTGTGCCATCAACGGCAGAAGGCATGCCCATTATTCAAGAAAATGGCAAAGTTTATATTTTTAAAATAAAACCAGAGATTTATTTTACCAATGATCCTGCATTCAAAGGCAAGCGCAGAGAGTTGGTTGCAGAGGATTATGTTTATTCGATTAAACGTATTTTAGATCCTAAAAATCACTCCTCATCATTTGCTTTTATCGATCATAAAATTGTCGGTGCAAATGTGTTGGTTGATCAAGCGAGGAAGTCTGGTCGATTTGATTATGATGCACCGATTGAGGGAATCAAGGCATTAGATCGTTATACGATTCAATTCACACTGACACAACCTGATTATAACTTTCCTTATATTTTGGCATATAGCACTTTTGGTGCAGTTGCTCGTGAAGTGGTTGAATATTATAAAGACCGTTTGGGTATGCATCCTGTTGGTACAGGTCCATATATGCTCAGCAAGTATGTTCCTCGTAGCAAAATAGAGTTGGTCGCAAATCCTGATTATCGTGGTTTTGTCTGGAATTATAAATCAACGGGAACGGCTTGGGATAATCAGCTTGTCAAAGAAATGACGGGCAAAAAAATGCCACAAATTGGCAAGGTGAACATCAGTATTATCGAAGAAGAACAGTCACGTTGGTTAGCCTTTAAATCCAAGCAACTTGATTTTGATAAGTTAACTTCAAGCTCAGTTCCCAAAGTATTGGATCAAAATAATCAATTAAAAGCTGAGGTGAAACAGCAAGGTATTCTCCTTTATCCAAATAAAGAAGCTGAAATCACTTATACCATGCTGAATATGCGTGATCCGATCATAGGTGGAAAGAGCTTAGATAAAGTCGCATTAAGACGTGCCATAGCGATGTCTTTTAATTTGGATGAATATATCCGCATTTTACGAAAAGGGCAGGCAGTCAAAGCCGAAATGTTGGTTCCCGCAGGTGTAAATGGGCATAACCCAAATTATCGTAGCAGCATTGGTTACAACCCTGTTCTCGCAAATAAACTGCTGGATTATTTTGGATATAAAAAAGCTGCGGATGGTTATCGTACTTTACCCAATGGCAACGCTTTAACTTTAAAAATTAATACAGAAAGCGGCTCTGCTTCAGTTATGTATTCTGAGTTGTGGAAGAAAAACTTAGATGCGATTGGCATCCGAGCAGAATTTAAAGTCAGTAATTTTGCCGATAATTTAAAGGCGGCAACTCAATGTCAATACATGATATGGGGCGGTGCATGGCATGCCGATTATCCAGAAGGAGAGAATTTCACCCAATTGCTTTATGGACCTAACGTTGGGCGCGCGAATCAATCTTGTTATCAGTCAGCAGCTTATGATCGTTTATATAAACAAGCGATGCAGCACGCGCCAGAACAGCGTATGCCTTTTTATGAAAAAATGAGCCGACAAATCGAAGCAGATCATCCTTTTATTCTTCAAGACACCCGCATAAGAAACTGGGTCATTCAGCCCCATGTGCAAGGCTTCAAAGCCCATCCAATCATGAATACCAACTGGCAATATCTAGATATTGCTTCACCGCGTCAAAAATAAGTGATGAGTTCAAGATGAAGCAAAATTTTAAACTTTCGTTAACACGCTATGGTTTGGCAATTTGTGTTGGACTCACGGCAACGCTTTCAACTTCACTGCTTGCTGCCAAAAGCCCAGCCGATCCCAATAAAGTATTGCGTTATGTCTTTCCCGTCGCAGAAACAGGTTTTGATCCTGCAGGTGTACACGACTTATATTCTGCGCATGTGAATGGTTCTATTTTTGAGACCTTATTTACCTATGATTATTTGGCTTCACCTGCAAAATTAGTGCCTCGAACAGCAATTGGTTTACCAGAGGTTAGTGCAGATGGTTTGACCTATACCATTCGAATCCAGAAAGGTATTTATTTTGTTGATGACCCAGCATTTAAGGGAAAAAAGCGTGAACTAAGCTCGGCTGATTATGCTTATACCTTTAAGCGCTTGCTCGATCCAAACTTGCGTTCACCCAACAGTTGGTTGCTGGATGGGCGTATTGCGGGAATGGATGCAGTGCTGAAGCAAGCACAAAAAACAGGAAAATTTAATTACGATCTACCTGTTGTCGGCTTACAGACACCAGATCGCTATACCTTGGTGATTCAACTGACCAGTCCTGATCAAAACTTCCCGATGATCTTGGCGCATCAACCTGCTGGTGCAGTTGCTAGAGAGGTGATCGAAAAGTATCGAAACAAAGCTGGTTTTGCCATGGGACATCCTGTGGGCACAGGTCCTTATATGTTGGCTCGTTGGACACCGGGGTCACGCATTATTTTAAAAGCCAATCCCGACTTCCGAAGTTTTGTTTGGAACTTTAAAGCGAGTTCTGCTGAAGACCAGAAAATAGTTCAAGCCATGCAAGGCAAACAAATGCCGCAAATTGGTGTCATCGATATCCAAGTGATGGAAGAAGGACAGTCACGTTGGCTGTCCTTTAGTAAGGATGAGGTGGACTTATTTCAGCTCGATGGTGAGTTGACCGTTCAAGCTTTGCAGAATGGTGAGTTGAAACCTGAATTGGTAAAAAAAGGTGTGCAACTATCTCGTATCGTTGATCCATCCATTGACTATCACTATTGGAATATGAAAAACCCAATTGTGGGTGGGTTGAGTAAAGAAAAAATTGCACTCCGCCGTGCCATGGCGATGGCTTTTTCTGCCGACAGTTATATCAATATTTTGCAAAAAGGGGATGCCCAAAAATTACAAGCACTGATCCCCGATGGTGTAGTCGGCTACGACCCTGATTATAGAAGTAGTATTCCATATTCAGTCAAAGCCGCCAATCTATTGCTTGATCGTTATAACTACAAGGTGAGTGCAAATGGTTGGCGAACGCTGCCGAATGGAAAGCCGCTTGTAATTGATATGACGATCTCTGGAAATAGCCTAAGAAGTCAGCAACAAGCGGAGTTTTGGAAAAAAATTCTGGATAGTCTCAAGATCCAAATGACCACCAAATCTTTGCCATTTTCAGAAGCACTGAAGTTAGAAAAACAATGCAAAACCATGTTCAAAACATCTGCTTGGATTGCGGACTATCCTGATGCAGATAATTTTATGCAGCTTTTTTATGGCAAGAACGTTCATGTGAGTAACAACAGTTGTGCCGAAATTCCTGAATTTGACCGCCTATACGAACAAACCCAGAAGCTGCCACCTAGTCCAGAACGTGATGCCTTATACCGAAAAATGTCACGTGTCTTGGAAGTCTATATGCCCGTACAGGTGATCGGTGCTCGTTATCGAAACATCTTGGCCCAACCTCGTGTGATTGGTTTTAAAAAGCATCCGATTCTTCCTGCGGAATGGATGTACATCGACATTGATATGAAGAAATAGAAATAAAGAACTGGAGTCATCATGAAATTCAATACCTTTAAATCAACCACCTTATGTTTATTGATGATGGGCGTCAGCCAGTTGGCAATCGCTGAAACGACAAAGCGTCAGACATTGCCAACATTTCAGGCCCAAGACATTGCAACAATGTGCGATGCCAAAATGAATGAGGTGAAAAAACAGCTAAAGTCTGTAGAAATGTTGCGCTTAAAACAAGATGCACCTGCAGCCCCCGTTTTAGCGAAATGGGATCGCATCTTTGCAGAATTTGAAGATTTTTATGGGCCGATTGGTTTATATGGCAACGTTTATCCCGATGAAACTGTACGCAACGCGGCAGAGGATTGTGAGGTTAAAATTACGCAGTTCCAAACCGATATTTTCCAAAATCCCAAGCTCTATCAGCAGTTTAAAAAACTAAAGCCATCTGATGCAATAGACAGCAAATTTCAGCAAGACATTTTGGATAATTTTGAAGAAAAAGGCATTCTGCTGACCACCAACAAGCAAAAACGTTTGAAAGAGATTTTGGATGAACTCGCAACGGTTGAGCAGGTCTATGCCAGAAATGTACGTGAAAATCCGCAGAAATTAGAGTTTAGTGCCGCTGAGTTAAAAGGTTTACCGCAAAGCTATATTGATGCTTTAAGCAAAAATGATAAAGGTCATTATTTATTGGGTTTTGAATACCCTGAATACCGTCCTTTTATGCAGCTTGCGGAGAATGATGATGCACGTAAGCGCTACCAAATTGCTTTTAGTCGTCGTGGTGGAGAAAAGAATTTAGCATTGCTGAAGCAAGCGATCGATTTACGCTATGCCTTAGCGCAGCTTTTTGGAAAATCGAGTTATGCTGAATGGGCTTTACAAAAGCGGATGGCAAAGACACCAGAGGCAGTCAATCAATTTCTAGCAGAAGTTCATGCAACAGTCGCGCCCTTAGAACAAAAAGAAGTTCAAACCTTAGGCGAGTTCAAAGCAAAAAGCTTAAATATTCCATTACAACAAGCCAAGATCGAGCGTTGGAGCGAGGAATATTGGAGTGAAAAACTCCGTCAAGGCAAATATCAAATTGATCAGGAAAAGTTGCGGGAATTTTTTCCTACACAAGCAACGCAAGATTGGTTATTTGCTATTTCATCTGATTTATATGGGATTGAATTTAAGCCAGTAAATGTAGAAGTTTGGCAAGACGAAGTTGAGTATTACGATGTGGTCGACGCGAAAACAAAGCAATTAATTGGCGGCTTGTACATGGATAAATTTCCACGCGAAGGCAAGTATGGTCATGCTGCGGTTTGGAGTGTTTTCGGACGGAGTCGTTTAACTGAACGTAAGCCAATCTCAGCATTGGTCACCAATTTTAATCGCAAGGGGCTGAACAGTGACGAGTTGGAAACCTTCGTACATGAGTTTGGACATGCTTTGCATGGCATTTTGTCAGATACGCGTTATGCATCACAAGCTGGGACGAGTGTAGAGCGTGACTTTGTTGAAGCGCCGTCACAAATGTATGAAGAGTGGGCGAGACGTAAAGAAACCCTGTCAAAAGTCGCAGATTATTGCAAACCAGCTTGTCCACGTGTCGATGATGCCTTGATCGAAAAATTAAATGCTGTGCATGGTTATGGGCGTGGTCTGCATTATGCGCGTCAAACATTATACGCCCAGTACGATATGGCACTACATGGTGTTGATGCTTTGAAGGTACAACCGCTTGATCTATGGGGAAAAATGGAAGGTGCAACGGCATTGGGTTATGTACCCACGACACAATTTCCAGGTCAGTTTGGGCACATTATGGGCGGTTATCAAAGCAGCTATTATGGCTATATGTGGTCTGAGGTCATGGCCTTGGATATGTTGTCAGCCTTTGGCAATAACTTGAACAATGCCGAGGTTGGACAGCGTTATCGCGAAACCATTTTATCTCAAGGTAGCCAAAAACCTGCACAAACATTGGTTGAAACGTTTCTTGGACGTAAACCCAATAACACTGCATTTTTCAATGAAATTTCAGGTCAACGAATTAAATAAGGGGCATCTTTATGCTGGCATATATTGTACGTCGCATATGGCAGATGATCCCAACCATGCTGGGTGTCGTGCTGCTGATCTTTTTCTTGTTCAATTGGGTGGGTGGGGATCCTGCTTATATCTTGGCAGGCAAAATGTCGAATCCAGAGCAAATTGAAAATATTCGTCAGCAGCTCGGGGTTGATCAGCCTTACTATGTGCAACTCTGGATTTTTATTCAGCAAATTTTAACCTTTGATTATGGCGTGAGTTGGAGTACCGGTGAGTCCGTCTCCCAGATTATTACGACACGTTTAGGGCCATCGCTGACCATCTTGATTCCACTGACCATTTTACAAACGATTATTTCGATCATTTTGGCTTTGGCGGTTGCCTCAGTACGAGGCAGTTTGACTGATCGGATGGTGATGATGTTATGCACCATCGGTATGTCGATCAGTATTTTGGTTTATATCATTGTTTTCCAATATTTCTTTGCTTATCAATTGGGTTGGTTTCCAGTGCAAGGCTGGAGCGATAGTTTTAGTGAAAACTTATTTAAATATGCGCTACTGCCAATTTTGATCATGCTGGTGGTGAGTATTGCACCAACACTCAGACTCTATCGCAGCTTTATTTTGGATGAAGTCAATCAGGATTATGTCCGTACCGCACGCGCCAAAGGCGTGGGTGAACATCGCATCTTTGGTGTGCATGTATTACGAAATGCATCCATCCCGATCGTGACCGATGTGATGGCAACCTTGCCTGCATTACTGATCGGTGCATTTTTAATTGAACGCTTTTTTGGTATTCCAGGTATTGGTCGCGAAGTCATTATTGCGGTGGAGCGGAGTGATTTTCCCGTCATTAAAGCGATTACTGTGTACATCGCTGCTGCGACCATGTGTTTTAACTTAATAGCTGATCTGATTTATAAATTAATCGATCCGCGCGTACAGTTGAAGTAGGTGCAATATGCTGAATATATTATTCAAAAGAAAGGCATCTGCTCAGTCTGACGCAACTTCGTCTGGGCTATGGCAGTTGGCTGTACAGCGCTTAAAAGCAGATCGTATTGCAATGGTTTCGCTATTGGTCGTGCTGAGTTATCTCATCGTCTTGGTTTTGTCGGTAACAGGTGTGGTTGCATCGAATTGGAATAAAGAGGTTGCGGTGAGTTATGCACCACCTACTTTTATCGGTGCTGATGTTGAGGAACGGATTACTGAGAAAAAATCAGAACCATTGCAAGCTTTACCTGAAAACCCTGTTGATCCTTTAAAAGAGATTATTCGTGAATTGAATATTCAAATTGCGAATGAGCAGATCACCGAAACTGCAATTGATTACTATGGGGTGACAGATCCTTTAGCAGCAGATATGCAAGCCATTGATCAGCAATTGGGTGAGCATTTACTCGATCACAATCAAGAATTAAAAACCACGCTCGCTTTTGGTGCTGATAAGTGGGGGCAAGATATATTACTCAAAACCATTAAAGGTGCCGAAACATCGATCCTCGTTGGATTGCTATCTGCTTTATTGGCAGTGGTGATTGGTACGGGTTTAGGGGCGATTGCAGGCTATTTTGGTGGTTGGGTCGATGATGTACTGAACTGGTTTTACAATATTTTTACCTCAATTCCTTATCTGTTATTGGTATTAGCCGTTGCGGCGGTTCTTCAACAAAAAGGGGTACTTTCGATTGTACTCATTTTAGGTTTAACGGGCTGGACAGGCGTGTTTCGCTTGATTCGTGCTGAATATATGAAGCACAAATCTCGTGAATATGTACTGGCTGCTAAGGCGATTGGTGTCAGCCATTCGCGCCGTATGTTTGTGCATATTTTTCCCAATGTCAGTCATATTGCTTTAGTGCAAATTTCTATTCTTGTGGTGGCATTTATCAAATCTGAAGTGATTCTGAGCTTCCTTGGTTTTGGCGTTCCAGTGGGTGTGGTGTCTTGGGGAAGCATGTTGAATGAAGCACAAACTGAGTTAATTCTAGGCAAATGGTGGCAATTGGCAGCGGCATCGATCGCCATGGCAGTGTTAGTCACGGCATTTTCAATGTTCACCGATGCATTGCGTGATGCATTAGACCCGAAACTGAAATAGCGGAGTGAAATGAGATGATACCTAATAATGAAACACTGCTATTAAATGTAGAAAATCTTCGCGTTAGTTTTAAAGGTGAGGATAAACAGTGGATTGAAACAGTCAAAGGGATTTCATTTTCGATTCCTAAAAATAAGACTGTTGCCTTGGTGGGTGAGTCTGGAAGTGGTAAGTCAGTCACTTCGCTTGCAGTCATGGGCTTGCTACCCAAAGGACAAAGCCAAGTCGCTGAGCAAAGTAAAATTATCTTTGAAGGTAAAGATTTACTCAATCTCTCTGCGAAAGAGATTCGGGGTATTTGTGGCAAAGACATTGCCATGATTTTCCAAGAGCCAATGTCATCGTTGAATCCTGTGTTTACAGTAGGGGATCAAATTGCTGAAGTGCTTCGTATTCACCTTGGCATGGGGAGAAAGCAGGCAAGAATCCGTGTTTTGGAATTATTGAATGAGGTTGGGATTCCTTCACCTGAGAGCAAAATTGATGCCTATCCAAGTCAGCTTTCGGGAGGTCAGCAACAACGTATTATGATCGCGATGGCGATCGCTTGTGAACCAAAGCTCTTGATTGCCGATGAACCGACGACTGCTTTGGATGTAACGATTCAAAAGCAAATTATTGATTTGCTCGAATCTTTACGTCAGCGTCATGAAATGTCGATGTTATTTATCACCCATGACTTAGCTTTGGTCGGTGAAATTGCTGATGAAGTGATTGTGATGCGACATGGTGAAATTCGAGAAAGTGGTGATGTGAAACAAGTGCTTGAACAACCTAATGATGTTTATACACGTGCGCTTTTGCATTGTCGTCCTCAACTTTCATCGCGTCCATATCGCTTACCTGTCACCAGCGATTTTATGAAACAGGAAAATGGACAACTGGTTGAAGCGATTAATCTGTCCACCCTTCATCTTCAAGAACGAACAAGAGGGCTTACAGGTCTAGAGAAAATCGTGCTGGAGGTTAAAGACTTGAAGAAGTCTTTTTATAGCCGTAAAGGTTTATGGGGACATGAGGAGTTTCAGGCGGTAAAAGGTGTCTCTTTCCAACTAGCAAAAGGTAAAACTTTGGGATTGGTGGGAGAGTCTGGTTCAGGAAAAACCACGATTGGCTTATTGTTGATGCGTTTACATGAAGCCACGGGCGGGCAAGTATTGATTGATGGGAAAGATATTCTTTCTATGACGGAGAAAGAATTTTCGCTCTACCAGAGGAAGATACAAATCATCTTTCAAAATCCATACGCCTCGCTTAATCCGCGCTTTACCATTGGGCAGATTTTACTTGAGCCAATGCGTATTCATGGGATCGGTGAAAATGATGCGGAACGTAAAAAAATCGCATTAGCACTTTTAGAGAAAGTCAGTTTGCCTGATCAAGCTTATGATCGTTATCCACATGAGTTTTCAGGTGGTCAGCGTCAACGCATTGCGATTGCACGTTGTTTGACATTAAAACCTGAGATTTTGATCTGTGATGAGTCGGTATCTGCGCTTGATGTATCAGTGCAGGCACAGGTGTTGAACTTATTGCAAGATTTACAGGATGAGTTTGGTTTGAGTTATATTTTTATTTCACACGATTTATCGGTTGTAAAATATATTTCGGATCAAGTGATGGTGATGAATCATGGAGAGATCGTTGAAATTGCGGATTCAGATGAGCTGTATTTACATCCTCAACATGAATACACTCAAAAACTGCTGAATGCAATTCCACAAGGCATCATATCTAATCGCTAGCAGTGATATAAAAAAACGCTCAAATTTGAGCGTTTTTTTATCAAGGTAAAGTCTTAAAACTTCTTAAAGCCTTTACTGATACCAAGAGGTTTGCGGTCACTGGTATTTTGATTTTTAGAATTGCTGTTCGGGCGTTGTTCTGGTTGTTCATCATCACGACGTTGTTGACGTAAATAACCACCACGACGTGCAGCCATTGGTTTTTCAATCATTCTGTCACTACGACGTTTGGCCATACCAAATAAACCAGTGCCTTGACGTGGTTTCAATTCAACAGATTTTGCAAGATTATCGATATCGCCTTTATCCAATTCCATCCAGCGACCTGTACGCAATTCGCGCGGTAAAATCACTGTGCCGTAACGGGTACGCAGTAGGCGACTAACTTTTAAACTTTGTGTTTCAAAAATACGGCGCACTTCACGGTTACGACCTTCTTTGACCACAACTTGATACCAACGGTTGATCCCATCACCACCAATGTCAGTGAATGATTCAAATTTGGCAGGGCCATCTTCAAGCTCTACACCTTTGAGCATATTGTTGCGAATCTGCGGTGTCACTTCACCCATGACACGTACCGCATATTCACGCTCAATTTCATTGGATGGATGCATTAAACGATTGGCAAGCTCACCATCATTGGTAAATAACAATAAACCAGTACTGTTAATATCCAGACGACCGACCATGACCCAACGATCATTGGCAATTTGTGGTAACTGTTCAAAAACAGTTGGGCGATTCTCAGGATCATTGCGTGAACAAATTTCGCCTTCAGGTTTGTAGTAAACCAAAACACGACGACGGATTTCATCTTCAATTTGGAATTGGACTTTACGACCATCAATACGCAGTTCATCCGTCGGTTCAATTCGTTCACCGACCTGTGCAATACGACCATTGATGCTGACACGACCAGCAGCAATAACTTCTTCCATATAGCGACGTGAGCCTAGCCCAACCCTCGCTAACACCTTTTGTAATTTTTCACTCATGACAGCACAACCTTAGACATAATGATCAACAGTTCACCTTATCAAGACTTCGGCGCATGTGCGTCGAGTGTCATGAATGCTTCCTTGGCGTTCTGTAGGGGAGGCAGTTGACCTAGCGAGGCTAGACCAAATGCATTTAAAAATTGGGGCGTTGTAACTAACAACGCAGGTCTTCCAGGTAAATCTCTGAAACCAGCTTCTTTGATCCAGTTCCAGTCAAAAAGCGTTCTTAAAATCTGACTATTATTTGATACGCCACGAATTTGTTCAATATCGGCACGTGTGACGGGTTGATGATACGCAATCACTGCTACTGTTTCGAGTAGTGAGGGTGACAATTTGGTTGGGCGTTCTGGCCAAACCTGCGCAATAATATTCCGATATTTGGCTCGGACTTGAAAACGAAACCCTTGTACCGTTTCAATCAACTCAATGGAGCGACCATGTTGTAACATAGCCAATTGTTGCAAAAACTGACGTAACTGTTGCTTATTATATTGGTTTTGAAATGCTTCTTTTAGTCGTGCAAGTGAGACTGGAGAGTCACTGGCGAATAAAATTGCTTCAATTTGCAATAAAACATCATGATGAATGTCTTCAAGCGACATACCTTCATTTGAGTCCAATTGATCTAAACTCATGCTGCAACGCCTTGAACAGTTAACGGAGCTTCAATTCCACTATGAATAATGTGAATTTTTTGCTGACGCGTGAGTTCAAGCACCGCCATAAAGGTCACAACCATCCCCATGCGACCTTGTTGTGGGTTGAGTAATTCAATAAAACTCAATGCCTCACCAGATGCAAGTTGGTTTTGGATAAAGGCAATACGTTCTTCGAGTAAAACAGGTTCTTGAGCCACAACATGCGTTATTGGCTCAGGACGGTTAAACACACAGAATATCGCATCGCGTAAAGCCTCGACATCATAACCTTCGTAAATGGGTGCAATATGACCAATACTGACATTTGCGCTAAAGGTATCGCGTTCAAAGATCGGCATTTGACCTAATCTTTCAGCAGCTTGTTTTATGCGTAAATAGGTTTCTAAACGATCGATCAGCTCTTGTTTAGGATCTTTTTCAAATTGATCAACAACCGTGGCTTTCGGCAATAATAAACGTGATTTTAAATCAGCAAGCAGAGCCGCCATCACCATATAATCTGCCGTCAGTTCAATATTCAACGACTTCATGCTATCCATATAGCTAAGATACTGAGTCGCAATCGGTGCAATATCTATGTGTAACAGATCAAAGCCATTTTTTTGAATCAGATAAATGAGAAAGTCCAAAGGCCCTTCAAATTGTTCCAATAAGATTTCGAATGCAGCAGGCGGTATATACAAATCTTCAGGTATGGTGTCATGCCACTCGTCAAGCACACGAATGGAAGGAGTTAACTCCAGAGAGGAAGATAGGATTTGATTCATTACCGTTATAAGCCACGCGAATTTTCAAAAGCATGAAGGGATCGTTTTTGTGATCAAGGGATGACACATACTACTAAGAGCACGGCTATTCTAATCGAAATAGCAAATTTAATAAATTACTCACTTACAAAAACCTTAAAGTTCTCAGGGTATTTTCTAGATTTATGCAAAATTATAGAGAGGCAGTAAAAAATTATGCTTAAATTAGCGACGAAAACCTCATTTTCTTTAAATGATAAATTATTATGAAACGTTATTTTAGCACGCAACAAAATCAACTTGGGCAAAAAATTGGCCTTTCAATTGAAAATTATGTACCTGCTCGGTCAATTGTCGGTGATTTAAATGGACAATACGTTAACTTGATCGATATTGCTGGTGGCGTGTCCGACCAAGCCCTCAGTCAAATGTGGACGTGTGTTTCAACAGAACCGAATGATGGATGTTGGACTTACCTGCCTTATTCGGCACCACAGAGCCAAGACGTTATAAAAGATGCTTTGCACAATTCATTTAATTTTAAGGATTCCATCCATTTTTTGATCGAAATCGATGGCGATGTACAGGGCTGGATCGCGTTATTAAATCCAAGACTTGAACATGGCGCGATTGAAATCGGTAATGTTTACTTTTCACATAAGATGAAAAAATCAAAAGCATCGACAGAAACCATATTTTTATTATTACAACAATGTTTTAAACAGGGTTTTAGACGTGTGGAATGGAAATGTGACGATTTCAATGCACCATCAAAAGCAGCTGCATTGCGTTTTGGGTTCCAGTATGAAGGTCTATTTCGTCAGGATCGGATTGTAAAAGGTCGAAATCGCAACACAGCTTGGTTTTCGATTCTTGATGAAGAATGGTCAGCTTTGGAACAAGTTTATCAACAATGGTTAAGCCCTGAAAATTTTGATGACCAGGGTTTTCAGAAACAGCGATTGTCTGATTTTATGATTGACTAAAAATGTAAGTGCTTACTCAAAAGCACTCACATCCCCAATCCCACGACGGATAACTTCTGGATTTTCACCTGATAAATCCACAATACTTGTGGTTGCTAACATTCCAAAACCGCCATCGATAAACACATCAATACGTTTGCCGAGCTGATTTTCAATATCAAATGGGTCATCTAAAGGATCTGTTTGATTCGGTAAGATCAAGGTACTGGTGAGTAAAGGTTCATCTAACTCTTTTAATAATGCTTGAGCAATTGGATTACTTGGAATACGCAGACCAATGGTTTTTTTCTTCGGGTGCATTAAACGTTTAGGTACTTCACTTGTTGCTGGCAAAATAAAAGTGGTGACAGCAGGTGTATTATTTTTAAGCAAACGATACATTGCATTATCAACTTTGGCATAAGTTGCAATGTCCGATAAATCACAGCACATGATGGCATATTGATGTTTTGGACCTAAACCACGAATTTGAGCAATACGTTCCATCGCACTTTTATTACCAATCTGGCAACCAATGGCATAGGCCGCATCAGTTGGATAGACCACAACGTCACCAGCACGAATACGGTCAACGGCTTGAGTGATTAAGCGAGCCTGTGGATTTTCAGGATGAATATGTAAATGCAACATTATTATAACTCCCTGATCTATGTGGCTGAATTTAGTATGAAACTTGTTGTGGGCATGTTGCAAGAGTTTGATGTGATAATTTTGTCATTTAATCAAGGTATTCACGTTTAAATTCATTGAGTTGTAATGGTGATCCATTGCGTGTGCAAAGACATATGCAATAAATAAAATGCGCAGCATCACGAGGTAGCTTTGCTTCACCAGAAAAATACCGTTGTACTTGAGCAAACACATGATCTTTAAACTGTCGTCCATTTCCGCTGTCGCCCGTTAAGTTATCTAAAGACACACGAAATTTTCGACCAAAGGCAGTTGCAAATAACCATTCAATCGCTTGTGGTTTGATTTCAACTTGTTCAAATAAGCTTTGTTGTTCAGCACTTCGACCATCAGGTGCATACCAATATCCAAGGTCTGGAAGTAAACGGCGTTTTTCACCTGCGATCGTCCAATGGCTGATTTCATGCAGGGCACTATTAAAGAAACCATGCGCAAATTGGATTCTTGCAGCTTGTTGCAAAGTTGCTGGGAAATACTCTGGTTCAAAATCACCTTTGACTAAAGTGACATTATGGTGGGAAAACCAAGAATTAAAGTGTAAAATAAGCCAATCGACCTGCTCTGATTCTGTCGTTAACTTTTGCCAAGATAAATGTTGCACTTGATCTGGCATTAACGCAGCAGTAGTGGTTGAATGGGTGCGAATGAGTAATGAAGTTGTTACTTCAAGTTGCGGCTGCAACAGGTGCATTGCTTGATTTACCCTAAGTTCTGTCAAAAGAAGTGCAAAATTGTATCTTAATCTTTGACAGAGTACCGATGAATTTGTAAAATCGCGCTCTTAATTATGTCAGCAAATACTTTTCCAAGCCAAATCGAGCCATTTAAATGGGCTGAACAGGGCTTTACATGGTCAGGAACACTGCCATTGTCTCGCTTTGCTCGTATTGCTCGAGAAGCTGTTGGTTCAATTGATGATCAATTGATCAACATAGACTGTAAGCTATCAATGGATATCTATCATCGTATTATATGGTTAGATGGAAATATTGAAACCAAAGTTCCAATGGAATGCCAACGTTGTTTGGGAACTGTTGAAATTGAATTGGTTTCAGACTTTCATTTAGCTTTGATTGATGATGAGTCACTGATAGAGCGATTGGATGAGGATGCTGATTTCATCGTTTTAGGTGAAAGTGAATCTTCGAAAAAAGGTGATTTTGATACACCTGCATCGATCAATTTACTCGCATTACTAGAAGATGAACTGTTACTGTTGATGCCTTTATCTCCTAAACATGATGTTTGTGAGCATAAGCATCGACCTGCCACTCAGGATGATGTCGAAGAAAAGCGGGATAACCCGTTTGATGTTTTGGCTGGCCTGAAGGGTAAACTTAGCTCATAATTTATGTTATAATGTTGAGTTAAGACAACCGAATTTGTTCTGATCCATTTTTTCGATCTTTGTAAGGAGCCATCATGGCCGTTCAGCAAAACCGTAAAAGTCGCTCTCGCCGTGACATGCGCCGTTCACATGACGCTTTAACCGAGAATGCATTATCTGTAGACCAAACTACGGGTGAAACTCATCGTCGTCACCACGTGACTAAAGATGGTGTTTACCGTGGTCGTCAATTATTCGCTAAAGCAGCTGATGCTGAATAATTGAATCATATGCATTAAGCGATAGCTTAAAGTATAAAAAAAATGGGAGCGAAAGCTCCCTTTTTTGTTGTTTTTCGCAATTATAAAAAGATTTAATCAATGTTAAATTGCCGCATCGCTAAAGAGTCTATCGTCATTCTCATGTAGAATCATGAGTGTTGATGAAATTGGCAATAGACTAATTTAAGGATTTTTATATGTCGACTAAACGACTTGAGCAGGCAGCTCAAGCAACAAAAACAGCATTTGTTTTTCCGGGTCAAGGCTCGCAAAAAGTAGGTATGTTGGCTGAACTTGCAGAGCAGTTCAGTGTTGTTCAGGACACCTTTGCTGAGGCATCGGAAGCGCTTGGTTTTGACCTTTGGCAGATTGCTCAAAGTGGTGAAGGTTTAGATCAAACTGAAAATACTCAGCCTGTGTTACTCACTGCAAGTATTGCGTTGTGGCGTGTCTGGTTAGAGTTAGGTGGTATCGTACCGAAATACTTGGCTGGACACTCTTTAGGAGAATACAGCGCGTTAGTTGCAGCTGAAGCAATGACGCTGGGCGATGCAGTGAAATTGGTCAATTTACGCGGTAAATTGATGCAAAGTGCTGTTCCTCAAGGTGAAGGCGCAATGGCTGCAATCCTTGGTTTGGCTGATGACAAAGTTGTTGAGCTTTGCCAGCAAGTCTCTGCGGCAGGTCAAGGTTCAGTTGAAGCTGCAAATTACAATGCGCAAGGTCAAGTCGTGATTGCGGGGAGTACTGCGTTGGTTCAGCAAGTCATGGCTGAGGCAAAAGCGCAGTCTGGTAAAGCCATCGCATTGCCTGTTTCTGTCCCTTCACATTGTTCATTGATGAGATCAGCAGCAGAACAGTTTGCTGACGCTTTGGAACAAACTGCCATTGAGCTACCCCACCTTCCTGTAATACAAAATGTCAACGCGGAAATCGCTACGGATGTTGCTCAATTGCGTCAGGCACTCACTGCCCAATTGTACCAATCGGTACAATGGACACGTACCATGCAATATCTACAAGATCAGGGTATTCAGTATGTGGTCGAATGTGGGCCGGGTACAGTACTTAGTAATCTTGCCAAGCGATTACCGAACATAGAAAAAGCATTTGCCATTGATAGCAAAGCACGTATGGAAGATGCCCTAAACGCAGTGTTAGTGGCAGAAGGAAAAATTGCATGACACAACAACGAAAAGTTGCGTTAGTGACAGGAGCAAGCCGAGGTATTGGCGCAGCAATTGCACAGCAACTCATTCAAGACGGTTTTTTTGTCGTTGGTACCGCGACTTCTGAATCAGGCGCGCAAAAACTGACAGACAGTTTTGCTGAGCATGGAACAGGTGCGGTACTTGATGTTCGTAATGGCGAGGCAATTGATACACTTGTTTCGCATATCGAGCAGCAATATGGTTCGGTTCTGGTATTGGTCAACAATGCTGGGATTACCAAAGATAATTTGTTATTGCGTATGTCTGAAGATGATTGGGATGACATTCTCAATATTCACTTGAAAGCGGTTTACCGTTTATCTAAGCGAGTATTGAAAGGCATGACCAAAGCACGCTTTGGACGCATTATTAACATCAGTTCTGTGGTTGCACATTTTGCTAACCCAGGACAAGCCAATTACTCAGCCGCGAAAGCAGGGATTGAAGCATTCAGTCGTAGCTTAGCGAAAGAGATGGGGAGTCGTCAGATTACGGTAAACAGTGTAGCACCTGGTTTTATCGCAACTGAAATGACTGATCAGTTAAGCGAAGATGTTCGTAAAAAAATGATCGATCAAGTAGCTTTAAATCGTCTAGGTCAACCCCAAGATATTGCAAATGCAGTGAGTTTCCTTGCAAGCGATAATGCTAGTTACATTACTGGTACAGTTTTACACGTAAATGGTGGTTTATACATGGCCTAAGTGGCGACGTATAAACTTTTAAAAATTTTAATATTCAATTAAACTAGTGGCAAATTAAAACGCCACAAGCAATGAGGAGAATTCCTGTGAGCGATATCGAACAACGCATCAAGCAAGCTGTAGCTGAACAATTAGGTATGCGTGCTGAAGAAATCAAAAACGAAGCATCTTTCATGGATGACTTAGGTGCTGATTCTTTGGATTTGGTTGAACTTGTTATGTCTTTTGAAAATGACTTTGACATCACCATTCCAGATGAAGATTCAAATGAAATCACAACAGTTCAATCTGCAATTGATTATGTAAGCAAAAAACTTGCTTAATCATCTTGCATGATCGAAAGCCACCGTAAGGTGGCTTTTTTATGGGTGAAAATAAGAAATTCCAAATATACTGAGTGTTGTTTTAGAGAATATACATATATTTACAAGACCTATTTAAATTGAAACTCGAGCAATTCTTTTTTTCTGTATAACTAGAAATTAGGTCAACTTTGACCAAGCATCATTAATAATTACAGAGGAAATAACAATGGGTCTTTTTGATTTTGTTAAAGGTATTGGCAAGAAAAATACTGCGCCAGCAGAACCACAAGCTGCGCCAGCATCACCAGCTGAGCCGTCAGCTCAGGAAGTAGCAAATAAATTATTGGGTTTGATTAAAAGCTTAGGTTTAGGTGTTGATGGTCTATCAGTTACTTATAATGGTGCGACAGATACCGCTGTGATTAAAGGGCAGGTAAAGAGCCAAGCGGATAAAGAAAAAATTGTACTTGCTGTAGGGAATATTGATCATGTTGCACAAGTTGATGATCAAATGACGGTTGAAACAGCAGAACCAGAAAGCAAGTTCTATACGGTAAAATCAGGCGATAACTTGTCTAAGATTTCTAAAGAGTATTATGGTGATCCAAACCAGTACAATAAAATTTTTGAAGCGAATAAACCATTGTTGAAAAATGCAGATGATATTTTCCCAGGTCAGGTGTTACGTATTCCACAATAATTTACTTGATCCTAAAAAAGGCGCATTAAGCGCCTTTTTTGATGGTGAATAGAAAGTGTTAAAAATATATGTTTAGTTCACTTCGCACAGACTCGACGTGGACTGATATACACACTTAAAAACTATAGGTCATTCCGAGTTTAACTGTTCGAGGTTGACCTGGATAAACATAGCGGTTGAATGCACTATCATCATATTTTTTATTAAAGATATTTTTAATATCGAAACTGAAACGTATGTCCGATGACAGATTGTAATAAGAAATAAAGTCCGTAGTCGCATAACTTCCCATGCTGTATGTGTTATTTGCAGTTTGTCCTTTTCGGCTGGCAATATAGCGTTGGTTTAAGCCTAAACCTAAACCATTTAATGCATCTGATTGAAACTCATAAATACTTAATAGATTGAATGAATCTTTAGGAATATTAGCTAAACGTGTTCCTTTGGTTAAGCTATTATCTTTGCTCACCGCAGCATCGGTATAGGCATAATTTCCAATAATTTTCCATTCTGGGGTGAGATTTCCGACCAAACTGAGATCAAAGCCTTTACTTGTGACTTCGCCTGCGGCAACGCTTTTTGTTGAATCCACTGGATCTAATGTCAGCACATTCTCTTTTTTGACATAATAAATTGCATTTTCAAATGAAAGTTTATGATCAAGAAGAGCGTATTTTGAACCAATTTCATAAGAAATACCTTCTTCAGGATTAAAGCCTTGATTGTTTCGATCTGCGCCTGCGTTTGGTTTAAATGATTTACTGATGTTGCTATAAAGCGTGAATTGATCGGTCAAATCATAGGTAAATCCAATACGAGGTATGACGGTATTGTGATCAGTTGACCATGAAGAATGATTTATAAAATTGGTATAATCCTGTTCGTAATGTTCAAAACGTAAACCAATCAAAGTATTGAGTCGATCTGTTAAGCGAATTTGATCTTGAACATAGAAAGCTTTGCTACGCAGTTGTTCATGATCATGTGTGGTGACGTTGACTAATTCAGGTAGTGGCTGAGTACGATCGGGATGATGAATATTTAAGTCAAATGGTGCAGTGGAGCGAATAATATAGGAACGGTAGTCATAATCTTCAAATTCTATTCCAGATACTAGCGTATGTTCTAGGTTAAACAGATTAAACTCACCGACAAGGCTTGCTTGAATATTTTTGTCATTCCAATCTAAATTTCGCCAATTATAATTTCGAGTAATGATTTCGCCATGACTATTGGCTTTTACACCATTTGCTTCAACGGCATAACCATGCAAATTTCCATCTAAATATTGCGTACCAACATTCAACTTCCATGCATCATTGAGACGATGTTCAACGCGTAATTGGAACATATCATTGTCGTTATAGAGTCGATTTCGATTTTTTCCAGATTCCCACCAATATTCTTTGGGATCAAAAGATTGTTTTTGTTGACCGTCATAGCGAGTGAAACCACGATCTAAAGCATGTTGGTTGCGTAGGAAATCTGCTTCAAAGATAACCTTGGTATTCTCTGAAGGCGTCCATTGAATAACGGGTGCAATGTTCCAGCGTTTTGAGTCAACATGTTCCCGAAAAGTATCTCCATTTTCACCCATTAAATTTAAACGGTAGCTGACACTGTTATCTGGAGTCAAAGAGCCAGTGGTATCCACTGTACTACGATAGAGTCCTTCATCATCGATACTCAAACCGAGTACTGTTTTTCGTTCGGCGAGGGGTACTTTACTCACCACGTTAAAAGTACCTCCTGGATCACCACGACCATACAGGCTTGATGAAGCACCTCTTAAAACTTCTACGCGCTCGATGGTTGAGCTATCAGGTGCATTGGGATAACCGCGGTTAATTGGAAAGCCATTTCTATAATATTCGCCGCTAGTAAAGCCTCGAGATGTGA
Organism: Acinetobacter sp. NIPH 1852; assembly: GCF_022549455.1. Classification (NCBI taxonomy): domain Bacteria; kingdom Pseudomonadati; phylum Pseudomonadota; class Gammaproteobacteria; order Moraxellales; family Moraxellaceae; genus Acinetobacter; species Acinetobacter sp. NIPH 1852. The sequence continues at coordinate 34,341 of NZ_JAKZGG010000005.1, read as the reverse complement.
AAGTGGTTAGCCCTTGTCCACCAAAGTTATTTGCTCGTCCAAGTCCCGCGACATCAAGTGCTTCGGATAAGCGGGTTGCTTGGATATCTTCAAGTACTGCTTTATTGACCACAGTTACAGCTTGTGGCGTATCTTTAAGCAAAGTGGATGTGCGTGTCGCAGAACTTGCAGAATTGACCTTATATTCTTTTTCAGAATTTTCGACTGCTGTTGAGGCTTGAATCGTGATGGTTGGCAGTGTATTCACTTGATCATTTGCAAAGACAGTCATGGCACAGCTAAGCGGTAATAGGCTAGGTAGGAGGCGGTATTTCAGCATGAGGGATATAGTGAAAATTAAAATGATAATTATTATATTTTATAAGCAAGTTAAGGTTCTTGAATATTTTGCATATGTTTATAGGAGTTAATGATAAATTTTCATATAGCGTCTTAGATATGCCTAAAATAGTAGGGCATACTTAGTATTTTCTGAAAATACGATACTACTGATCTGCAAGATATTGAACCCGTTATCGATTTTTGTAAAAGTCTTGGCTTAATTTTTATGGATAAGCAAAGCGGTTTAAAACCGCTTTGGAATCTTTTGCCCATTCGGAACAGGTGTTTCGGCATGTTTTAACACACCAAATAACCATGTTTCTGCATGTTGAACTGCGATTTTGAGTGAATCACCTAAAGCTAATCGTCCCGCAATAAAACTTGCCAAAGAACAACCTGAACCATGATATTGTCCTTCTAGGCGAGGGCAATGGCTTTCTGCAATCATTTTACCATCGGCATACAGGACATTTCGGATATGATCGGGTGTGTCTTCATGCCCACCTTTGACCAGCACTGCTTTTGCACCCATTTCAAATAATTTTTGAGTGGCTTGCTCAATGTCATTTATACCCGTTAAGGCAGTTAATTCAACCGTATTTGGGGTAATCACTGTGGCTAAAGGAATCAGCTCAACAAAGGCTTTGACTAGCGTGGCTTGATCGCCTAGTGAACCGCCACTATTGGCGACGAGCACTGGATCGAGTACGTATTGGTAGTCGGTATGTTCACGTAAAAATTCAGCTAAAGCCGCAATATTATCGGTGGTACCGAGCATTCCAGATTTAACGCATTTAATTGGTAAATCACCAACCACGGCATTTGCTTGTGCAAGCAATAGTTCTTTTGATGTCGCTTCAAAACCAAAAACTTGTTGAGAGTTTTGAATGGTCAGCGCAGTACATGCAATCGCAGCATGTGCACCGCTTTGCCCAATTGCTTCAATATCGGCTTGTAAACCAGCACCGCCAGATGGATCTAAACCTGAAAAACAAAGTACGGTCGGACGCACTGCAATTTCCTTTTATGTTTTCATTTACGTTAGTATAGGGAAGTTTCGAGAAACTCTCGACTCCGTTGTGTAAGGCTTTAAGAGATTGGACGAATGACGATCAAAAATATACTGATTGATTTAGATGGGACTTTGACTGACCCGAAAACTGGGATTCATGGTTCAATTCGTTATGCGCTAGAAAAGCTCAATCAACCTTTGGCGAATGACGTTGATTTAGATTGGACCATTGGTCCACCACTGAAAGCATCTTTGGCAAAATTATTAGACACACAAGATGATGACTTGGCTGAGCAAGCGTTAGCTGCCTATCGTGAGCGTTTTTCGGTTACAGGTTTATTTGAAAATGAAGTCTATCCAACTGTAGAAGTCACTTTGCGACAGCTACAGGCACAGGGATATCGCTTATTTCTTGCAACAGCGAAGCCAACAGTTTATGCCAAACAAATTTTGGTTCATTTCCAGTTAGATCAATATTTTACTGGGATTTATGGGAGTGAGCTGACAGGTGAACGTACCAATAAAGCAGATTTAATTGCTTATATTCTTGAGAAAGAACAGTTGAATGCTCAGCAATGTATCATGGTGGGTGATCGTCAATATGATGTGATTGGTGCACGTGCAAATCAGATTGAAACCATTGCGGTGAATTATGGTTATGGTACGGTAGAAGAATTGATCCAAGCACAGCCAGTAACGCAGATTGCACAATTTAATGAATTGCTTGAGTGTGTAAATGAGATCAATGTTGAACGAAAAGTTTCATAAGCATTGAATAGGTAAATAGCCTCGATGATTCGAGGCTATTTTTTTAATTAAACATTATGCTTTAAGCGATATTGCACCAGTTCATCAATACTAATCACGGTTAAGTCATGTGTTTGTGCATACGCTAACACTTGAATACCTGAAGCCATCGAACCATCTGGATTGGTTAATTCACACAAGACACCTGAAGGTTTCAAGCCAGCTAAACGGGCTAGATCAATCGTTCCTTCGGTATGCCCACGACGTGTCAAAACACCACCATCACGTGCACGTAAAGGAAAAACATGACCGGGACGACTGAGATCACTGGCAACAGCACCAGCTTTAGTCGCTGCTAAAACTGTGGTAACACGGTCTTTCGCAGAAACACCTGTGGTCACACCTTGTGCCGCTTCTATCGTCACCGTAAAGGCTGTTTTGAACTGGCTTGAATTGTCCACAACCATCGGTGGAAGTTGCAAATGATCTGCCAATTCTTCAGTTAAGCAAAGACAGACAATCCCTGAACCATCACGGATCATTTGTGCCATGGTTTCGGTAGTCAATGTTTCGGATGCAACAATCAGATCCGCTTCATTTTCACGGTCAAAATCATCCATCACCAACACAGGTTTGCCTTGGCGGATATCATCTAAAGCTTGTTGAATACGTTGTTCAGCAGGGGAAAGGGCTGAAAAGAAAAGTTCGGGTTGAATTAAACTCGACATAATGAAACGCTCTCGTAAATAGGTTACGGTTGAACATTTCAGGACTGATGTAAAAATAAGCGCACACCAAAAAACCAAAGTTGTTTTGGTGGTTTCGTCTTCTTTCATCCGGACTATACCGTCGGCTTTGGCATTTCACCAAATCTGCGAGTACATAAGGGGCAATATGTCACTGACCCTCACGATACCAGCTCGTGGGCTGATTAGGTCATTGATGATCAAAGTCTAACTTACCACCGGTGGGGAATTTCACCCCGCCCTGAAGCGATGTGCTTTGATTATAGTCATATTTTGCGTGAAAAATATAACTTTTATAGAATGAATCGTTCTATAACAATCAAGAATAATGCTGAGACATGCTTCAAGATTTTCCATTAATCAGTGAAATTGGTAATAGAACTAAATTGAGCATAAACTCAAAATATAGAACAACAAGAAAGTGAGGCGATCGCCAATGGAAAAGGCAGTTCAAACAGATCTCGAGCAACTTGCGCAGCAAATACATCGACCCGTGATTAATCTAAAAGAGTTTTCCCATTTATCCACACAAGAGTTAGCTTGGTTAAATCAGCAATTGCAGCACACTGTGTTAGAAGAAAATCGAAAAATTAATCAGCGTTTATTTCAAGTCCCTTTTTTTCTACGCTTCCTGCTCAAAAGTAAAATAGAGAGGTAAGTGCAATGACGCGATTAGCTGTACATGCTGAGATTATAAAACTTGCACGAATCCTAAAGGTTTCGGAACAACAATTGCTTTTCTTGCAAAAAATATCACCAGAAAGTCTCAGACAGTTTCGCTTTGCAATCATTGAATTATTACAAGATCAGCAAAAAGCACGGTTTCGGCACTTGGCAACTTGGGTCAATTGGTTGCCAAATGGGTTAAATGTTTTCATGGTTAAACGATTTTTAGATCCGTTGATTGTGGCACAAATTGCCGTGCATCTATCCACTGAAAACTTATATCGGATTGCTAAAAAATTATCCGCCGAAACGCTTGCTGAAATCTCAGTTCATCTTGACCCACGATTAGCACGAGAATTATTGGTATTTCTAACGACGCATCAGATTATGGATATTGCACAGGTTCTTTTGCAACAACGTGACTTTGTGACCATGGGACGCTTCGTGAGTATGTTGTCGGATGAGGTGGTGCAAGATGTGGCTCAAATAGTTGAGCAAGAAAGTGATCTTTTAGAAATCGCTTTTTATATTGAATCTAGAGAGCGTATTGATCATTTGGTTCATGTATTACCGAAAGCACGTATAGAAAAGGCATTATTGATTATCTGTGATCCAGCGCAACGTTTGGTCTGGCCCAAACTTTTGGCATTAATGAGTCATATTGGTTATGAATTAAAACAAGAACTTGGTGATTTGGCTGTACAGCAGGGTGAAACGGTCATCAATGCCATTATTCAGGCGGCTCAAGAAGATCAACTTTGGGAGGATATGTTGCCCGTTGTCGCAGGCCTATCTGCTCAGGCTCAGCATTATGTTGCAAATTTACCTGCATTGCGCCAAGTCGACATTATTCAAAGCATCGTGGCTGCCGCAGATCATTGTCATTTATGGACGGACATGTTGGTGGTCGTGAACTATATGCAAGATCAAGCAAGAGAAGTGGTTGCAACAGCAATTGCACAAATTGATGAACAGGTTTTACATCACATTGCCTACGCCTCTTTGTTACGTTCGCAATGGGAAGTGACTTTCGATATCGTTGGGCGTATGCCGATAGAAAAGCAGCGACAATGTCGAAAAATTCTCAATGTTTATATGCAGCAATTGGATGCTGAAACTTATCAATATTTAGACGCTTTATTAGATCATTATCAGATTGATGTGCCTGCAGTACATTGAGTATGAAGTATTAAGATTATGGCAACGTATCTCGAATAGGCAGTAATGTTGCCAAAGCATGTTCATAACCGCGTTCTACTAACTCATCTAGCTTATGCCAATCAAACATACCGATGCCCTCAATTGGCATACGGATATGTAAATTTGCCCGTTCAATCGCAGCCGCTTGAATCATGGTATCACTGGCAAGTGTCGCGGTGCGCATTAAAATTTCAGCCAGTCGTGGCGCAGGTAACAGTTTATCTTTAATCAATTTGTTCCAGTTGAGCAGGGCACTTTGATCGGGTTCATTTAAACCGATACCGGGGATGCGGATATCATCGTTTAAGCTGACATTACTGGCAATAATTGCACCTCTTTCCAAATTTTGCATTACGTCTGTCGGGAGGTTATTAATAATCCCGCCATCGCACAATAAATTCTCATGCCATGCTACAGGCGGTGCTACACCGGGCACACTCATGCTAGTACCGACCCACGTTGCCAGTTCGCCTTGATCGTGAATCACGGCTTGACCCGTCGACAGATTGGTTGAAATGCAGTAATAGGTTCGTTTCAACTCTTCTATTCGCCGATGCCCAAAAATTGCTTGAAGCCGACTATGGAATCGTTGTCCACGTATTAAAGATACTCGAGGCATGGTGTAGTCATTTAGATAGTTTCGGGCAACGAAAGTTTCATAAGCAATATGAGTCATTTCAACACTATCAAAACCACACGCAACCAAAGCAGCAACGAATGCACCCATACTGGTTCCACCGACAATATCAATGGGGATATGTAGTTGTTCCAATGCGCGAATTAAACCAATGTGTGCAAATCCACGCGCACCGCCACCACCCAGCACCAAGCCTAGACCTCGACTGGAGATTTGCCGAGCGACAGCGCTGATATCCGCTTGTGCCCAAGGATGAATAAAATAATGGGCACGGGCGCGATAGAGTTGTTTCCAACGTAATGTATGGGGGGAGGGATCAGCCTCTGAGCGCAATAACACTAATTCAATCGGGCTTTGCCAATCATATTGATTTAATACATCAACAAGTTGGGTTTCAACAGGTGACTGATTGGCTTCGGCTAAAATTAAGATGCGATCTGCCTGATGTAGACAGCGTTTTGCCCACTCATCGTCATGGGTATGTGCAGCATAAAGGACGTAACAATGCTTTTCTTCTAAGCTTGCTAACCATTGACGTAATCTTAAGTCATCTGCACCGTAGTCGAGAGGCGTTTGACTAAACCCAATGCCAAATAGTGCATCCACATGTGCGGCTGTGACTAAGCGAACTTGTGGCCAACGTTGTAAATGCTCAGTCAATTGTTCTGCGAGATGAATAGCTGGAATTTGTGATGTGACAGGAACAATAGATAACGTGCGGTTATGACTCATGGCATGGGTATGCTGTAGTTCGGGTTGCGAGCGTGCGATGATCAGCCGAGACAAGGCCAGTAAAACGTTTGGATATTGGTGAATGAAGTCTAAAAATGGCTGCTGCGGAATCGCGAATAGGGTGGTATCTCGGATGGCATGAACTGTGCCGTGATGAGGTTGTTTGGAAATGGTACCCATTTCCCCCACGATGTCATGACGGCCCAAATAGGTTGATAAACCTGAAGCGGTAGTGAGTTTAACGCGACCATAGGCAATAATATAAACATGATCGGCACTGTCATTGAGCTGATAAAGCATTTGTCCTGTTTGTAAATGCAGAATATGAGCATAGCTGGCGATGGTGTTTAGTTGGTCAGCATCCAACTCTGCAAAGACTGTGACTTTACTCAGCGTTTTTATAATATCCATATTTTTCAAATTATCTTTATTATCTACTCATTTAATAAAGCATTGAGCTGTTTTACAAGTGCGGTTGAGTAAAAGAGGGCTTCTGTTTAGGCTTTTTTTGTATTTATGGTTTTTGGGAAAATACTGCTATTGCGGTAGAAAAAGCTGAGGCATAAAAAAGCCAGTTCATTTTTGACTGGCTCTTTTGGAATCTTTAACGCTTATGCGATTTGTACAGGAATACAGTTTGCGGTGTGGCTGACCGTATTGTTTGGGTTCGCATAGACTAAACGCGGTTTGTGTAGATCTGCTTCTATTTCAGTGAAGTCACCAAAAGTAGCAATAATCACTAAATCGCCTACATCAGCTTGGTGTGCTGCGCCACCATTGACTGAAATAATGCCTGAATCATCTTCACCACGAATTGCATAGGTTGTGAAACGTTTGCCGTTAGTGACGTTCCATACGTGGATTTCTTCGTATTCACGAATCCCTGCTAAGTCCATTAATACACCATCAATTGCGCAAGAACCTTCATAATGAAGTTCAGCATGTGTCACAACTGCACGGTGAATTTTACATTTTAATAAACGAGATAGCATGGCTAGCGTCTCCTGAGTAAGACCTAAGATGAATATCTTATGGTTGACTTGTCACGTTTTCCGCGGGCTATTTGGCGGTTCGATGCGCATTTTGCGCTTAAAAATGCAATATGGCAAGTATGATTGTTCAACAATACAGTCGTAAGTTTAAGTGGGTTTGTAAGCATTGATTTGATTCATCGCCAGTGCAACTTGTCCATCAACAAGTATTTTCACTTTAGATAAGGCATGATCAAGTGCTGCATCCATTAAATCTTGTTCACTGCTTGGGGCTTTGTTTAGTACATGACCTGCGACACGCTCTTTAGAGCCAGGATGTCCAATTCCAATCCGTAAGCGGTGGAAATTAGCACCAAGATGAGGAACGATATCACGTAGACCATTGTGTCCGCCGTGTCCGCCACCTGTTTTCAAACGAATAACGCCAGGATCCATATCTAGTTCATCATGAGCGATTAAAATCGATTCAGGAGAAATATGATAAAACTTAGCGAAAGGGGCAACACTTTGACCAGAACGGTTCATAAAGGTTGTGGGGAGTAATAGACGTACGTCATGACCTTCAATTTGACCACGACCACTGAATCCATGAAATTTCGGATCAGCTTTTAACTGAATACCATAACGATCTGCAAGCTGTTCTACAAACCAAAAACCTGCATTATGGCGAGTTTGGGCATATTCCTTTCCAGGATTGCCCAAACCAACAATTAGCGAAATATTTGACACTAATTAAGCCTTTAACACTTATGCGCGGATGAAGTCAGCGTGCATAGGTGTGTTTTTTGCTGGGTGGCGTTGTAACGCTTTGATTTTAACGTTTTCAACTTGATCACCGATTTGGATTTCAATCACTTCTTCAAAGAAAGCATTGTTTTCTAAAGCTTTAACGATTTGACGAAGCTCTAAAGTGATTGTTACAGGCTCAGCGCTACCGCCATAGACGATTGCTGGAATTTTTCCTGCGTGACGAAGGCGGCGGCTCGAACCTTTCCCTTGTAGTGCAGCTTCACGTGCTTGAGCATTTAATACGAAGTTTGCCATGGGCATATCCTCATTGAGTTTTAAGAGACTAAACTTGCGACCAGTTTAGTGATAGAAAACCCTAGCTAAGCTAGGGTTTAAGAAAAAAGCTGGGCTATTATAGATAACTATCAAACATCGCGCTAATAGATTCTTCGTTATTGATACGACGAATTGTTTCAGCAACCATGCTAGCAACAGATACTTGGCGAACTTTGCCAATGTTTGCTGCTTCATCTGAAAGAGGAATCGTGTCGGTTACAACAAGTTCATCAATAACAGAGTTTTGAAGGTTTTCAATGGCTTTGCCAGATAAAACAGGGTGAGTTGCATAAGCAATAACTCGACGCGCACCAAATTGTTTTAGTGCATCAGCCGCTTTGCAAAGCGTACCTGCTGTATCAACCATATCATCTACGATGACACAGTCACGATCTTTGACATCACCAATCAAATGCATCACTTGAGATTCATTTGCTTTTTGACGACGCTTATCAATGATCGCTAAATCAATATCACCCAGTTGTTTTGCAACAGCACGAGCACGCACTACACCGCCAACGTCAGGTGAAACCACCATTAAGTTGTGATGTTGTTGCTGATGTAAATCAGCTAACAAGGCAGGCGTACCGTAGATGTTATCAACAGGAATATCGAAGAAACCTTGAATTTGGTCTGCGTGCAGATCGATCATCACAACACGGTCAATACCTACAGTTGTTAGCATATCTGCAACAACTTTAGCAGTAATCGGTACACGGGCAGAACGCGGACGTCGATCTTGACGTGCGTAACCAAAGTACGGAATGACTGCTGTGATACGACCTGCACTTGCGCGACGCAAAGCATCTGCCATAACCAAGATTTCCATAAGGTTATCATTGGTTGGCGCACAAGTAGATTGGACGATAAAAACGTCTTTGCCACGTACATTTTCAGTAATTTCAACTGAAATCTCACCATCAGAGAACTTGCTAACTGAAGCAGCTCCTAATGGAATATGTAAATGACTTACGACTTTTTGGGCGAACTGTGGATGAGCACTTCCACTAAAAACGACAAGATTGGGCATGAAGCACCTGAGCGAGGATTAAGTGAAGCAACGCTTCACCCGAGCGCAAGGGAAAAGTTTTAAATTTTTCCAACGGGTAGTTTAGAAACAATCTATTATATGGCAGGGGCGGCTGGATTCGAACCAACGGATGCCGAGATCAAAACCCGGTGCCTTACCACTTGGCGACGCCCCTAATGCGGCAGAACTTTAATGGTTTTATACGGTATTGTCAATATGTTTGATCAATATCAATATAAAACAAGCCTGTCTAAAGAAATGGCAGGGGCGGCTGGATTCGAACCAACGGATGCCGAGATCAAAACCCGGTGCCTTACCACTTGGCGACGCCCCTAAATTTGATAATGTAATGGCAGGGGCGGCTGGATTCGAACCAACGGATGCCGAGATCAAAACCCGGTGCCTTACCACTTGGCGACGCCCCTAATGTATTACATATATCTACAGATGAAAATTGGCAGGGGCGGCTGGATTCGAACCAACGGATGCCGAGATCAAAACCCGGTGCCTTACCACTTGGCGACGCCCCTAACGCATAACTTCGAAATTTCGTAAAGGTGATTCTGCTAAACTATTGACCACGTAAGCTTTACATGGTGCGTTTTGCAAGATCAACGCGATGTCCATCTCTTCGGTTATTTCAGTAAAAACACAAGCACCTGTACCTGTAAGCTTTGCTAGACCAAACTGATCTAAATATTGCATTGCTTCTTCAACTTCAGGATATAACTGTCGAGCCAAAGGTTCAAAGTTATTTCTAAAAAGAGAAGGTTGTAACTGATAGGCGCAAAATGTAGTGATCTTAGAATCTCTTGTCAATGATTTTTGTGAAAATAGCTGTTGAGTGCTGATAAAACAGTCAGGTTTTAAAATTATGAACTTTTTTTGCGCTAAGTCTATGAATGATAAATGTTCACCGATCCCTTCTGCCCATGCATTTCGTCCATAAACGAAGATGGGAACATCGGCACCAAGTTGTACGCCATACTCAGCGAGTTGTTGATCTTTTAAACCGCATTGCCAAAGTTGATTGAGTACAATCAGGGTGGTCGCTGCATTGGAAGAACCGCCACCTAGCCCCGCGCCCATTGGAATATTTTTTTCAATTTGGATCTTGAGACCACAGGGTTTTTTGGCATGGGGGCGGAGTAACTGAGCTGCTCGATAGATTAAATTCTGTTCGAGTTGTACTTCTGCTAAGCCTTGAATTTGAATGATTTCTTCATTAGTTTCTTCAAAAGTCATCCAGTCATACAAGTCAATCAGTTGAAAAATCGTTTGTAATTCATGATAACCATTTTCTCGACGACCTGTGATATGAAGAAATAAATTCAATTTAGCGGGGGAAGGGACTCTAATCATAATAGAATAATCTAAACTATCGGTTTTGAATGACCATTGTAATACGGTTTTCTTGATCTTCGGCAAGCGCTTGTTTCAATAACAGCTTATTGGGTAGCGTTTGGGCATCGTTATAACTAAAGTCGACGGTCCAGCCATCTTCAATCAGTTGTTTTAAACGTTGGTTTTCATCTCGGGTTGCTTGCGCGTGTAGGGTCGCAGGTTTGGCCTGTACCCAATGTGTTAAATGCATAATAGGCGCTTGCCAACCTGTGGCTTTTTCTAATAATTCCTCAGGTGATGTTGCCGTAATTAAACCAGTTTTAGCACTATTGAGCGTGACCTCACCCGATCTACCCTGAATCTGTGTTTTTCCGACACCAAGGATGCCTGTCAGTTCAATATCAAATTGTTCTTGCTGTTGTATCCATGTGAAGAATGCACTACCAGACTGTTGTGGTGTGCGTACGCCAATTTTTCCTTGCAAACTGAAGTTGTTTTCATCCTGTACTTGGGGCGATGTAAGAACTTTTTTGGGTTGGCTTAAATGTTGGCAGCCCGTTAAAAACAGCGCGCTAATGCTACATATTGCGACGCATAGTTTTGGAAAAAAACGCATGGATTTAACTCTTTTTTACAGTGACAGGTAAGATTAAGCTATCAAGTTGTTGTAATTGTGGGGCATTCGCATGTTTTTGTTTCAATTGCTGTAACACATCGCTAAATTGCGTGAGTGAACCTTGCATATACAGTGCTTTGGCATAGCGAACCCCGATATTGATGTTCTGACTCAGACCATACGCTTGTTCAAGAACCGCAACGGCAGTATCAAAATCATTTTGCAAAAAGGCAATATAACCGAGTGTATCTAAAATAGATGCTTGTTCAGGCGCGTATTCAAGCGCTAGTTCTGCATATTTTCGTGCTTCTTTCAAACGGCGATTTTGTAAGGCGAGTGTATAGGCATAAGCATTTAGATAGGTTGGGCTATTCGGCTCAATCAATAACAATTGTTTTAAGGTTTTATCGAGCTTATCTCGGTCAGTAAATGGATCGAGTAATAAAACTTCGGCATAAATCAATTCAGGATCATCTGGAATATTTTTGATGGCTTCATCAAGCAATGCCAAAGCTGCCTTTTTATTGTCCATTTTCTTTAAAATATCCGCTTGGGCTTGATATAAGAAACTGGCGTGTTGCGGATAATTCACTCGCTCTTGTGTTAAAAAACGCAGCGCATCATTGAGTTGTTGTTGTTGTTCAAAAATAGAAATCATGTTGCGTCGAGAAACAATATATAGACTGCCATCGACCAGACGGTAATAGGCCTTTGCTGTCTCAAAATGTTGCTTACGTTGCGCATTAATCGCGAGGTAATAATACGCTTCATTTTGGTATTTTTCAGAATGACGTAACTCAACCAGATATTGTTCAGCATGTTCGTATTGTTTGAGGTCAATACTGGTCAAACCAGCAATAAATAAGGCGTCTTCGGCTTGGGGATGATCTTTAATAATCGCTTTCAGTTTATCAAAAGCTTGTTGCTGTTGATTGAGCTGAATATAGTAGCGCGCCTCTGCTAAACGGATATCAATATTATTCTTGTTTTTGCGACTGGCTTGAGCCAGCCATTTTTGAGTTGCGGTTTCATCACCTAAAGCCATAAGTAAATTGGCTTTCATTAAAACGAAACTCGTGGATTTTGAGCGTTTGCGCAGTGCACGATTAATATTTGTGAGTGCTTGTTCATATAAGCCATCTTGTGCTTCTAATCCTGCGATTAATGCCAAAATGGATGGGTTGTTTTTTTCTTTACTTGCACTGAGTGCATTTAATAAGATCTTGCGATCTTGCGCTTGTTCAGGTGCGATCCCAGCTAAAATTTGTTCTAGATCAGCAGTTGGATCAATATTTAAAATCTTATCCAGTGTTTTTGCGGCAAGGTCATATTCATGGGTTTTGAGCGAAATATGTGACAAATAGAATAATGCTGGAACATCTTCTGGCTCTTGTTCAACCCAATGGGTGGCAATATCTAAAGCGGCTTGCAAATCGTCATATTCAAGTGCAATGTCTAGCGCGCGCTGTTTGATGGTGGTTGAATTGCTGCGAATCGCAAGCACAGTATAATTGTGCAATGCTGTTGGAATATCATCGTAGGCGAGAGAAAACTCTGCAACCATGCTTTGTTTCAGTGCGTATTCAAAGCTCTGATCTGCATACATGTCGTGTATTGCTTGTGCGGAGGCGTAAGCGCTCATACTACCTAACAATAAGATTGTGGTAGAATACCGTCTAATCGTCTTGCCGTGAAAATGGATACGGCGATATAGTTGACGCAATTTTTATTGATCCAAAGTAATGCTTTTTATGACACCGATGTTGCACAATAGCATAAATTTAGCGGAATGATGATCTGATATGTCTTTCTTTGCACTGGGTGTCAACCATCAGACAGCTTCTGTCGAACTCCGTGAGCAAATTGCTTTCAATGCAGAGCGATTGACCACGCTATTGCTTGATCGACACCAACACCCAGCGCTTAAAGATATGGTGGTGGTGTCTACATGTAATCGGACGGAAGTGTATGCCATGACTGAGGATGTGGATAGCGTCCTGCATTGGCTCGCCCAAGTGAATAATATTGATGTTAAACAATTGATTCATCATGTTTATCGTTACGAAAATGCCCAAGCTGTTACACATTTGATGCGCGTGGCAAGTGGTTTGGATTCACTCATGCTGGGTGAGCCACAAATCTTAGGGCAAGTGAAAAGTGCATTAGCCCTGTCTAAAGATGCCGAAACCATTTCTCCAGAGTTAAATGGCATTTTTGAATATGCTTTTTATGCGGCGAAACGCGTTCGCTCAGAAACCTCTGTTGGCAGCCATGCCGTATCTATGGGATATGCTGTTGCCCAGCTCGCTTCTCAGGTCTTTAGTCATCCAGAAAAATTAACAGTGATGGTGGTTGCGGCAGGTGAGATGAATACTCTTGTTGCCAAACATTTGGCTGAAATGGGAGTGGCTAAAATCATTATTTGCAATCGTAGTCGTGAACGAGCTGATCAATTGGCACAAGAACTTGCACATCAAGCTGATGTTGAAATTATTTCTTTCTCAGAGTTAGCACAAAATTTACATAGAGCTGATGTGATTTCAAGCTGTACAGGTAGTTTGCATCAAGTGATTGAATATAATGACGTTAAAGTCGCATTAAAAAGACGCCGTTATCAACAAATGCTGATGGTTGATTTGGCTGTTCCACGCGATATAAATCCGAAAGTAGAATCATTGGATAACGTTTATTTATATGGTGTGGATGATTTACAAAGCGTCATTGAAGAGAATTTAGCGCAACGACGTCAGGCTGCTGTTGAAGCTGAGATCATGGTCAATCAATTGGCGACTCAATTGATGACCCAACAAAAAGTCAAAGAAGCAAGTGGCACGATTCAAGCCTATCGACAACATAGCGAAGAAATGAGTCAGCATGAGTTGGCACATGCTTTAGAGTCATTACAACATGGTCATGCACCTGAACAGGTTTTACAAGAATTTGCCCACCGTTTAAGTCAAAAGTTAATGCATCCTACTTCGATTTTATTAAGAGAGGCTGCCAAAGCTGAAAATCCTGACTACTTCGAATGGTTACAACAACATCTGCACGACGTATTTGAGCATGAACGTAAGCCGAAACAGTAAAGCTTGTGACTAAGACAATAAGCGTAGACTAATTTGTTTCGTTAGTTCATTGAGTTGCTGACGTAAATTACGTGATTCAATTAAAGAAATTGGTGATTTAAGTTTTAATCTTAAATATTTTTCTTGTAGTCCCAAAGCATATTCTTTTGCCAGTTTATCTGCAATTTCAGGCGCTTCAGTGAGTGACTGAATATTGGTACGCTGCATAATATCGGCAAGCTCATGAGCATAGCTGCTACATGCACCAAGTACATAATAGGTTGCTAACTCTTGATCATCAGGTAAATCATCAAACACAGTATTCAGTACTGCCAATATTTTGGCTAAGAGTTCAGTTGGATCAATGACCGCACGAAGTTCTTCAAAGTGAATATACAGATAAGGGTGATGCATTAATATTGCAATCGCAAAGTCTTCATCTTTGGTGTGAATATTGAAAGATAAAGATGCATCATGGCTGACTTGAGGAGTAAAACGTTTGCCTAGACCTAATTTTTCACGGAAAGATTGTGTCAGCAAATAACGAAATGAACCATGCTTCGGCAATAATTCTGTCAATTCACGCAGTTCTCCCATCACTAAGCTTTTACCTTCAGGTGAACTGATGTCATGCTGTCCAGTCAGATGGGCAAATACAAAGTCAGAGAGTAGAGGCGCTTGTTGTAATAATTTCTGGAAACTTTCTAAACCTTCACGACGAATTAAAGAGTCTGGGTCATGTTCATTTGGAAGTACGAAAAACTTTAACTCACGTCCATCGTTGAGTAAGGGGAGTGCGATTTCCAAAGTTCGACGTGCTGCTTTTTGTCCCGCAGCATCACCATCAAAGGCGATAGTGATTCGTGAGTTTTGTTTAAACAAGGTATTTAAATGATCTGCATTACTTGCAGTTCCAAGCGTCGCCACTGCGCCATTGATGCCATACTGCTGTAGGGCAATCACATCCATATAACCTTCAACCATTAGCCAGTCATTGGCTTTTTGTTTACGCCCTTCGTATAGCCCATAAAGCAATTGATTTTTATGAAAGACTTCAGAATCTGGGGAGTTGATATATTTAGGTTTGATCTCATTGTTGAGTGCACGACCACCAAAACCGACCACTCGACCCTTATGGTCACGAATCGGAAAAATTACCCTTTCACGTAATAAATCAAAATCTCGACCGCTATCACTTGAGCGAATCAGCCCCAGTTGTTTCAAGCCTTCAATATCTTGAGGAAAGGCTTTTTCGAGATGTTGCCAATCTTCGGGTGCATACCCTAAACGCCAAAATTGAATGGTTTGAGCAGATAAACCGCGCTGTTTAAAATAATTTTGTGCCTTTTGATTATTGGGTAATTGGCGTTCATAAAATTGCGCTACATTTTCCAAAAGGTCATATAGATTTCCTTCCTGCACATATTCATCCCTGTTAAATGATGGATCAAATTGGGCAAAAGGATCATCCATGTAGCGATCCATATCAACAAAATGACCATCAATTGGTTCATCAATGACGGCTGGATTTGGCGTTGGACTATGAGTTGTTTGTGTTGGTGGATTCACCGCTACTTGGGTACTACGCTTATAAGAAAGTTTTTTATTGTCATGGTTGTCTTTGGGTAGCTCGACGCCCGTTTTATTTGATAAGTCCTGCATCACATCGACGAAGTTCCGACTATCAATATCCATCAAGAATCGAATTGCATTGCCATTGGCCTGACAGCCGAAGCAATGGAAATACTGTTTGTCTCGATACACATGAAAAGACGGTGTTTTTTCTTGATGGAATGGGCAACAGCCTGAATAGGTTCTTCCTGTTTTTTTTAACTTCACACGCTGACCGATCAAATCGACAATGTCGGTTCGATCTAAAATTTGATCAATCGTATGTTGTGGAATAGCCATAAGGTTTAACCAATAAGAAGAATTAAATGTCTTTAGCGGAGTCTTGTTTAGCGCTCATCCAATTTTAGGATAAACCTTCGGTTCGACCTACTTTGGTTTTGCCCAAATGAGAAGCAACGCTTCGCAAGAAAGGCATCTTGCGCTGCTATAATCGCAGCTCACCACAAAACCTGTTCACTTTATGTATTTCTTTAAATACAGTATTTAGTATACAAGCCTTGTTACTCTTTTGATACCACGCAGGTTGTGGGTGACGTTTCCGAGTATCGTATTGCAGGGGAAATTGTATCTGTGATTTAGTAACTAGAAAATGAAAAACAGGCAAGGGGTGACTTGCCTGTTTGCTGAATCAGATTGTGATCGCAGAATTAATTTGCGGCATCTTCTTCGCTGGTTTGTTCAGTTTCTGGTTTGTCGAATAAACCGAAACTTAAGCGATTGGTTAAACTGCGTTGTTGCTCAGTTTTAACATCATTTTCTTCAGTATCAACAGTCTGAGTCTCACGACCTAATAAACCCAAGGTAGCGCGATTGACCCAACTGCCTTCTTTACGTGCTGCACGTAAATTCACGTCACCATTTGATTTGACCAAATTTGGATAGTTCAGTTTTAATATTTCAACGTATTGTTGTGATGTTGCTTTATCACCCAGTTTGTCATAACTATAAGCAAGTGTTGCTAATGCTTCCGGCGTTTGAGGCGTTTGAGGATAATGCTCAATGACCCATTGTGCACGCTCAGCAGCAGCAAGCCATGCTTTACGCTTGATATTAAAACGTGCTGCATTCATTTCATTTTCAGCAAGTTCTTGACCAATAAATTTCATCCGTTGCGCAGCATCAACCGAATACTGGCTGCTAGGAAAACGACGGATTAAATCAACAAAGTTTTGATAAGCAACTTTGACATAGCTCACATCACGGTGTGATTGTTGTAATGATGTATAGCGAATCAAGCTATCGTAATTCATTTCCATATTCGCAACACCGCGAACATAGTAGGCATAATCAACATTTGGATGTTGAGGATTTAAACGAATGAAACGATCTGCAAGCGCGATTGTCCCTTCATAATCCTTCTGTTTAAATTTGGCGTAGAGAAGTTCGAGTTGCGCTTGCTGCGTGTATTGCCCAGTTGGATAGTAGGTATCCAAGGCTTCCAGTGACTTTACGGCATCAGTGTATTGATTGCGCTCTAGCGATTTTTGCGCTTTTTCAAAATAAATTTGTTCACTCGATTGTGGTCCTTTATCAACCACTTCTTTCTTGCTTGGATTGCTGCTACAGCCCACAAATGCAGATGCCACACCTAAAGATAGTGCAAGCATCGTAATTTTATAACGTGGTAGCGACATAAAAACTCCTCTGTTATTCTGGGCAATGAGCTACAATGGTTGTATTAAACCATTTTTGTACCGATCATCAAATGACTTCAGCACAATCTTCCAATTCAAACGTATCTGAAACAGATTTCTTACTCGAAGAATCTGTCGATGCAGATAATCATACTTCTGACTCAACTGCAACACGTTTATCGTTGCAAATTCAACTCGATGAAGACTATTTAGGTCAACGTATTGATCAAGTAGCGGCATTGGTTTGGAGTGAGTTTTCTCGTGAAAAACTTAAACAGTGGATGAAAGACGGCCATCTGTTGGTAAATGGTAACATTGTTAAGCCCAAGTACCGCTGTGAAGGCAATGAGTTACTCACACTCGACGTTGAGCTTGAAGCGCAAACCTCGAGCCAACCTGAAAATATTCCACTCAATATTGTCTATGAAGATGACGATATTATCGTGATTAATAAAGAGATTGGCATGGTGGTTCATCCGGGTGCGGGTAATCCCTCAGGAACACTGGTCAATGCTTTACTTTATCACTGTCCTAAACTTGCGGAACTTTCTCGTGCAGGTTTGGTGCATCGTATCGATAAAGATACCAGTGGCTTATTGGTGGTTGCGAAAACATTAGAAGCGCAATTTTCACTCAGTAAACAACTGGCAAAGAAAACGGTTTATCGTGTTTATGATCTTGTTACATACGGCAATATCATCGCGGGCGGAACGATTGATGAACCGATCAAACGTCATCCTGTTGATCGTGTCAAAATGGCGATCCTGCCGGGCGGGCGCGATGCTGTGACCCACTATAATGTAAAAGAGCGTTTCCGAGACTTTACCCGTGTACAAGCGCAATTAGAAACAGGGCGTACGCATCAAATCCGTGTGCACTTTAGCTATCTTGGTCACGGACTCGTTGGAGATCCTGTGTATGTCAACCGTGTGCGCTTTCCAGCTGGGGCTTCAGCAACCTTAACTGATATGTTGCGTAATTTTAAGCGTCAAGCCTTACATGCCGCGAAACTTGGACTCGTTCACCCACGCACAGGTGAAGAAATGATGTTTGAAGCGCCGTGGCCTGAAGACTTTATTAAATTACTTGAAGTGCTTCGTAGTGAAAATGAGGCTTATTAAGCAAAGATGTTAAGGAATTAAGGCATGGAATTTGTACAAGGTTTGCCTAAAGGTGTATATGTTGGACAAACACGAATTGAACATCCTCAAATGATTGCAACTGAAAATAAAAATCTTTATGGATTTAATTTGGCATTGCATGTCAATGATGATGTGCAACGTGTTCAACAGCATCGTATGGTGTTGTTGCGTGAGTTGTCTCAGTTCGGAGTGGATAAACTGACATGGATGACTCAAACGCATAGCACCATTTGTCATACCATCAATGAGCAAATTCCATTTACTGCGCTTGAAGGTGATGGCTTAGTCACGCAGCGTACAGGTCATGCCTTAATGATGATGACAGCTGATTGTTTGGCTGTGGTATTGGGCAATGCCGAAGGAAATGAAGTTGCCAATCTACATGCAGGTTGGCGTGGCTTGGCCAGTGGTATTGTTGAAAATACAGTCAATGAAATGCGATCACAGCCGACTTGGGCATGGTTAGGTGCGGCGATTAGCCAGCCTTGTTTTGAAGTCGGAGCAGAAGTAAAAGCGGCTTTTTGTGAGAAATATCCCGAACTAGAAAGTGCTTTTATTGCTGGTCAGATTGAAGGGAAATATCAAGCTGACTTATATGCGATTGCTCGATTTATCCTCAATCGTTTAGGTGTTGAGACGATTGTGGGTGGAGATCAATGCTCTTATCAACAGGCGCAAGACTTTTTTTCTCATCGCCGTGATGCGAAAACAGGCCGCATGGCGACCTTTGTTTTTATGCAATAAATTGCATTCTTTATGCGCTTGATTCGCCTTGTATCTGAGAAAAATGTTAAACTTGATTCAATTCATTGGTTTTTAAATTTTCCATGTTCGTTATTGATCAAGACACTCCCAAAGTTAAAGTTTGTGTGATTTATCATAGTCCTTATGGTCATACAGCTAAAGTCGCGCAACATATAGCGCAAGGTGCAGAGCAAGCTGGTGCAGAAGTTCACCTGATTTCTGTTGCAGCACCGCTATGGGAATTGCTTGATCAAGCGGATGTTTTAGTCATGGGCTGCCCAACGTATATGGGGAGTCTGACGTCTGCATTAAAACAGTTTATGGAAGATTCTTCTAAGCGTTGGTTAGCACGGTCATGGCAAGGGAAATTGGCTGCGGGTTTTACCAATGGCGGTGGGCTGAGTGGTGATAAGCTCGCGGTATTGCAGCAAATTAATTTATTTGCGATGCAACATGGCATGTTATGGGCAGGATTACCATTTATGCCGACAGGGCGCAGTCCACAGGATATTAACCGTATGTCGAGCTTTTTAGGTTTAATGACACAGTCTGATAATGCCAGCGTAGAAATCACACCACCCGAAGGTGACTTGGAAACGGCACGAAAATTTGGGAAATATTTGGCTGAGCTAAAGTTAAAGCATTTATAAAATGAATTTTTCAGCCATAAAAAAACCTCCAATCATCATGATTTGGAGGTTTTTTATTACTTATGCAGCATTCTTGATTTGTCACGTTGCCAGTCACGGTCTTTTTCCGTGGCACGTTTGTCATGCAATTGCTTACCTTTTACCAGTGCAATTTCTAGCTTGACCAAATGACCTTTCCAATAACAGGCTAAAGGAACACAGGTATAACCTTTTTGGTTGACTGCACCCAATAGGTGTTCTAATTGACGACGAGAAAGGAGCAACTTACGCGTGCGGGTTGCTTCTGGAACGACGTGCGTTGAGGCAGACAACAAAGGCTGAATTTGTGCACCAAATAAAAATGCTTCATTATTTTTAAAAGTCACATAACTTTCAGTTAAGCTCATCCGACCAGCGCGTAGGGATTTAACTTCCCAGCCTTGCAACGACATGCCAGCTTCGAATTTTTCTTCAATAAAGTAATCGTGACGCGCTCTTTTGTTTTGAGCAATCGTGCCACCATTATGTTTTTTTACTACTGTTGCTTTCGCCATAATTCAAACTTCCACAATTGTGCTTATTGTGCCGTAAAACGTAATCTTTTTCCATCATTTAGGAATTTCGCGTTTATGCTTAACTTTTGTTAAAATACCCAACTTATCTCATTTACGCAGAGTACAACGCATGTCTAAAACACGTGTGATTTATCCAGGGACTTTTGATCCAATTACCAATGGACATGTCGACTTGGTTGCAAGAGCATCAAAAATGTTTGATGAAGTGGTTGTTGCGATTGCGATTGGTCACCATAAAAATCCAGTGTTTAGCTTAGAAGAGCGTGTAGCATTAGCCAAAACATCATTAAGCCACCTAAATAATGTAGAATTTGTGGGGTTTGATGGTTTGTTAGTCAACTTCTTCCGTGAACAACGTGCGACAGCGGTACTGCGTGGTTTAAGAGCAATTTCAGATTTTGAGTATGAGTTTCAGTTGGCAAATATGAATCGCCAACTTGATCCACAATTTGAATCGGTATTTTTAACGCCATCTGAGCAATATTCATTTATTTCATCGACTTTGGTCAGAGAGATTGCGCGTTTAAAAGGTGATGTAGCTAAATTTGTGCCTCCCGTAGTGGTTGAGGCTTTTGAACGTAAACATCAACAAGGCTGGTAACGTGTCCTTATATATTACAGATGAATGTATTAACTGTGACGTCTGTGAACCTGTGTGCCCCAATGAAGCGATTTATATGGGCGAGCTGATTTATGAGATTGATCCTGCACTTTGTACAGAGTGTATCGGGCACTTTGATCAGCCACAGTGTCAGTTGTTTTGTCCAGTGGATTGTATTCCACTGGATCCTCAGCATGCCGAATCACATGATGAACTCATGCAGAAATATAAAAAATTAACAGCGCAAAAAAAATCGAGCAATTAAGTTCGAACTTTGCTAATATGCGCGACGAAGTGGGCTGGACGGTCGCTGCTGTGGAGGTCTCCGTGACTGAAACAGGGGAGGAAAGTCCGGGCTTCATAGGGCAGGGTGCCAGGTAACGCCTGGGCGGTGTAAACCGACGGCAAGTGCAGCAGAGAGTAGACCGCCTCATTCGTGAGGTAAGGGTGAAAGGGTGCGGTAAGAGCGCACCGCGTGTCTGGTAACAGTTCACGGCAAGGTAAACCCCACCAGAAGCAAGACCAAATAGGAATCCTGAGGCACGGCCCGTGCTGGATTCGGGTAGGTCGCTTGAGCGTACGAGTGATTGTACGCCTAGAGGAATGATCGTCCTCGACAGAACCCGGCTTACAGGCCCACTTCCCAGATTTTTTAAAAATTGTGCTTGACGTGTGTAGTAAAAGTTTAGATAATGCGCGCACAGTTTTCGGCTATGTAGCTCAGTTGGTTAGAGCACCGCACTCATAATGCGGGGGTCACAAGTTCAAGTCTCGTCATAGCCACCATTTTATAGACCACGCTCCTGCGTGGTCTCTTTTTATCTGTTGTTTTTGTCAAACTTAAAAAATTATTTTAATCGTTGATTTTTGGATTTTTAAATTCAATCTATTGTAAATATTGATTGAATTTTAATATGTGTTGTTGCTTGTGTTGAAAAATGAACAATCGCAAATTAAGCGCGTAAAAAATGTGCATATGTTTTGTATTTTCAAAGTCATAGGCTTGACCTGCTCAGTAGAACCCTAGATAATGCGCTCACAGTTTACGGCTATGTAGCTCAGTTGGTTAGAGCACCGCACTCATAATGCGGGGGTCACAAGTTCAAGTCTCGTCATAGCCACCATTTTATAAACCACGCTCCTGCGTGGTTTTTTTTATCTGTTATTTGTATATGGATGATAAATTGGAGCACTAAAAAAGCCCGTCAATAAGTCATTTATGGACAGGCTGTTATTTTTTATAAGTGTTTTTCGATGCAGGCTAAAGTCTGGGGATTTTCATAGAAAGGTTTTAAAATCATGGTGATGATCGGTTCCAAAACACCGTGTTCATCTAAAGCCGCCACAACCTTTGGATAAAAACGAACAGCTTCATTTTGAAGGTCGCTTTCTTCTAGTCCAATTGCAGTGAAAACATCTTCTAAGCTTTCGTCTTTATAAAAGTCATAAAAGACTTTTACGCCATATAAAATAAGATCTTGAAGGAATGAGGATTGGCGTAATTCTTTCCAATATTCGTAGATCATGACAAAGAATTCTTCGACATCGAGTGGGGTGACTTGCTTGGTATACTCTGATAGCGGTTTGGCTTTGTTGTCATCCCAAATATTACGTGCAAGGCTTTCTAAATCATCATTTGAAAGTAGGCTTAAATCGACGAGTTGTTCTTGAATAAAGCGAGCAATACTTTCTTCTATTTTATGTTCGATACGCTGTTGTTGACGGTGGGAAAAGGTTTTTAGTTTTTGTTGCCACTCATATTTGCTGTCAGAAATACGTTCTTCATCTGTTTGTGAAAATAGTTTTGGTAATTTATTTTGCAGAGTGGTTGTTGCGATATATTGGCAGAGCTGTTGAATCGATGGGCTTTCTTTTAAGAAATGATTCAGGTAATGGCGAATATTTTCAAGTTCTAAAAATTTAGACAGCCATATTTCAAATTGTTGATCTGAAAATACATCCTGTAATTGTGCTGATGACTGCAAAGAAAAGACATGAAGTTTTTGTGCGATTTCACCAATAAACTCTAATAAACCTGCGCCTAACTGCATTTCAAAGGCATAACGTTTAACAACGGCTTGGATTTGTTCTAACTCAATGACTTCTTTGAGTTGAATGTTGGGTGCGTGTTGTAAAAATAATTGAATGAATTGCTGAAAAAAATCAGCAGAAAGTTGCGTGGTGAGTTGAGTTTTATAAAATGAAACTTGCTCAAGCAAAAGTGCTTGAGCAAGTAATTGTGACTTTTCAGAAACAATTTGTTCAGTCATTCGCGGTCCATCCGTTGACGATAGGGTAGCGTCGTTCGCGATTGAAAGCACGTGAACTAATACGTGGTCCAATTGCGCCTTGACGACGTTTATATTCATTACGATCGACCAAGCGAATCACTTTTTCTACCACTTCGGCTTGGTAGCCTTTTGCGATAATGTCTGCTTGGCTGAGATCTTCTTCTATATAAGCATATAAGATTGCATCAAGTACATCATAGGCTGGCAATGAGTCTTGATCTTTTTGATCAGGACGTAACTCTGCTGATGGTGGTCGAGTGATCACACGTTCAGGAATCACAGGTGTTTCACTCAGTGTATTACGGTATTTTGCGAGTTCAAATACAATCGTTTTGTAGACATCTTTCAGTACAGAGAAGCCACCAACCATATCGCCATACAACGTACAATAACCGACAGAGATTTCAGATTTGTTACCTGTAGACAGAACTAAATTACCAAATTTATTGGAGAGTCCCATCAACAGTGTGCCACGCGTACGCGCTTGTAGGTTCTCTTCAGTTGCATCCGCAGGACTATTGCCAAAGAATGGAAATAAGGTTTGCATGAAGCTATTTACGATCGGATGAATTTCAGCGATACCAAATGTCACACCCATGCGACGAGCTTGTTCTGTCGCATCTTCTACACTCATTTGAGAGGTGTAGGTATAAGGCATCATCACCGCTTGTACTTTATCTGCTCCAATCGCATCAACAGCAATTGCAAGTGTCAAAGCTGAATCAATACCGCCAGACAGACCTAAGATAACACCAGGGAAGCCTGAGCGTTGAACGTAATCACGGGTTGCCATGACCAGTGCTTGATAAATCTCAGCAAAAGTATCTAAAGTTGGTGTTGTTTCTGCGGTTTTAAATTGTTTTTGTTCTGCATCATATTCTGCAAAATAAACAGATTCTTGGAAACTTGGTGCTTGTAGCGCAACTTGCCCGTTGTTATTACTTACAAAACTAGAACCATCAAAAATTAAGTCATCTTGTCCGCCGACTTGGTTCACATACACAATATTCAAGCTTAATTGTTTTGCAAGTTCATTCAAGCTTTGAATACGATGCTGTGGCTTGCCAACTTCATAAGGAGAAGCATTGAGGATGAGTACAGTTTCAACATTGAGCTGGCTGAGTTGTTTTACTGTGTTCAATGACCATACATCTTCGCAAATCAGCACACCAAATTTGTGACCTTGATATTCAAATACCAGATGTTGATGACCTTCTTGGAAGTAACGACGCTCATCAAACACACCGTAATTAGGCAAGTTGTGTTTATTGTAGATTCCTAAAACTTGTCCATTCTTCATTACCGCAGCAGAGTTGTAACGCTGGCCATCTTCAGTTTGATTTACAAAACCGAATACCATAACGATATCTTTGACTTCACTTAATTGAGCAAATGCTTTCTGAGTACGTTTTTGTAGATTTGGGCGAATTATCAAATCTTCGGCGGGGTAACCGAGTGTTGATAGTTCAGGAAAGATGATTAAATCGGCCTTTTGTTGTTTCGCTAAATTAGCTTGTTCAACCATCTTTTGAGTATTTGCGTCAATATTGCCAATATGCGGAGAGAATTGAGCAAGGGCAATTTTAAAATTTTTCATTCAAACCTAATCCTAAGTCTTAACTGATGCTGATATACAAGTTTTTGATTTATATAAGTATAGTTTTAAAAACATGTGTATATCATGGCGCCAAACATTCTATATCTAGAAGAGAAATCATAAGTTGACTAATATATACTAAATGCACATTTTACTGCGTAAAAATAACAAGTTTTTCTGTATAAAATACGAAGATGTGTCGGTGGTTTTTCGTATTTTGGCGTGTTTTCGTGCTTATGCTGTGATTGTGAATCGCTTTAATCATGCAACCTGAGTTTTTTCATACCATTTTCTCAGGTGTAAATGACAGATCAATGACGAGAAAAGCCAGCTTTAAATGAATTTAAAAAGTAAAAAATAATCAGAAAATGAGTTTAATGAGTTCTTATTAATGATCTTTTAAAATTATTATTACATTTTATTCAATAGCTTATGGTTTGTTGGTTGTTTTGTATACCGTTCGTCGGGAATCTCTTTGCGACACTTGAGTGTACATTCGTGCACTGCTATTATCCTAATCAATGTGAACACATGTACACTGTGGTGAAAATCCTAGCATGTGGTGAATAAACAAAAGAGAGGTAACACATATGTCAATTTTATTTTTTCTTATCATTGCATCAGTTCTAGCGATCGTTGTCGGACGTTTAGGTACGATTTTATTGCAATATAAAGAACAACAAGTTTGATCTTGTTTAATTTTTAAGGAGACGAATATGTCAATTATATTATTTCCAGTGGTGGCCGCAACTTTAGCAATTGTTGTTGGTCGTGTCGGGACAGTGATGTTGCAAAAGCAAGATCAATCGAAATCGAATTAATACGATTTTAGCTGTCACCTATAAATCAAATTAGAGAGGTAAGCATAATGATAGTTCCAGTAATTTTATTTCCTGTCGTTGCGTTTGGATTGGCAATTGGTATAGGACGTGTTGGTACAATTGTTAAAGATGCAATGCGTGTAGATTTTACGACTGAAATGGATGATAGTCATGAACTCAAATCTGAAACTCGCAAAGGTTCTGCTGCGTAAAGCTGATTGCGATTTACTTAAATAAAAAGCCCTGTAGATAAAATGACAGGGCTTTTTATTTTTCCAAAATAATATTAGGGATTTTCTTCAGAAAAATATCGCGGGCAATATCGCCTTGTTGTTCAATGTTGTAATCATTAAATGCTTTGCCTGATATAAATTGGTAGTGATAGGGATTGTATTTTTTAAAGCTTAAATAATAACCCAATTGTAAAATTGCCCCTTTAAAAATGACATTGGTATGTTGCTGATGCTGCAAGATGTGGGCAAGTTCGTGGATAAAAATTGCTTTTAGGTGAATTGGGCAGATTGAATAATCTGGACAATAATTTTGCTGGTGTACGAATAGGTTGCCGTTCGGCGCAATGAAAATATTGACGGGCTGCCACGGTAAGTAGGGAATATTAAAAATTCTAACTTGTGAATAGTCGATAAGATTGCCAAAGACGGGGCGAGCCATCTCAATCTCAGCTTGAGTGAGTCCGCGATAAGCAAATTCATTTATTTTAAAAAAAACAATCAAATTTGAAATGAATCTCGCTTTTAATTTTTGAGTTAATCGATACCAAAGTTTGGACATTTTGAGAATCTAAGATGGATGGTGTTTAAAAAAATCTAGGTTTTTAATATTGAGTCTAAAGAAAAAACCCCAGTTAAAACTGAGGTTTTACAACAACTAAAATGATGATAGCAAATAAAAGCAGCGTTGGCATTTCATTGAAAAAGCGCCAAAACTTATGCGATTTGTAGTGCGCGTTGCCAATCAACTTTTTGCGATAATAACCACACACAAAATGGTAAATCACCAATAGTCCGACTAAGCCGACTTTAAGATAAAACCATAATGCTTCATGGTAATGTCGGGTTGCATCGCCCCATTCAACGAGAAAGTGGGCAGTCACTAATGTGGCAATCATAGACGGCCACATAATGCCGCGATATAACTTACGTTCCATGACTTCAAAGCGTTGATGACTAATCGCATCTTCACTCATGGCATGATAAACATAAAGACGTGGTAGATAGAACAATGCAGCGAACCAACATACCACAGCAATTATATGTAATGCTTTTACCCACAAGAAAGCATCAGAAGGTGCATCCATCGATAATCCTACGAGTGTATTTCACGTGGGATTTAGGCATCCCACTTCTTGAAAATAAGGCAGGCATTAACGCCGCCAAAGCCAAAACTGTTACTCATCACAGTATTCAGTTTTGCATCACGTTTTTCAAGTACAATATCGAAACCTTGCGCGCCTTCATCAAGCTCAGTGACATTGATGTTCGGTGCAATAAAGTCATTTTGTAACATCAAAACAGAGTAGATTGCTTCGTGAACGCCAGCAGCACCTAAGCTGTGACCAGTCATCGATTTAGTTGAGCTTACAGGTGGAACTTTACCCTCACCAAATGCACGCTCCATGGCTTTAAGTTCGGTGATGTCGCCCGCAGGAGTTGAAGTACCATGTGTATTTACATAGTCAATTGATTCAACGCCGTGTTGTTTCGCTTCTTCGAGTGCCATCAAGATACAGCGAGTTGCGCCTTCGCCACTCGGTGCAACCATGTCTGCACCATCGCTATTTGCTGCGTAGCCAACAACTTCAGCTAAGATTTTTGCACCACGTGCTTGAGCGTGTTCGAGAGATTCGAGAATTACGAAACCACCGCCACCTGCGATTACGAAACCATCGCGGTCTTTAGAGTAGGGACGTGAAGCAGTTTCAGGTGTGTCGTTATATTTAGAACACAAAGCACCCATTGCATCAAACAGTAAGCTTTGTGACCAGTGATCTTCTTCACCACCACCTGCGAGCATAAGATCTTGTTTACCTAAAGCAATGAGGTTATATGCATAACCGATTGCATCAGCAGACGTTGCACAAGCACTTGCGATAGAGTGAGCTACACCTTGAAGTTTAAATGCAACACCGACGTTTGCAGTAATGGTATTTGTCATGTTGCGAGGTACAAAGAACGGGCCTACTTTACGTGCGCCTTTCGTTTCTAAAAGTTCAGTCATTTCTACAACAGAAGCAGTTGAACCGCCGCCGCTACCACCTGCAATACCATAACGTGGGTTATCACCTAAGTCTTCTGCTTTTAAGCCTGCATGTTCAACAGCCGCAACAGCCGCATTGTAGGCATACATCGCACAAACACCCATAAAGCGTTTTACTTTACGGTCAATACCATCAAAATCTTGCTCTGCGGCTGCGCTGACATGGCTTTTAAAATTCAGTTCGGCATAAGTTGGGTTAAAACGTGTCCCAGAGATTCCATTTTTTAACGAATGAGTGACCTCTTCTAAAGAGTTACCGATGCATGAGTTGATGCCCATACCAGTGATTACAACACGTTTCATTTACTGATCCCTTTTATGGTAATACTAAGCCTTGTTTATCATCTCTATGAACAATAACGAGGAGAATATAATGATTAAAATGGCTTATGAGTGAATGACATCATGATAACAGAAAGGTTTTTTATTTCTTATGGCAAATTTTATGTCTATTTTCAGTTGTGTAAATATTCGTAATGATCCGTGAGCTAGAACAGAAACACGATGAAAGTATACAGATAAACATTGAGATAAATCTGTATTCAACCTAGTATTTACCTAGAAATGCACAGAATATAGAACAGAGGTACTTGATGACAAAATCTAAAAACAAACCATCTTCGGGTTTATTTGCACAAGCCTTTGGAGTGGCTAAAAAGCTCAGTTCGGAATTGCAAAAATTACAAGTTGCCCCAACGACTTCTGGTGTAGCAGGTCTTGATTCATCCAATGTGATTGAAGGAAATGCACGTTTGAAGGGCTCGTTTGAGGTGGAGAAATATGAAAGTCCGCAACAGATGTTGCGCCAACAATTTCCAAAATTATCGCACCAACTGTTGGGTCGTCACTACACCAAAGTCAATAATGTGGCCACTTTTATATCTCCTGATCTAAGTGAAAAAGTCTCAGACTATTTATTTCAATGGTTAAATGAATTTAGTTCAAATAGTTCAATGACTGAAAAAATCCTAGAGGAAGCTGGCGTAACCGCGATCGCTGAGTTAACCAATGATACTGGGCGTTCACAACGTTTAAGCCAAGCATTGATTGAACAAAATAAACTATTGGCTGCAGCTCAGGGTTTAGTGACAGGTGCTACGGGTATATGGGGTGCCGCGATCGACATTCCTGCTTCAATTGTTTTGGCACTGAGAACGATCTATCAAACAGGTCGCTCTCATGGGTTTGACTTAACCGAAGAAGTTGATCAAGACGTTGTTGCTTTTATTTTTAAAGAAATTGATTTAGGCATTGTTGCTGAGAAACAGACATTGTTGCTTGCTTTAAAAGCCCTTAAATCCATGTTGGAAACTCATGATTTACAGCAGTTTCAACAAATATTGGGTTCAAATAATGATATTGAGCTCGTCAAAAAATGGTTGGTGGATGAAGATGGCCAATTTAAATGGGGTTGGCTAAATCATATTCCACAAGTTTCTGTGATCGGAAAATTAATACCAGTTGCAGGTGCTGCATTGGGTGGTTTTTATAGTTGGCGGTTTTTGGAAGATGTTGGACATAAATCTCAATCGGTTTTTGGGGCAGCACGTTTCTATTTAAATGAACATCCATCAGAGAATATTTCGCCATTAGAGGCCTATTATAAAGCTGAAGACTTATTGAAAAAAACGAATCCGAAGCGATTGGGGGCTACAAGTGCTGAGTCACATCAAGCGATTGTATCGGATGATGTGAAAAATAATGTGATTACCAATGTCACGGTCCAATTCAAAGAAGATGTGAGAACGCAAACTCAAAGTGATGAAAAAGTCGAGGATGGTATCCAACAACTTGCTGAGCAACATGTTGTTGAACATGAGCATACTGAACAACAACCCGCTTTAAAAGTAGAGCAAAATGAGTTGTTTGCGGATGAAGATCAAGAGGCTGTGAGTGAGAAAAAAACCATTGATATAGAGCCTGCTTCAACAAAACATAGTTAAATTTTTGATGATGTATCGATCAACTCAAAAAACTATTTAATTCTAAGAATGGTCAACATTTGCTGTGTATTGCAATGTTGACCATTTATACTTCTTAGCTTACAATTGTGTGCCCTTGAAAAGAGGTGTTTTTCTTTTTGAGGTTGTTTAATAACGGGAGAATTGCCAAATGGCAACAACAAATCAGTTGATCCGTAAGGGTCGTACAACTTTGATTGAAAAATCAAAAGTTCCTGCGTTGAAGGCTTGTCCACAACGTCGTGGTGTATGTACACGTGTTTACACGACTACACCTAAAAAACCAAACTCAGCAATGCGTAAGGTTTGCCGTGTTCGCTTGACTTCAGGTTTTGAAGTATCTAGCTACATCGGTGGTGAAGGTCATAACTTACAAGAGCACAGTGTTGTTCTTATCCGTGGTGGTCGTGTTAAAGACTTACCAGGTGTACGTTACCATACCGTTCGTGGTTCTTTAGACTGTGCTGGCGTTAAAGATCGTAACCAGTCACGTTCTAAATACGGTACGAAGCGTCCTAAGAAGTAATTCTAGGAAGCCCGCACAAGCAATCCTTTAGCGTTTCGCTTGTTTGAATTCTTCATAGATTTGTAATTCAAGCGACGTATAGTAAGGCCAGCGTAGAGTACATGACACTTGTACAAACTGCTGGATTATCCTGAAGTGTCATATTATTAGGTGTATTAAAATGCCAAGACGTCGCGTAGTCGCTGCTCGTGAGATCCTTCCAGATCCAAAATTTAGCAGCCAAACAATCGCTAAATTCATGAACCACGTAATGCAAGATGGTAAAAAATCTGTTGCTGAAGGTATCGTTTACGGTGCTTTAGAACGTGTTCAAGAAAAAAACAAAGTAGATCCAGTTGAATTTTTCGAGACTACTCTTGAGAAAGTTCGTCCTATGGTCGAAGTTAAAGCACGCCGTGTTGGTGGCGCTACTTATCAAGTACCTATGGAAGTACGCCCATCCCGTCGTACTGCCTTAGCAATGCGTTGGTTAGTAGATGCTGCTGCTAAGCGTTCTGAAAAAACGATGGCTTTACGTCTTGCTGGTGAGTTGCTTGATGCAGCTGAAGGTAAAGGTGCTGCGATCAAAAAACGTGAAGATGTGCATCGTATGGCTGAAGCCAACAAAGCCTTCTCTCACTACCGTTTCTAAACGGATAAAACAGTCCCTAATCAGGAGAATATTCATGCATACCGTAGCTCGATTCAACATCGCTCTCTATCAAAGTGGAGGCTTTGCGGGTATTTAAGTTGCCTGCTTGAATATTCGTGCGCATCAATTTCATTGATGCGCCCTGTTTTAAATATAACATTTAGGAATGTAAGACATCATGGCTCGCCAAACCCCTATTAATCGTTACCGTAACATCGGTATTTCTGCGCACATTGACGCAGGTAAAACAACTACAACTGAACGTATTTTGTTCTACACAGGTGTATCTCACAAAATTGGTGAAGTACATGACGGTGCAGCAACAATGGACTGGATGGAACAAGAGCAAGAGCGTGGTATTACCATTACTTCTGCTGCAACGACTTGTTTCTGGTCTGGCATGAGTAAACAATTCCCACAACACCGTATTAATGTAATTGACACCCCGGGACATGTAGACTTCACGATTGAAGTTGAACGTTCTATGCGTGTTCTTGACGGTGCGTGCATGGTTTACTGTGCAGTTGGTGGTGTACAGCCTCAGTCTGAAACTGTATGGCGTCAAGCGAACAAATATAAAGTGCCTCGTTTAGCATTCGTGAACAAGATGGACCGTACTGGTGCAAACTTCTTCCGTGCGGTTGAACAAGTTAAAACACGTTTGGGCGGTAATCCTGTACCAATCGTTATACCAATTGGTGCTGAAGATACATTCACAGGTGTTGTTGACCTGATCGAAATGAAATCAATCATTTGGGATGAAGCGTCTCAAGGTATGCAGTTTGAATACGGTGAGATCCCAGCTGACTTAGTTGATACTGCTAATGAATGGCGTACTAACATGGTTGAAGCTGCTGCTGAAGCTTCAGAAGAGTTAATGGACAAGTACCTCGAAGAGGGTGAGCTTTCTAGAGAAGACGTCATCGCAGGTTTACGTGCTCGTACATTAGCTTGTGAAATCCAAGTTATGCTTTGTGGTACTGCATTCAAAAACAAAGGTGTTCAACGTATGTTGGATGCTGTTATTGAATTCTTACCATCACCGACTGAAGTTAAGCCAATCGAAGGTATCCTTGACGATAAAGCTGAAACTAAAGCGATTCGTGAAGCATCTGACGAAGCACCGTTCTCTGCACTTGCGTTCAAAATCATGAACGACAAATTCGTAGGTAACTTAACATTCGTACGTGTTTATTCTGGTGTGCTTAAACAAGGTGATCCAGTTTATAACCCAGTTAAATCTAAGCGTGAACGTATCGGTCGTATCGTGCAAATGCATGCGAACGAACGTCAAGATCTTGATGAAATCCGTGCAGGTGATATCGCAGCGTGTGTAGGTCTTAAAGACGTGACCACCGGTGATACATTATGTGATGAGAAAAACATCATTACACTTGAGCGTATGGAATTCCCAGAGCCAGTAATTTCATTGGCTGTTGAACCAAAAACTAAAGCTGACCAAGAAAAAATGTCAATTGCTTTAGGTCGTTTGGCTAAGGAAGATCCATCGTTCCGCGTTCGTACAGATGAAGAATCTGGTCAAACGATTATTGCTGGTATGGGTGAGCTTCACCTTGATATTCTTGTTGATCGTATGAAGCGTGAATTTAACGTTGAAGCGAACATTGGTAAACCAATGGTTGCTTACCGCGAAACGATCAAAAAGTCTGTTGAACAAGAAGGTAAATTCGTACGTCAAACTGGTGGTAAAGGTAAGTTCGGTCATGTATATGTCCGTCTTGAACCGCTTGATGTTGAAGAAGCTGGTAAAGATTACCAATTCGTTGAAGAAGTTGTTGGTGGTGTAGTACCTAAAGAATTCTTCGGCGCAGTTGATAAAGGTATTCAAGAACGTATGAAGAATGGTGTATTGGCTGGTTACCCTGTTGTGGGTATCAAAGCGACATTATTCGACGGTTCTTACCATGATGTCGATTCTGATGAATTGTCGTTCAAAATGGCGGGTTCTTACGCTTTCCGTGATGGTTTCATGAAAGCAGATCCGATTCTTCTTGAACCAATCATGAAAGTTGAAGTTGAAACTCCAGAAGACTACATGGGCGATATCATGGGTGACTTAAACCGTCGTCGTGGTATGGTTCAGGGTATGGACGATCTTCCTGGTGGAACAAAAGCGATTAAAGCAGAAGTTCCTCTTGCTGAGATGTTTGGTTACGCAACTCAAATGCGTTCTATGTCTCAAGGTCGTGCGACTTACTCTATGGAATTCGCTAAATACGCTGAAACTCCACGTAACGTGGCTGAAGGCATCATCGCTAAGTTCCAGACTGGCGGTAAAAAAGGTGACGACGAGTAATCTTTCGATTATTATATTACCCAACTAAAACTTAGTTAAAAACCAAGTGCTCATGGGTGACCCTCATGAGCAGTTTATAAAGGAAGATCATCATGGCTAAAGCCAAGTTTGAACGTAATAAACCACACGTAAACGTGGGTACAATTGGTCACGTTGACCATGGTAAAACAACTTTAACTGCTGCGATTGCAACTATTTGTGCAAAAACTTACGGCGGTGAAGCGAAAGATTACTCACAAATCGACTCAGCTCCTGAAGAAAAAGCACGTGGTATTACCATTAATACATCACACGTAGAATACGATTCTCCAATCCGTCACTACGCTCACGTAGACTGCCCGGGCCACGCCGATTATGTTAAAAACATGATTACTGGTGCTGCTCAGATGGACGGCGCGATCCTTGTATGTGCTGCGACTGATGGTCCTATGCCACAAACTCGTGAACACATCCTACTTTCACGTCAGGTTGGTGTACCGTACATCATCGTATTCTTAAACAAGTGTGACCTTGTTGATGATGAAGAATTACTTGAATTAGTAGAAATGGAAGTTCGTGAACTTCTTTCTACTTATGACTTCCCAGGTGATGACACTCCAATCATCCGTGGTTCAGCGCTTCAAGCATTAAACGGTAACGATGGTCCTTATGGCGAACAAGCTGTAATCGACTTAGTTGCTGCACTTGACTCTTACATTCCAGAGCCAGAGCGTGCAATCGATAAAGCATTCCTAATGCCAATCGAAGATGTATTCTCGATTTCTGGTCGTGGTACAGTTGTAACTGGCCG